>CAMKDG010000151.1 GCA_946411205.1 uncultured Desulfotomaculum sp.
AGCGCCTGCCTTACAAGCAGGATGTCGGCGGTTCGATCCCGTCATCGCCCACCAAAAAAACCCTTACCTTTTAGGTAGGGGTTTTTTCTATTGATAACTAAGAATAATAAGGTACAAACTAATCAAGTTTTTACTTTTAAATGTCGCTAATTAGACCATTTTATTGTAAGAAGTAGGACATTACGTTAGTCCCCGTAATGGTAATTTAATAACATAATACCAATATAATACAAGTTCATATACGAAAGGATGGTACGGTGGGTGGTAAAAAGCTGTAAGGTTAAACTCTTAGCTCCGTTAGTGATTTTGGTAACAGTCTCCCTAATAGTGTTGGTAACACTGAGTTATCAACAAATGAGGAACGCCATACTATCCCAAGAACAAGTTAGCTACCGTAACATCGAATCGATTGTCAGAAATGACCTGGAAGCAGTCTTTACTTCCACAACGATGGGGCTTAACAGTGTCATTACTATGCCAGAGGTACAGAAAGCCTTTGCTGAGAGAAATAGAGAGGAGCTTTTGCGACTTACCGCACCGGTTTTTGCCGAGGTAAAAAAGGAAGGAATTGAACAGTTTCAATTCCACCTAGTGCCTGCTGTGTCTTTCCTGCGTTTGCACCAACCCCAGAAATTTGGTGATGACTTATCCTCCTTTCGGGCTACTGTTTTACAAAGTAACAAAGAAAGAAAACTGGTAGGCGGTCTGGAAGAAGGTAAGGGAGGATATGGTTTTCGGGTAGTAGCACCGGTTCTTTACCAGGGTCAACATGTGGGGAGTGCAGAATTTGGTATGGGATTTAATCCTGCATTGTTAAAGCGGTGGAAGGAACAATGTGGTGGAGATTTTTTCATGTACCCCTATGCCAGTTCGGGAGTAGCCTGGCAAAAGGTAGATACAAGTAAACCACTGGCTGGAACAATGGAAAAAGATGCTCTCCGAGTAGATGCTGCCGAAATAAAAAAAGCCATGTCCGGTAAAAGCTATTATTACATCAATCTAAGTGAGCAATCAGCGGCGGTAATCATTATTCCGGTTTTCGACTTTAAGGGAGAACCTATTAGCTATGTAAAAGTCAATTTGGATCGATCTAAAATTTTAACTGAATTAAATGAAGTTCTTATAGACAGTGCCCTTCACTTGATCTTAGCCTTACTAGTGATGGGAACGGTGATGTACTGGGTGATTAGTAACATACTTAAGCCAGTTCATTTGCTATCAGAGCATATGGTTGCTGTGGCCCAGGGAGATCTAACAAAGGTTTTGGTTGTCCGGGGAGAGGATGAGATCGCCTCCTTAGGGCATAGTTTTAATACCATGCAACAAAATTTTAAGCAGTTAATTGGTCAAACGGTCCGAGTGGCTGATCAACTCATTGATTCCAGCAAATCCCTAAGCCAATCAGCAGATGAAACCAGTAGTTCTGCTCAAGATGCCACCGAGAGGGTGGAAAAAATGGCTTTCTCCATGCAGGGCTTAGGCAATATGGCAGAAATTGCTGCCGGTAAATCTCGGCAGGCCAGTTGCGCCGCTGTGGAGGGTAGTGAAGTAGTAAAACAAGCGGTGGATCGGATGGCAACCCTGCATCAGAGGGTAAACGGGTTGGCCCTAGAAACCAGTGGTTTAGGGGGGAAAATCAATGATATTAACGGCTTTGTCCGGCTCATTGGCGACATTGCCGATCAAACCAACCTATTGGCCCTTAATGCAGCCATTGAGGCAGCCAGGGCTGGCGAGCATGGCCGAGGGTTCTCGGTGGTAGCGCAGGAAGTAAGAAACCTAGCAGATGAATCCAATCAGGCAGCTAAAGATGTCAGGAAAATTATCGAAGAGATTATCCAGCAATCCCAGGAACTAACTCAACACATGGGAGAAGGGCTGCAACAGGTTAAAACAGGTCATCAACTAATTGAAGAGACTGGTGATAAATTTAACCTTATCCAGGGGCTGGTGGATGGTTTGGTGCAAAATTCGGCGGAGGTGGCTGCCGCAAGTACTTTGGCTATTGCTGATAGCTCGGAAATAGCCGCAGGCATTCAAGAACAAACGGCTTCCTTTGAGCAAGTGGCGGCCTCAGCGGGTTTACTGGATCAATTGGCCGAAGACTTAAAGGAACAGATCGGTAGATTCAAAAGTAATCCACCAGAGAACCCAATTCAATAAGTGATATTTAGGGGAGTGTCGAAAACGGTAGTAAGCGGCACTCTCTTTCTTGTCATAGGTCATAAGCCTTAGGCCGTAGGCGTGGTTAGTTAAAATATTTTGTAGTAGGGGCTAGCTTTGCTCGTCCGAATGAATTGCTGAAACATAGGTTACCGGCCAATTCGCATCATTGGTTCATTGTGCAACTGCCCTTCAGTACACTACCAAGTGTTCTTCCATAACCAGGATAGTATACTGTCTTTTTCCTTGGTGCCTGGTACATACTATAGAAAGATTATGTCTATGAGGAAATAAGAGGATTTTATTCTTTCTAGGCGAAATAAAGATTATTGAGGATGGTGCAATGATACATTTAAGTAATCGATTACAAAAACTAGCCGGCTATGTGCCAACCGGAAGTGTCATGGCCGATATCGGGACAGATCATGGATATTTACCGGTGTATCTGGTCTCACAAGGAATTTGTACCAGAGCGGTGGCTGCTGACATCAATAAAGGGCCATTAGAATCTGCCAGAGCCCATGTTGAACAGTACCAGGTATCCGATAAGATAGACCTTCGGTTGGGGAATGGTTTAGAGAGGGTTCAACCCGGTGAAGTAGATACCATTGTTATAGCTGGGATGGGTGGGGGAACCATTCGAGATATCTTACAGGCAGCTCCGGAGACAGCCATACACGCCCGTAGATTAATCCTACAACCTATGGCGGATGAAGCGGAGCTACGCAATTATTTAATTAACCATGGTTGGTCTCTGGTGGATGAGGAACTGTTACTGGAAGATAACCGGTTGTATTTGATCCTTGTGGCAGAGAGGGGCAGAGAAGAGCTAGAGGAACCGCTACTTTTCGAGATTGGCCCCCGCTTGTTGGAGAAAAGACATCCGTTGTTGCCATTGTATTTGCAGCGGCTACAACAGAAATACCAACGCATACTAGACGGTCTAGCCAAAAGCAGTCAACCAGCTGTTCAGGAGAAGGCGGTTCAAATTGAGTGGAAAATAGCTAAAATCGATAAATTGACACAAGGGATGAATCTTGAATGATTGTGTGATGATTTTGGCATGAATAATCTACCGGTACGAAAACCAAATCGATTAAAGGGTTACGATTACAGCCAAAACGGTGTGTATTTTATAACAATATGCACAAAAAATAGATGTGAAATATTGTCAGATATCTGTAGGGGCGGGGCTCTGCTCCGCCCGATTGGAAAAATAATAGAAATAGAAATAGAAAATTTATCCGAACGGTTTGATATTAACATTGATAAATATGTCATTATGCCAAATCATATTCACATGATTATTACGATACAGCGGGCGGAGCAGAGCCCCGCCCCTACGACGATTGTGGATATTATATGCGCATTTAAATCGATAACAACAAAATTAGCAAATAAATCTGAACATATTTCAGGACGACAAATCTGGCAGCGTTCTTATCACGACCATATCATTCGCAACGAGCAGGATTACCTTAGTATTTGGCAATATATCGACACAAATCCTATTAAGTGGGAAGAGGATTGTTTTTATCCAAAAGGCACGGCAAACACATAAATGTGATTTTACAGACTGTTGTGAAAGAAAGGGGAGGTTAGATTGACGGTAATCGCCCAAGAAATTACGAACCTAGTAGAAGAAATGGCACCCCGTTGGCTGGCCGAGGAATGGGATAACAGTGGTTGGCAAATTGGCAACCCACGGGCAGAAGTTAGTAAAGTCCTGTTGGCTCTGGATGTAGATACAGTGATTGTACGGGAGGCCCAAGAAAAAAACGCCAATTTAATTATCTGCCATCACCCGATGTTAATGAAGGGGATTAAAAACATTCGGCTGGATGAGCCCAAGGGGGCATTGATTGCCGAATTAATTCAGCATAATATCGGAGTCTATGCGGCTCATACCAACTTAGACAGTGCAATTGATGGAGTGAACACGATCTTAGCCAGCCGGTTGGGATTGGAGAAGCTAGAAATCATGCATCCTTCAAAGGGGGAAAAATATCTAAAACTGGCAGTTTTTGTTCCGGTGGAACAGGCTGAAGCAGTTCGCCAGGCTATCTGTCAAGCAGGAGCAGGCTGGATTGGCAAGTATAGTGATTGTACTTTCCAAACGACAGGCAGTGGGAGCTTCCGTCCATTGGAGGGAACCAACCCTTTTAAGGGACGGCAAGGTCAAGTGGAACGGGTGGACGAAATCAAACTGGAGACCATTGTGCCTGCCCACAAACTGAAAACTGTACTGAAAGCCATGTTGGAGGCCCATCCCTATGAGGAAGTGGCTTACGATTTGTATCCACTGGAGAACCACAAAAACTCCCAGGGCTTGGGTAGAATTGGTGAATTAAAAGAAACTATGAGTTTTGCCGATCTCATTATTTATGTCAAAGAAGCCCTGGGCTTGGCTACTGTGAAGGTAGGCGGCGGGATGTGGCGGGATGTTCGCCGGGTGGCTGTTTGTGGTGGCTCGGGATCCGAACTTTGGCCGGTTGCTGCCGCGAAAGGAGCAGAGGTGCTCATTACCGGTGATATTAAATACCATACTGCTCAGGATATGCTGACAGCGGGAATGAGCTTTATCGATGCAGGACATTTTGCAACCGAACATCTTATTTTGCCCCAATTACAAAATCAGTTAGAACAAGCCTGTCAGGCCAGAGATTTGGCTGTTGAGTTCATGCTTACTAAACGTCAATCTGATCCGTTTATGTATATTTAGGAAAGGAGAAAGGTCTCTCCTTTCTTTTTATTTTTCTTTTTTTAAGTAACGTATTCTATTTTCAAAAAGGAGTGGTCCGGTATGGCAAAGGTACGTAAACTGTGGGCGTTGCAACTGTTAGAGGAACAGCAAGAAAAACAAAAATTGCAGATAGTAGATCCAGCCTTGGTCAAACAGCTAAAATTATTGAAAAATGAAATTGAAGCATTACAGAACCAACTTAAAGATTTAAAAGGTCAGTATCAAAGTGCCAAAGAAGAGGTCAATAGTTTAGAACGAGTTGAGGCGGAATGGAAGGAAAAACAAGGGCAACTGAATGAAAAAATTTATGATGGTTCCTTGCAAAGCAAAGAGATTAAAAATTATCAGCAAAGGTTGGCCAAATTAAATGAAGAACTTACCAGTTCTGAGGACAAACAACTGGCGGTGATGCAGCAGAGGGAAGATATCAAAGGGATGTGGGAAGAGAAGAAACAGCAACTTACTACTGTCACCACCCAATACAAAACCTTACACGAGAACTATTTACGGCAAAAAGAAGAAATAAAAACACGGGCTACAGATTTAGCCCGTGAAATTACAGAGTTAACGCAGGAAATCGGGACAGAGGAATTAGAACTTTTCCGGCAGTTACAGAAAAAACATCGCCACCCCGTGGGTCGGGTTACTAAGGACACTTGCTCTGGCTGCCACCTGGGCATCTCCTTTGATAAGATCAAACAATTGAAAGCCCCAGGAGCAGCTGTGTACTGCAACCATTGCGGTCGCCTCCTACTTTGGGACCCAGCCTAAGCTCAAGAGGTTATGCCATAAGCTTTTTACACTAGCTTCGCAGCCGCCTGTAAATTTTCCTTAAAGGAGTTCAGGCAGGCTTCCACCGGCTGCGGAGTTTCCATATCCACTCCGGCTTTCTTCAAGAGGTTAATGGGGTAATCCTTACCTCCGCTGGACAAAAATTCTAAGTATTTAGCAAGCTCCGTTTGACCGCCTTGGAGAATACCGTTGGCCAGGGCCACCGCTGCACTCATGCCGGTGGCATATTTGTAGACATAAAAGGCGTTATAAAAATGTGGAATACGGGCCCATTCCAAGGAGATTTGGTCATCCATTTGGACTCCCTGATAATAGAATTTGTTCAAGTCATAGTAAATCTCACTGAGGGCGTCCGGTGTTAAGCTGACGCCTTGCTCAACCTTTTCATGGGTGATTTTTTCAAATTCCGCAAACATGGTTTGCCGGAAGACAGTCGTACGAACTTGTTCCAAATTGTAATTTAAAAGATATAATTTTTCCTTTTTATCGGTGGTTTTGTCCAGCAAGGAATGCATTAGTAGACTTTCATTTAGGGTAGATGCCACCTCTGCCACAAAAATGGTGTAGCTGGCATTGCGATAGGGTTGATTTTTATGTGAGTAGAAAGTGTGCATCGAGTGACCGGCCTCATGGGCCAAGGTAAACACATCATTTAGGGTGCCATGGTAGTTTAACAAAATATAAGGGTGGTAACCGTAGGCTCCGGTGGAATAAGCTCCCGAGGTTTTACCTTTGCTTTCATAGATGTCCACCCAGCCGTTTGCCAACCCCTGCTGCAAATCGTTAACATACTGGTTGCCCAATTTGTGCAGGCCCTGGAGCACCAGTTCAACGGCCTCTTGATAAGGATAGGTTTTCTTTAATTCCGTTACCAGCGGCACATACAAATCGTACATCCTAAGTTCCGGCAGATCCATCACTTGCTTGCGGAAATTGATATACTCATGCAGTAGGCCAATGTTGTTATGGACGGTGGTAATCAAATTGTTGTATACCGCTACATCAACGTTGTCCGAGTGGGTGCTGGCGGCCAAAGCACCACTGAATTTTCTCAGACGAGCATAAAGACAATCCTTTTTTACTGAATTGATGTAGGTTTGGGCAATGGTATTCTTAAACTCTTTGTAAACACGATACAACTCATTATAGGCGGCCTGTCTGACGTCCCGGCTATTGCTTTGGATCAAGCTTTGGTAGCTGCCGTGGGTCAGTTCAACTGGCGGACCCTCTTCAGTCGGTACTTCACCGAACTTTAAATCTGCATTGTTGAGGGTTTGAAAAATACTCTTGGGTGCTCCGGCCAGTTCGCCAAAGGAGGATAGGAGTTTCTCTTCAATATCGGAAAGGATATGTTCTTTGTTACGGCTTATTTCCTGAATAAAGTGCCGATAATCTTTAAACCTGGCATCATCAGCAAAGCCCTGCAGGGTGGCAAAATCCAGCTTCATTAATTCTGGAATAAAGAAACTGGTTCTTTCATTATAAAGGACATAAAGACTCCTTACCTGATCAAAGAGGGCCAGAGATTTTGTATTGGTGTTGTCTTCATCCAGTTTCATATGAGAATAACTGTAACTTTTCTCGACGATTTGCTCCATCCGGTCTTGCAGCAATAAAGCCTCTAAAAGGGTATCCTTATTATTTAGTTTCCCCTGGTAGCTTACGAATTTTTCTAACAGTTCCTTGACGAGGGCCAGATCTGTTACCACTTCCTCGGAGTTTTGGTACATGGAAGTAAGATTCCACTTGTACTGTTCTTCTATCTCATCCCGGTTTTTAATATTGCTATTCAAAAGAAAACCTCCTATCTCTTAATTTCTAATATAGTATGTCAAATTGGGAGATTATCACCATGAATTTCTTATCATCGAATATCCAGGGGAAGGTTTGGCTGTTTTGCGGCTTCCACTGCCAAGCGGTCGCAACGTTCATTTTCTGGGTTACCCGCATGACCTTTTACCCAGATGAATTTTACTCGGTGATGGTC
>CAMKDG010000152.1 GCA_946411205.1 uncultured Desulfotomaculum sp.
ATTTCCTGCTTTTAAGATATTTTTTATACTATAAATAACATAGCCATGATAGCGGAAGCTGTGGTTAAGAGTATTGATATGATGAAGGCTGTCTTGATTACTTCACTTTCTATTCCTAAAGCATCAATGGTAGCGGCGGCATTCTGGAGTTTAGCGGGTGATATTACACTGGCTAAACCACCGCCGATCGCTGTGGCAGCAATGACAATCAAGGGGTCAACATTAAGTAATTTCGAAGTTAATAGGTGATACTTGGTAAACATCGCGATGGTGGAAGCTTCACTACCGCTAACAAAGCCACCGAACAAGCCTAGAAAGCTACTGACAAATGGATACATGGGGCCAAAGGATGACGCGGATGCCTGGGCTAAAACGGCAATCATGTTTGCGTTAGGATTTGTAATTTGCCAAGTACCTCCGACTTGTTGCATACCTGAATTATTTAGGACAAAGGCGATGGCAAAGAATATTGCTGCCGCCACGGTAGGTCTGGGGGCCCTTTTTAACCACTTATGCCAGGTTTCTTTAAGGGCTTTACCGGAGGGTTTAATGATTAGGGCTGCCAGTAGGGTGCTAATTAATACCCAAGTATAGGCGTTCCAAAGTAATCTTGTCTTGATGACCTGACCGGGTATTACGGAGATAGGCATAGCCAGAGCCTGGAACAATAAAGTAAATAAAGGGCTATAAAAGTTAAGTATTAACAAGATCGTAACAAGGATTAACCATGGTGAAAGGGCAACCACCAAGGACATATCTTTCTCTTTGGTAAGATCTTCTTCTGTTAATACGGAACGGTCAATAATGGGTTTGCCGGTTACTTTTAAATAGGCTAGCATAACCAGAATAGTGCAAAGGCCTGCTACCACACCGGTTAAAACAATTCCGGATTGGAGGATGGGAATATGGCTCATGGCAATAGCTACTCCCCCATTTGTGGCTCCCGCTAGGACACAGGGGATAAACCCTTTTATCATTAAGCGGGTACGCCCGACAATCCAAAGCATACCAAACCCTATTAAAGTAGATATCACGGGTAAGAATTTTGCAAATACCTGGGCCGACTCAACCAAAGGGGTTCCTGTTAAATCTGCAAAAACTACCAGAGGTGCACCGAGTAAAGCAAAGGTACATAATGCATCAAAGCCAATAGCGGGTAAGGCAACTGCGACAAAGGTGGAATAGCCCAAAGCGATCATGATTGGGGGTAAAATTGATACGGGAGTAGCACCGATAGAAACAAGCAGGGTTCCCGCCCCTACATTCAGTAACATAATTTGGACAGCCTTATCAGTTGGGGCAAGGGTTTTAATAAAAATAACGATTCTTTGGAGTGCGCCGGTTGTTTGCATAAAGGTGATTTGTAAGATCGAGGTAAGCACCATCAAGGAAACAGGAAAAGACGAAATAATCCCGGCAAGACTAGAGGTGAAGCTGATTCCTAGGGAGGTATTAAAGAATAGCAAGGCAATGATAACGGTTAATACCCAACCTATAATACCGCTTAGATCTGCCGCCAATTGTTTGCGGACCATTAAATAAACAATGGCCATAATTGGCAATAAGGTTAAAAAGACAGACAATCCCATTCTACTACCATCCTTCCATTCTACAATAGTTTATTTATAAACAACTAATTAACTATTTATTATACTTTATGGATGAAAATAAGCAATAATAAATTTAATGGGTTCGACAAGCATTTCCTTTTTTGTTAAAATTGTAGAGATAAATAACAGAGGCTAGAGATGGAGAATTGATATGCAGAAAAATATAGTACGTTTTTTATTTACCTTATTGTTAGTCATGACGATGTTTACGAAAGTCGTCTATGCACAACCACAGGACAATAACCATTTTGTTATTTTAGTAATAGATCAAATACAATTTAAGGATCTTAATCAGCCGGAACTCACAAATTTTAAATCTCTTTTACAAACAAGTTCGGTGGCACTGATGAATACCACCACAGGCGGGGGAGCTATACCGGATAATACTTTTACGACCATCGGAGCAAGCAGCCGTGCTTTGGGGAACCCTGGAGCTTCCCAATCCTTTAATATCCACGAAAAAATTAATGGGCAGGCTATTATAAATATTTATGAGCGACGTAATCCGCTTCATGATATTTCACAGTACCAGATCGTAAATCTATCGGTTGCCCAAATAAAAAATTTAAACGAAGATAAGCACTATCAGGTTAATATCGGTGCACTTGGAGAGGCGTTACATAAAGCAGGCTTAAAAACAACGGTTATTGGTAATGCGGATCTGCCCCAGGAAGAACCAAATTTCTCACGGTATGTGTATAACCGCCAATCGGTAGCTATGCTGATGGATAGCAAGGGATTGGTGGACTATGGTGATGTCTCCAATAACCTGTTGATTGCGGATAAAAAAGCACCTTTTGGAGTACGCACGGATCAAGAAAAGCTGTTGGCCTCATTTAATGAACATTACCAGAAAAGTAACGTTTTAGTAATTGATTATGGGGACACAACGAGGGTTGCAGCCTACGCTCCTGTATTAAATAGCGACATGTCAAAAGAGGAACTGGAACAAGCCTTACATCGGGCGGATGGATTTTTAGGGCAACTATTAAAGATCGTTGATTTGCAAAGGGATTACCTAATGGTCGTGACCCCTACTCCTTCTGAATCAAGTAAAGGGCAGGGAAATACCTTAACTCCCCTGGTTCTAGCTGGCCCAGGTATTGGTGGCGACCTGCTTACATCCGGTACAACGCATCGACCGGGCATTGTTACGAATACTGACATTGGGGTAACGATTTTACAGGCTCTTGGATTAAAAAATGCCGAAGGAATGATCGGTCAGAATTTAACAGTAACTGCCAAGTCATTAAATTCGTTACAATACCTAAGCAATCTCCAGGATATGCTAGTGAAGAATACGCTTCGTCGAGTCCCCATTCTTAGTACGGTAGCCTTTTATATTTTGGCTGTACTTGCTTGTTCGTTAGTAATGTTTATTTTACGATTGTTTAACCATGATTACTCAAAGGTTCTAAGACGGTCATTACTCTATAATTACCTGGCGATTTTAACTTTGCCATTTGGGTTACTAATTATGGCGAGTTTAGGGACACTAACGCTGCTTCAATCCTTTGCGGCAATCATTTTAATTACGGTTGCCCTTACCACAGCGATCTATCTCCTTTCCAAAAGGATAAGTATTATATTTTCAGTTACAGCTATCTGTTTAGCCTTTATTGCAATCCTGTTTACTGATTTATTCATGGGTGCGAATATGATCCTAAACTCTCCGCTAGGGTATGACCCTCAGTATGGGGCGCGTTTTTACGGCATAGGGAATGAACTAATGGGTGCTGTAATCGGAGCAACGACGGTTGGGGTTGCAGCCTTTATGGATATGAAGCGCTTTAAGGGAAGACTTTTGTTTGTGATGGCCTTCATGGTGGGTGTACTTGTTATCATGGTATATCCGGGATTGGGCTCTAAAGGCGGTGCGTCTATTTCCGTTACCGCATCCTTTGTCACACTTCTTTGGCTATCACAGGGCTACAAGACTGGGAAAAGACAACTGTTAATGGTTGCGGCTTCTGTAGTACTTGTAATGATATTTATTTCCCTGGCAGATTTGTTAAGCGGGCCAAGAACGCATATTGGCAGGGCGGTTTTGGAAATGCAAACAAGTGGTATTGGCAGCTTACTTGATATCATCATTAGGAAGCTACAGATGGACTTCCGTTTGATGCGTTATTCCTATTGGAGTGGGATGTTGGTCATGTCGATCTTCCTCATGCTGCTGATGTTTAAATTTCGCTTAAATTTTCTTGAGCATATCAGAAACAAGACTCCGAATACTCTAAACGGTTGTTATGCAGCCTTGTTTGGGGCTGCAGTGGCGTTATTCACAAATGATGCAGGGATAATCGCTGCTGCCACAGCAGTTATCTATCCGGTTTCTACCCTGTTACTTCTAAATATGGTGCCTTACAAGAATAATACTAACTAACACTATTAAAATCTCCTGAAAGATACTGTTGTCTTTTGAATAGTATCTTGAGATATTTGGACTGGGAATGATCCACCAAACAGAGTTTATCGAATAATTTTATTTATAATGAGGTTAATAAATGTTAAATGAAGTAATCAATCTATTTGCTGATGCAGCAATCTCACTAATTGAAACGCTTAAATATTGGGGTATCTTCATTGGGATGGCGATAGAGAGTGCCTGCATTCCGTTGCCTAGTGAAGTTATTATGCTTTTTGGCGGTTTTCTAGTGGGAATCGGTAAATTTCAATATTGGTACGTAGTTTGGGCCGGGGTTTTGGGCAACGTGGTAGGATCTATTTTGACCTACTGGGTAGGGGCGAGTGGAGGGCGCACTTTTTTAATCAAATATGGCAAGTATTTTCTGATTAATACCAAACATATGGAACAAGCTGATAAATGGTTTGAACGTTTTGGCGGCTGGGCTGTTTTTCTGGGACGGAACCTGCCGGTCGTTAGAACCTTCATATCTCTACCGGCAGGGATAGCCCGGATGAATTTTTGGAGATTTTTTATCCTGAGCTTTTTAGGATGCATTCCTTGGAACATGGGACTAACATATTTAGGCCTAAAGCTTGGAGAACATTGGCATACAGTTGAACAATATATTCGTCCAGTAAGTTATGCTATTGTTATTTTTGTCATTCTATTTGTTTGCTATTTCGTATATAAAAATGTAACACAAAATAAACGCTAAAAAGAGGCCAGAAAATAAGAGTTAATTTGTAACTATGTAAAGTCCCAGCAGGGACTTTTTTTCATTACATAGAGTTGGCACATTTGTTGCTTAGTTTTTTAAAAGGGGAATCTGATAAAAGGAGTACTTGGGACATAAGAAGAATACCTCTAAAAATAGTTCTGTTTTTAGGAAGGGGCTAGAGATGAGCAATAATAATCTGTATAAGATTTTCTTTGCCATAGCATTTACAATGTTAATTGCTTCCTTAATAATATTTTTTAATATGTCTAAAGTCAGCAATAAGCCACAAGAGATTGATGAGGCCTGGGGATCTGGTATGGAGGTTTTAGGCTGGCTAAATGGGGCGGTATCAGATGTTCCCAGCTTAGCCTTGCAGATTACTTTAGAAACGGACCCGAAACAAATGGGAAAAATTGAAAAGGAAAAGCTAGAGCCATTGTTACAAGAGATTGATACTAGATCTTTAGAATATGAAACAAAATACATGACAAGCAGTGAAGAAAAAGAACTTTACGTAGCCTTTAGACATAAGTGGCAGGATTATAGAAAGCAGTTACAAGAGGTTTTGGATGCTGGTAAAATCCACAATTTCTCTTTGGCAAATGAAAAATATAAGGCTAGTTATCCAACCTGGGAAAGAGCTAACCTAATCATTGGCGAGTTAATTCAACTAAATAATGATGGGGCTAAAAATTTTCCAAAAGGATTCTTTGTCACCTCAATATCACCTATTATATGGATTGTTTTTTTAAACGTAATATCAATTCTAATTTCAATTCTTATCAGTGTTCGCTTTGCTTTCAAAATCTCATCCCAGGAGATGAAGGATATTGCCCAGTTGCTTACGCAACTAAACGAAAATCATAAAAAACCCGAGTCTAAAAAGGAATAAAAGAGATTGAGCAGGCAACCATGTGTGTATACAAACAAAACCTGATTATTGGGTGTGTTATAATAGACAGATCGCGGCCGAGAATTACCCGGAGAAATACGATAGACGTAAGTTATAAAGCAGTTTATTGCTTAAAAACAAACAATTTTTTGAAAAAACCGACCCTTTTGGGTCGGTTTTTTTTGGCATGATTCTTGCGCTTTGTAACATTACTTTGGTTACGGAGGTGTAAAAAATGGATCTGGTTATTTTTGCAGGGTCTTTGCATTTTGCTCTGTTGGGTGTTGGGTTAGCAGTCCTAATGCTGTGGGCCGGTAACATCGGTACTCTTATGGCCTTACCATTACTCTTAGCAGCAGGCTTAATACCGGAGCAAGCAATACCTATAGCACTTTTCATTACAGCAGCTTTGCTCATACCCGGGATAGTAGACCAGATACGATCCAGAAATATCGATAAAATGTTAACTGCGTTGGCCTTTTTGGGGGTATTAACCGGAGCTTTTGTTTCACAGTATCTTACTAATCTGATTAACCTTAGTCATATTGCGTTGCTCTCCCTTTATTTGCTACTACTAATAGGTAGCTTCATCTACCGGCGTAAGCCATTTGCAATTCTTCCCAAGCCGAATAACCCTGTCAGAAAACAAATTGTTTCTTTGCTTAATAAGCTCCCGGGAAAAATTAAGTTCATAGACAGTGGTATCAATATTTGTCCGGTGATTCCTGTGGTTTTAGGCTTCATAGTAAGTGTAACTGCGGGAATAATAGGTCCGGTTGCTGCAATACTGCTTTGCCCGGTTATGGTCATTTTTTTAGAAGTACCCATTTTTATTGCTTTAGGAACGGTTGTCCTTATCAATATTTTAAGTTTTGTTACAGTAGCAGCTACCAGCGGTATGGTAGCATATCCAATTCCATTACAGATACTCCTCTGGATGTTTTTGGGTACCGCTCTAACCTACACTCTTTTCTCTGGTATTTTCAGAAAAAGAAAGCTCCATCCACTACCACTTGGGATAGTGTTTGTCATGATCACTTCTCTAAACCTTTTGTAGAAGAGAGGTGCTATATGAAAATTCGTTTATTCGTCATGTTACTGTTTTTCGTCCTTACAGTGCCTGCCTTCGCCTGGGGGGAAGAGATAACTTGCAAGCTATCAACCAATAAACTGGAAGTGGGGTTAAATCCATCAAAAGATAGCCTATCTATTTCTGGGCTTGCACCGGAAGACGCACCTGTCATCATAACGTTAGAAGGACCTCAAATATCAGAACAGGTAAGCTTTGGTAACAATGATTCCTGGTTTATCAAGTATGCTGAAAACGAAGTAAAGGGGTTATCTGGTTACTATCAAGTGCTAACCTCTGAACCTCTGGAAGCAATCGAAAAATCCTACCATGCAGAGCTTGGCTTATCCCCGGATTTTGATCACTTGAACGCAAAGGCTTGGGTTAGGGCTAGGCTCATAGATCAAAATGAACCTACCCTTAGACTGGAGAAGGATTATATTAAGCAAGCCATTCAACAGAAGGTGGCTAAGAATCTTTATGGAATTCGTGAGGGTATTGTTAAGAGGCAGGGCAAGCATTTTCAAGCAAATATTGCTCTAGTCCCCAACATGCCCCTGGGCGAGATAAAGGTAACAGCAGTAACTATAATCGGGGATCATTGCTATAAATCCAAAACGCAAAATTTGCGAATTATGTCATCTTCGCCTTTATCGGTTGGTTTTCAGGAATTAGCTGTTAATCCAGTTGTGGTGATGACACTCTTTATGATGCCTATTCTGATGATGACAGTGGGTCAAATTTTAGAAATTGTGCAAGAGCGTAAGCGGTTACGTCAGCTTAAAAGCATCTGGAGATAAAACAAAGCTATAGAAAAAGCAGTTTGCCAGCGCAAACTGCTTTTTCTATAGTGATTAACTGATGTGTAAGTTTCTTTAATAACGCTGTTCTCATGACCCTTAGAATGATGACGGCAGGAAAAAAGATTAAAATGGTCATGTTAATGATTAACACAGAAAAAACCTTTTGACA
>CAMKDG010000153.1 GCA_946411205.1 uncultured Desulfotomaculum sp.
GCCCATGCTGCTACTCCCGAAGAAGCCAGACGAGGATTGGACCTGATAGAACTGCGGGGAGGACCGGAAATTTTAGATAAGGCCAGGGAACTGGCCCAGGAGGGTCCTGCCGCCGATGCCATTCTTAACCTGCAGCAATTATATGCGGGGCTTAGCTGTTATGGTGTTGAAAAATATATTACTTTAGATTTAGGGCTGTTAAGGGGCTTGGATTATTATACCGGTCTGGTATTTGAAGGTTACAATGTGGCTGTAGGCTTTCCCATCTGTGGTGGTGGACGTTATAACCAATTACTGGCCAATTACGGCTATCCCATGCCAGCCACTGGTTTTGCCGTCAATTTAGATCGGGTGCTGGTGGCCCTGGAAAGACTACAGGGCGTACCCCAAGAGCCTATGCCTGACGTGCTGGTGGCTTGGGAAAATGAAAGTATGGCCAAAGCACTGGCGACAGCACGTGAATTAAGAAATAGTGGACTGAAAGTGGTAACGGCTTTGTTTGAGTACCCCCCGAACAGAGCAAAGGCCGAAGCACGTACTCTAGGGGCGACCCGGGTGATTTATTTCTCTGCTGATGGGAATAAAGAAGAATTTACTGTGTGAAAAACGCCGGGCAACCGGCGTTTTGCTATAGCAAGTAGAGAAAATGTGTTCAGGGTAGGGTATTATCCATAGAAAAATTCCTCTTGACACCATCGCGATACTAATCTACTATTAATAGTTTAATAAACTAAAGAGGTGATGTGAACTTGGTTGCAGCCAGAGAAATGTTAACCATTGCTTTACCCAAGGGAACCCTGTACCAACCCTCGGTCAAGTTACTTGGTTTGGCTGGTTTACAAATAGAGGCGATTCAAAATCCGGGACGTCAACTGTTGCTTTATTCTGAACAGGATGCGGTACGGTTTATTATCTGTCGCCCGACGGATATTCCCACCTATGTAGAATATGGTGCCGCAGATTTAGGCTTAGCGGGAAAAGATACAATTGTGGAACAGCATAAGGATGTTTATGAATTACTGGATTTAAAATATGGTGGCTGCCGCTTTATGGTGGCTGTACCGGAAGGCAAGGAGCAAGCATTGCAGCAATGGAATCAAACCCGGGTGGCCACTAAATTTCCCCATATCGCAGAGGAGTTTTTTCGCCGCCAGGGTATGCAGATGGAAATTATCAAACTGCATGGAAATATTGAGTTGGCCCCCATTGTTGGCTTGGCAGAGATGATTGTGGATTTGGTTTCCACCGGTCGTACCCTGAAAGAAAACAAGCTGGTACCCATTGCGGATGTTTTAAGCTCTACCACACGTTTAATCGCCAACCGGGTTAGCCACCGCCTAAAAAGCGAGAGAATCAATCCGCTGGTGGAAAAAATGCGGCAAATTGTGGAGGAGGGTATACTGGATGGGTGTCATTAGGACCATCAAGGCAACGGATGCAGAACAACTGAGTGCCTTATTGGATAAACGCGTCACAAACATAGATGAATTGGCTGCCCGAGTGGCGGCCATTATGGAAGAAGTGCGGCAAACCGGCGATGCGGCCCTGTGTGCCTTCACGCGGCGTTTTGATGGTGCCAGCTTGAGTACGGCCCAGTTAAAGGTAAGCCCTGCAGAAATGGCACAGGCCTATGCAGCGGTGGATCAAGAGGTTTTAAAATCCCTGCGCTTGGCCAAGGACAGGATTGAAAAGTTCCACCAGAAACAATTATTACGTTCCTGGTTTCAGCCCGAACAGGACGGTACTATCCTGGGACAGCTGATCCTGCCCCTGGAACGAGTGGGTATTTATGTACCCGGAGGGACCGCTTCTTATCCCTCCTCGGTGCTGATGAATGCTATTCCGGCTAAAGTGGCCGGCGTTGGTCGGATTATCATGGTAACGCCGCCCCAAGCAGATGGTAGTGTTAACCCCTATACCTTGGTGGCGGCAGCCGAAGCAGGGGTGAATGAAATTTATAAAGTGGGCGGTGCCCAGGCGGTGGCCGCTTTGGCCTATGGCACAGAGTCCATCCAACGGGTGGATAAAATCACCGGGCCGGGTAATATCTACGTTACGTTGGCGAAACGACTGGTTTATGGTCAGGTGGGCATTGATATGCTGGCCGGCCCCAGTGAAGTGTTGGTGGTGGCAGATAGCTCGGCCAACCCGGAATATGCCGCAGCGGATATGCTTTCCCAGGCAGAACATGACCGTCTGGCCTCAGCTATCTTCCTGACTCATGATGAAGACCTAGCCATTAAAGTAGGCGAGGAACTGGAGCGGCAATTGGCAGCGCTCCCCCGGCAGGAGATAGCCAGAGAAGCGCTGACCAACTATAGTGCCATCGTGATTACCGACGGACTTCAGGAATCCCTGGCCTTGGCCAACCAGTTTGCCCCGGAACATCTGGAACTACTGGTAGCACAACCCTTCGAATGTCTGGGACAGATTAAAAATGCCGGTGCTATTTTCCTGGGGGCATACTCACCGGAACCAGTGGGAGATTATTTGGCCGGGCCTAATCATGTACTGCCCACCAGTGGCACCGCCCGTTTTTATTCTCCCTTAAATGTAGATACTTTTATGAAGAAATCCAGCGTGATTTCCTTTGCCAAAGAAAGCCTCCTTCAGTTGGGACCGGACATTGTTCGTCTGGCTGAGGTGGAAGGATTGCAAGCCCATGCCAATGCTGTTAGAGTGCGGTTGAAAGGAAGTGAGGATGGTGTTTCCCTTTGATCTAAGTAGTATCGTTCGGAAAGATTTGGATAAATTGGTAGCCTATGATACCCCTCTCTATTCCAATGTGGTAAAGCTGGATGCCAATGAAAATCCCTATCCCTTTCCTGCAGAGGTAGCACAGCGGTTGGGGGAATTGGTTGCCGATGAAATGCTCAGCCGTTACCCCGACGGGGAAGCTGTCGCTTTGCGCCGGGATATTGCCGCCTATCTAGGGGTAACCCCAGAACAAATTATGGTCGGCAATGGTTCTGATGAGTTAATCCTAAACCTTCTACTCACCTTTGGTACCGGTGGTCGGGTATTCATTACCAATCCCACCTTTTCCATGTATCGTATTCATTGCCTGGTGGCCGGGGCAAAACCCATACCGATACCCCGCCGGGAGGATTTTTCCCTGGATGTACCTGCTCTCTTGTGCTATGCTCGGAAACCAGATTCCCGCGTGCTGTTCATTTGTTCACCCAATAACCCCACCGGCAACGCCTCTACCTTGGAAGAAATAGAAAGTGTACTGCAAGCGGTGAACTGCCTCGTGGTGGTTGACCAGGCCTACCTGGAATTTGGCGGTCAGGATTGTTTACCCTTGCTGCAACGTTACCCCCATTTAGTGATCCTGCGTACCTTCTCCAAAGCCTATGCTTTGGCAGGCTTGCGGGTGGGATATATGATTGGTAATCCAGATGTGCTGCGCCAAATTAAAAAAGTGAAGCAACCTTTCAATTTAAACGCCTTTTCCCAAGCAGCTGCCAGGTTGGTACTGCAGCACAGGGAAATCTTTACCCAGCAAATCCAAGACCTTATTGAGAGTCGCAACCAGCTTTGGCAAGAACTGCAAGGGATGGCCGGGGTTACACCCTATCCCTCGGTCACCAATTATATTCTTTTCCGCACTAATTACGAAAGCAAAACAGTTTATCAGGGTCTGCTGGACAAAGGGATCGTCATCCGCAAACTGGGTGGCCCAGAATTGCCAGGCTTTCTTAGAGTTTCTGTGGGAACCCCGGAACAAAACCAACGATTCATCCAGGCATTGTCCGCAGTGCTGGCAGAGTTAGGAGGGGAGTAAGGTGACCCTGGAGCGCAAATCAGAAGTGGCACGGCTGACCACGGAGACGCAAATTAAGCTGGTCTTGATCTTAGAGGGTACCGGTGAATACCAGGTGACCACCGGGGTCGGTTTTTTTGATCACATGTTAAACCTGTTTAGCAAACACGGAGCCTTTGATTTGATTGTCGAGGCCAGTGGTGATACCCATATTGACGATCATCATACCGTGGAAGACGTGGGTATTGCATTGGGGCAGGCTCTTAAGAGCGCCCTGGGCAATAAGGCCGGGATTACTCGCTATGGTCACGCCCTGGTACCCATGGATGAGGCCCTAATTTTAGCAGCCGTGGATATCAGTGGTCGGGGTCATTTGGAAATGGATTTACCCTTACCGGCTGGCAAAGTGGGCACCTTTGATACAGAATTGGTGGAGGAGTTCTTTCGCGCATTAGCCCTTAATAGTGGTATCACCTTACATATTCGGATGTTCAGCGGGCGCAATACGCACCACATTATTGAAGGGGCTTTTAAGGCAGTGGGTCGTGCCTTACGGCAGGCCCTGGCCAAGGATGATCGTCTGACCGGAATTCCTTCCACCAAGGGGGTGCTGTAACGTGATTGCCATTATTGATTACGGTATGGGCAATTTGCGCAGCGTACAAAAGGGGTTTGCCCGGGTTGGCTGTGAGGCCTTGGTTACGCAGGACCCGGCTGCTGTGGAGTCTGCGCCGGCTGTGGTGCTGCCGGGAGTAGGTGCCTTTGCCGATGCTATGGAAAATCTAAAGAAGGCTGGCATGATAGAAGTGATTCAGCGGGTCGTGGCGGCCGGCAAGCCCTTTTTGGGTATTTGTCTGGGGCAGCAGCTGCTTTTTGATACCAGCGAAGAATTTGGCAATACCCAAGGACTGGCGATTTTTCCGGGCAAGGTAAGACGCTTTCCCGAAGGTCAGTTAAAAGTGCCTCATATGGGTTGGAACCAGGCAGTAAAGCAAAAAGCTAGCCCCTTGCTGAAGGGAATTCCCGACGGCTCGGCTTTTTACTTTGTACACTCCTATTATGTGGAACCAGCTGACCCGGAACTGACCATTACTCATACCGAATACGGGTTGCCCTTTGCTTCGGTGGTGGGACGGAATAATGTCTTTGGCATTCAGTTCCACCCGGAAAAAAGTAGCGACCTAGGTCTGCGCATTCTGCAAAATTTCGGAAAGCTGGTGAAGTCATGATTTTATTTCCTGCCATCGATTTAAAGGAAGGCCAGTGTGTACGACTAATCGAAGGACGCATGGATTGTGCCACCGTTTACTCCCAGGACCCAGGCAGTACCGCGAAAACCTGGCAGGAGCAAGGGGCTGCGTTTATCCATGTGGTAGATTTAGATGGTGCCTTTGCCGGACAGCCCCGAAACCGGGATTCCATTGCCCAAATTGTGCAGGCGGTGAATGTGCCGGTGCAGGTTGGAGGCGGTATTCGGGACCTGGCAACCATTGAGGATTTACTATCGTTAGGTGTCCAGAGGGTGATTTTAGGCAGTGCTGCTATTCTAGAGCCTCCATTCGTGGCAGAGGCAGTAGAGAAATATGGTGAACGGATTTTAGTGGGAATTGATGCCAAAGATGGTCTGGTTGCTATTCAGGGTTGGGGCGAAACCGTAGAAAAAACGGCTCTGGAACTGGCACTGGAAGTAAAGAAATGGGGCATTAGCACCATTGTGTTTACGGATATTCGGCGAGACGGCAAGCTTGCCGGTCCCAATCTGGCTGCCACAGGTGAGTTAGCCAAAGCCAGTGGGCTCAAGGTGATAGCCTCTGGTGGCGTTTCCTCTTTGGCGGATATCAGAGCTTTAAAAGAACTGGCAGTTGACGGGGTAGTGGGTGCCATTATGGGGAAAGCACTCTATTCCGGAGCGGTTCAGTTACCGGAAGCTCTGGCCATTGCCCGGGGGGAGGGATAAACCTATGCTGATGAAGAGAATTATCCCTTGCTTGGATGTTACCGGTGGTCGGGTGGTCAAGGGGACTAATTTTGTCAATTTGCGAGATGCCGGCGACCCGGTGGAACTGGCCGCGCTGTACGATCGCGAAGGTGCCGATGAGCTGGTCTTTTTGGATATTACCGCTTCCTCCGATGGCCGGGCTACCATGTTGGAGGTGGTGCGGCGTACCGCGGAAGAGGTGTTTATTCCCTTCACGGTTGGTGGCGGCATCCGTACGGTGGAAGATATGCGGTTGATGCTAAAAGCGGGAGCGGATAAGATTGGCATCAACACCGCAGCTATTAAAAACCCTCAGGTTATTTCAGAAGGAGCCCTTAAGTTTGGCAGCCAGTGTATTGTCGTAGCGATTGATGCCAGACAGGTAGGGAGCGGTCAGTGGGAAGTCTACACCCACGGGGGTCGCACCCCTACTGGTATCAATGCCGTTGAATGGGCTATGAAAGCAGAGGAACTGGGGGCTGGGGAAATCCTGCTCACCAGTATGGATCGGGACGGGACCAAAGAAGGTTTCGATCTGCCCCTCACCCGAACCATTGCCCGCAGTGTAAAAATACCGGTCATTGCCTCCGGTGGCGTAGGGAATCTGCAACACATTGCCGAAGGCTTTACGGAGGGTTTAGCGGATGCCGCCCTGGCAGCTTCCATCTTCCACTTCGGGGAGTACACCGTCCGGCAAGCTAAAGAATATCTAGCCGCACGCAACATTCCTGTAAGGGTGTAACAAAAACGGGCCTGAAGTTTTTCTAAGGGGGATTTACAATTGCAGTTTGCTATTGAGAGCTTACAGTTTAACGAAGCGGGCCTGATTCCTGCCATTGTGCAGGAGGCAGACACCAAAGAAGTTTTAATGATGGCCTGGATGAATCGGGAGGCGGTGGAGAAAAGCCTTGCTACTGGGGAGGTCTGGTTTTACAGCCGCAGCCGTCAGAAGATGTGGAAGAAGGGTGAAACCTCTGGTCATGTCCAAAAGTTGAAGGGTTTTTATTACGATTGTGATGCGGATACCTTATTGGTGCTAGCCCAGCAGATAGGCGGTGCCGCTTGTCATGAGGGGTACAGCTCTTGCTTCCATTATCACGTGCAGCCAGATGGCGTAGTCACCACCGCAGGGCAACAAAAATTCGACCCTACGGAAGTTTATGGTCAAAGGCAGTCTGCTGCCGGGCCGGAGATTATGGATGAACTGTTTGAGGTGATTCTTAATCGTAAGGCAGAGATGCCCGAGGGTTCCTATACCACCTACTTATTTGCTAAGGGTGTTGACAAGATTTGCAAGAAAGTAGGAGAGGAAAGCGCAGAAGTTATTATCGGTGCCAAGAACAACAGCAATGAAGAACTTGCTTACGAAGCGGCGGATCTAATGTACCACCTGTTAGTGCTGTTAGCTAACCAGGAAGTATCGATCAAAGAAGTCTATGAACAATTGGCCAAGAGAAGAAAGTAATACTCAGGGGGGCGTCGCAAAATTATTTTTGCGACGCCCCCCTGAGTATTACTTTAAGAAATTTTATTAACGTTGGTTAACTTGGCTTCATGTTTAACTAATTGTAACAAAGCATACTCTAAATTGTTATTAATATCGCTAAGTTCCCGGAAGATCCGTTCGGAGTTATTATTTTGCACTTCCCTGGCATCATAAAGGGCACGAATTTTATCAATTACGTCATTCTCCATGCGGGTTTCCAAACGCATTTGACATGTTTCCAGTTTAGTCATTCTGGTTTCCAAACGTACCTGGCCATCTTTAAGTTCACCAATATCTGCTTTAATTTTACTACTGTCTGCTTTGAGCTCGCCAATATCTGCTTTAATTGTACCATTGTCTGCTTT
>CAMKDG010000154.1 GCA_946411205.1 uncultured Desulfotomaculum sp.
GTCGATAAAGTGCCTTTCGTTCCTCCACCTCTTCGTCAGTCAGCTCAACGGTGTGTATCGTTTTGTCCTGCTTGTTTTTTTCCAGGCACTCCAAGCGTCCTTTGCGGACTATTCCCTTATCCCGCAAGGTGACCAAGTAAAATTCCAATTGCGCTCTGGCTGCAGCCAAATCGGCATCCGATTTCTTCATTTCTGTTACATAATCGTCTGTTAGCTTATCCAGCTTAATACCATCCATGGCCACTTCTTCCTGGCCCTGTCGTTTCAACTCATGAAGCACCTTGCCCACTCGCACATCCTCCGAGTTATCCTCCATATTCAAGCGGTGATAAAATAACCAGCATTGACGTCGGCAATGGACATAGTAATTGACCACGGTTCCTGTCAACATCACCAAATCACCCCTCCGAAATACTTTTCCAAAGCCTTTCGATCCAAAATACCGTTCTCCACGAACTGTTCCCCACCTTCGATAAAGAAATAGCCGCCGAAAGATTCTGCTCCCAGCAGCTTTTTGTCGTCGTAAGCGGTAAAGGTAAAATAGGACATCGTAAGGGCTAGGCGGGAAAGCTCCACCTTGCGCTGGGTATAGCTCATCTCCCGATTGCAGCATAACTCCTTGAACTCCTCCCACACCTGATAACCATCCAGCTCTTCCCATTGGTACGGAATAAACATCTGGTGGGTCGGCTCAATCAGTTTCATCTTCTTCTCAACGTTTTGACAATTCAATTGCACGCAATCCTGATCCAGATAGGCGATGTTTCTACCATTGGCCTTACTGGTCCGAGCCAATAATTCGGCGAAAACCTGCTCGTAAATTTTATCAAAACTTTTCTCCTGTAAATTTTTCCGAATAGCAGGATCCATGATGGAATACTGTAGCCGGGCATCGCCCCGATAAATGGTCTTTGCATCGTCATAGTCAAAGAAATAGGCAACACCGCCGTCCTTCAGGAGACAGGAGCGGTTAATTCGACCCAGGAATTGTTCCTCCCCATCCGGCAGGGAAATATCCTTAAATCCGATTTCCATATCTATATTAACACCGGCTTCAATCACCTGAGTGGCAATTAAAATCATCCTTTCCCCTTGCTGGATCCGGTCAATCACCTGTTTTCGCCTGGCTCCGTTGTCATCCCCGGTGAGCAAAACGGCGTTGCATTCCTCCTTGCACAGTTCGTAAAAATCCTGGGCAGTTCTCTTATTGATAAATTCTACCAGCACCCGCCGCCCCTTGAAGGCCAGCACCCTCTCCTTTAATTCCTCTAAGGTGATTTTTTCTTGTCTTTGCTCCAAGAGGGAGAAATCCAGATGCACCCTCTCCTGGAAAAGAGGATCCTGGTAATAGTTGCTGGGATCGTCAATCAAGGTAGCAAACTGAGCGTCCACCGTTCGAAGCATCCGATCCAGCTGCGGCAGGGTCGCGGACATGATGATAATTTTTATGTGTAGCAGTTTGGCATAGCACTGCAGAAAGCTAATCATTTCTCGCCAAATCTCATTCTTGTAGCTTTGAATTTCGTCCAACACAATCACGCTATGGCAAAGCTTAAGTAAGGGAAAGCATTGATTCCGTCCGCAGCCAAATAGGGCATTGAAAAAATTGACATGGGAGGTGAGCACGATAGGATAATTATGGAAAAGATGATCGAGCCATGCTTCATCGTAATTTTCCTCTTTCTCCTCCTCACCCATCAACACCGGTGTCAGCGAATTGACTACGGCCAATTGCTTGCCAAAATAAGATTCTAAGGTTTCCTTGGTCTGTTCCACCAAGGTATTGAAGGGAAATACATACACAATATTCCGAATTTTCTGATCGACCTCCAACATTCGCAGGGTCAGGTTGATGGCCATATTGGTTTTGCCCGCCCCGGTTGGCGCTTCCAGATAATAAATATGCGCCTCGGGCTGAGCCAGTAAATTCTCCTCGGCTTTTAAAAATATCTGCGTACGCAGTTCGTTGATTGGGTCTCCTCTGAAAGAAGCCGGATCCTTTTGACAGCTGCGGATACTGCGACAGAGCGTGCTCTCATCATAGCGTTCCTTCAGCCCAACCCCGCATTCGCCGATAACAGCCGGTTCCACTATCTGTCCCGTCATAAATTCCTGGGTAGCACAGTAATCGCAACCGGTAATGAGGGCATACAAAAGACGCCCGAGGATATAGAAGGCCAGCGGCTCGTTCCCTTGGGTTCTTCCATGCAAGGTCTGCTGCATATCGTATTCGATACGATCAAAGACCTCCGGGTCCAGCTCACTTCGGAAATAACGTTCATTCCAACTCGCCAGTTCACTAAAACCTTTACCATTCCCCAACTTACCATGGTGTCGACTAATGCAATATGCAAAGGCGGCCAGGCATTTGCAAACCCCTTCGGAAGGATTTTTTAGTACCACTTTATACATGTGGTCAATATACAAGTAAGCGCCAGCCAGACTGTGTTGGGAGTTTTCGCCCTTACTGTATTGATTGCAGAAGTATTCATTTTCCAGAACTTTGGCCTGATACGCGGGATTGATCTTGCCCAAATCATGTAAATAGATAGCGTACAAGAAGAGCAAATAAACGATCTGTCCCTCTTCCTTACCAAACCCGCAGGCTTCGATGAGGTTATGGACAACCTTCTCCATGCTCTTTTTTTGGCAATAAACCTTATAATAGTGTAAGGTTAAGCGGGAATGGGCCAGCAACGTTTCCGTCTTCAGCCCATCTTTCCCACCCGCCATCGATTTCCTCTGGGTGTGCGCCCAATAATGAGGATCACTTAAAACTGCCGGATCGACCAATTGAAGTGTCGTGATACTATCAATAGAAAGCATATTGCCGTTCTCCGTCACTGTACAATTTTTCTGGCAACGCTGGTTCCGGTACTGCCTCGTTGGTAAAAACATACCGGCCGAACTGGTAAAAATGATGTTCTGCCGCTAAAGCCACCGGTGCTGTTTCCACGGACAGGTAGCTCGCATACCCTCTCCCCGTCAAAGCCCGCAAGTCTCCATCATAAAGAAACAGCGAATGAATCTGGGTTTGCCGGGAGGGAGCAAGTTCCACCATAGCTGCCTTTTCAATCTGAGCCGGGAAGTCGTTACGTCCTAAATAGGGCAAATAAACGCATTGCCCCGTCAGCACACTTTGGCAAAGCTTGTCCCACAGGGCGTCTGGTAAGGTCTGCTGGGCCAGTAGAATCGTCCAGCTGGGATTTTCCAGCCACTGTTCCCGCACCTGCAGGTTCCCGCCCTTTTCCTTGGAGGCATAACCGACACTGTTGTTGAAATACTGGATTTTCTTAGTAAAATAACCATTGGGGGAATTGGGCACCACCGAGGTTCCCAGGGGAGAAAGCAGCTCGTAGAATTCCGGATAAGCCCGCTCCGGTTGATTATAGAGTTTGGCGTTGCGGTAGCCGCTCAACCCCAAAATCGCTCCTAACAAACCCAGCAAGGCCACCCGATGGATATTGTTGTACGTAAAATAAGCCTGGGCATTCACATCCGGCTGGCGGAAGCATGCGGCTGGCCCAGAAAGGGTAAAGCGCAAGCTCTTCATAGCGGCTCTCCCCCTTAATAAATGGATTGAACGCTAGCAGCCAGCTCACCGCACTCCACTGCAACCGTCGCTTGATTGATATAAAGCTCAATGTTGTCGATTTCATCCTGATGCGGCTTCAGCACCTCACCCAAGCGGCTCAAATCGTAGAGAACCTTCTCGTCTTGCTTGTGCACTGTTACATACCGATCCAGATTGGCCAAAAAGAGCCGACTACCTTTCTTGAGTTCAATAAAAAGGGCCAATTCATTTTCGCAGCCACTTTTGGAGTTGGTATTAAAAGCTGTTGTAGCCACCCTCGCCGCCCATTTGAATTTTTCGTAAGCCTCCTCGGTGTAACCCTCGAACCCGTCGGCCAGCCCTAGGAAATCGTCGTAATTTGCCGGATTAACGGAAAAACCATAGACATAGTGAGCTTCATCCGTGATAATCTTGCTTCCCATTGAAGAAGCCAGCTTGTTTTCGCTCTTTGGGTTAGAATTACGAAAAGGGGAGAGGATGTCCTGGGTCAGCACACGGGTCTGGGCAAAGCGGTTGTGCCCCTGATTGATCTGCACCACCCCGGTAATGCTAATATTCTGCTTTTTCTCGGCAAAGGTGGCACCAAAATTCATCACATCAATGGCCGAAAACAACTTGCTCAGCACTTCGTTAGAGGAAGTTTTCTCATTCAAATCTCCAAAGAGGTGAGTATACCGCTGATTCAGATCCCTAGGCTGGATTTTCTCGCCCTCTTCTTTATCTTTCATGCTTTGAAAACTTTTAATGTAAAGCACTTTTTCCCCCTCAGCCTGCCACATACGCTTCATGGGATATTTCAAAGCCTTGTCGCTGCCAAATATTCGGTTGCCAGCGGTGGTTTTAGGGTAACCAGACAGATCCGCATTGAAATTGGCCATATAGGCACCCACTGCCAGAACGCCATAGACACGATTGGTTTTTTTCATAGCAAGCAGCCTCCTTCGCTTTATTTTTTAGCTGGGGTTTCTTTTTCTTCCTTGTGATAAATAATGTTGCTGACGGCAAAGCCGTAGAACAGTGCATCTAAATTGATCGGTTCCTCTTCTACCGATTCATAGGAGGTAACCACGCAGAGGAGATGATTGAAGCGTGGATTGCTGAGGTCAATTTTGTAACTGTATTTTTGGAAATGCTTGAGGTTCTCTCGCTTGACTTCCTCCACATTACTAGCGGCAACCACACCTCGCCACAGCACATCGTAATGCAGCTTTTGTGCCTCACTCAAGCTAAAATAGTAATAGAACAGTTGCCCCACCGCCAGATAAAACTCCACCGAGCTCCGGCAGACAATATGCTCCTTCCTATTTTCAGTATGAAGTACCCGCTCTTTTAACTGTTCGTAGGTGCTTACGATGGTTTCCGCCATGTCGTTATCCCCCTCATTAAAATATTGCAACAGTGCCAAACGGACATTCAGTGCTTGGGCCAATGCAGGAATATACTTCAGATTTTGCAGACGGGCCAGGAGTACGCCCATGGTAATGCGGTCCACAGCACCTTTGCTTTTCAGGGGAAACTCATTCCCCTTCCGCAGCCAAGCGTGCATAGCAGTTCGTGACATCATCACCTGAGTGGCCAAGGCATGGGAAAGGTAATCGCTCACCTTGAGCCTGTCCTCATCATAATTGCGCACCAACTGCCCCCCATAGAGGTAAGTATTGATATGGGCTTCCACAACACTCCGTTTGTTCAGCCGATTCCCCGGATAATCGGACACATCCAGATAGTTTCTAAAGTCAATCGGTTTATCCATTTGATCCCGGAAATTGGGCAAAAAATCATAGTCATCAATGGTGAGTCCCATACCTCGGACAAAGTGAACATAGGCCGCTGGTTTGCGGACCTGCATCTCGGTGGCGGTGTTGAGTAGTCCCGGAAGATGTTTTCCCACCGGGATATAACCGGCATACAGGGACTTCCCTTCCCGTTCCTGCCCATCCAGCCACAAAAAAAGTTTGCGCAGCAAAACCCCTTCTTCCGCGGTAATCCGATATGGCACCTTGAAGGCCGTTGTCTTGTGCTCTAGGTAAGGCTTCTTAGCATTCAGACCCATATTGGCATTGGACAATCCCAAAACCTGATCGCCGCTTTCCAGATTATAACTGTTGCTGTTAAATATTTTAGGCAATAGATAGCGTCCGCTCTCGTAGGAATAAGCATCCAGCGGTGCTGCCAAATAAAGCTTGATATAGCAGTTGTCGTTTTCCTTAAGCTCCTTCTTCTCCTCTTTCTGTCGCAGCCGTTCCCTGATTTCGGGCAGAGCAGCCAAAAAGCACTCTTTACTTTGCATCACTGCTTCTGCTGACAGCGGTTCGTACTGGCTAGCCCGCAGAATATCAGCACTCTTTTGATCTGGGCTGCTCAACAGTGCCTCAAAGTAGCGGTTAATGTGCCCTACTAGTTGAGGATGAAGTTCACCTTGCTGCAAAAAAATTTCCCGTTTGAGGAACAGGGTAAAATAATTATTGCTATGAATCTGCTTCTTTGGATCGACCGGCTTGTTCATCTCAACTAGGCTGCTGGCGAAATCGGCTTGTTTAAACCAATCCAGCAGGGGATCGTTTTCCGGTAAGATGGTTTTTTTTGTAAGGTGGAGTTCATCTATAGTGCCGTCCTTATGCAAGCGAAAATAAACCCCTGGTTTAAGACGGTAGTTATGCACCACCAGTGTATCGGGATCAAACTCTGGATACTGTAGCTGATGACTAATAAACTCGTTCAACATATCTTTCAGCATGTTCTCACCTCCCTATACTCCCGGCAATACAGTAGCCAAATCCCAAGGTATTTTTTTCCAGGAGACCTTCTCCCAGCACAGTAAAGGCTAGCTGCTGTGCCCAGGGATGGGGCTTTATGCTTAAATGAAGCTTGTGTCCCAGTAGGGTTGTCTCCTTGCGTTTGTAATTAATTTTGATTGGTTTGTGATTCTTCATTTGAATATGCTCAAAAAAGAAGTCCTCGCCCTCCGGCATGGCAAAGACTGGATCCAACTGCTTGCACTTTTTCAAAGCATTTCCTTGTAAACGCTCAGCTAACAGAGGTAGGCCGTTTTCCGGCAGCCAACAGCGATTGTCCACCGTACACACCACTGGCGTTAGAGTGGTGAGTTCACTTATCAATCTTTGTTCATAATTTTTCAATTCCACGCTCACTACTTTAGCCAAACCCTTAGCCTGCGGCAAACACTGCCGGAAGGCCAGAGCCAACTTCAAGCTGGTAGTACGCAAATGGAAGCAGTACAATCTGCCCCTACGGTAAAGCCGATCTGGCTCCAAAGGATACGGCAAGCAAAAGGTATATTGCTTAAATTCGTTCCGATGGTGTAGTTCTTTGAGTTCAGCATTAAAAAGCATACTGCTGTTAACTAGTTCTGATAGAGCCGATTGCACTTCGACTACAGGGATATCCTCGTGCAATTGTAGAGTGACTAGGATTTCGTGGTAGCAACTCATGTAGATTCACCTCCTTTGTTTTCGGCTTAAAACAGAAGGGATATAGAACTCTGCAAACTTATAAATTTCTATAGCCCTCCTGCGTAAGTATTAATAGTCCAATTTAAGATTTTGTTTAACAGGGATGGCATCTTCTTCTTTTTTATTCAAAAATAATAGATAGTCGTTTTTATTGGGGTATTTTCTAACTGTAAAACTAACGTTTTTTTCGTCCGCATTGTAAACATTTTTTGCCTCAAGATGCTTATCAGTAAAATATACAATTTTACTGTCAGAAAGTTTTTCAGAATCAACCATAACAAGGGCAATAACATTTCTAATATTACCTTGGTTATTTTTTCTCAACGTGAGTATTTCATTTTCTGTTAAATTAAACGTCCAACTCAAAGCATCTTTTTTGGTATTACGTTTACTTTTGCAGTTGTGTATTCTAAAAGCATAGTTATGGTCATTAGTTGTAATGCGAAACACTCGTTTTTCACAACTGTCTTCAATTAGGCATGGACTATGTCCGTTATTACTTGTCAAAAGATGAGATAATAC
>CAMKDG010000155.1 GCA_946411205.1 uncultured Desulfotomaculum sp.
TTACTAATTGTAGATTTTGATAAAAATGAAAAAATAGTTTCAGATATGGTTCATAACGGATTTGATCAAATAGAATTAACTGATAGTATGACAAAAATAGGCTTCAGGAATATTCAATCTAAAACTTTTTATACGGGAAGTAAAATATTTATGGGGTATGACGCCTCTTTGTTTATTCTGGATTCTCAGAAATAGCGTATCCGCCCAAGACAGACCAGGTCCAAGCGTCATCTGTTTTTCTGAGGGGAGCTAGTTTAACCATTTCGGGGTTACTTCCCTCAAGTGGGCCAAAGGAGGAGGTATTTTATGACCGGACCCGATAAGCAAAAGCTTTATCCGAATGAAAATATAAAGACAGTTTGCTATATAAGTAATCTGCCCAAAAGAGCCAATGTTGAGATTGGAGAATATACCTATTATAGCGATAATAAAAGGTCTCCTGAAAAATTTTATGAGAATATAGAGCACCACTACCAATTTTTGGGAGATAAGCTTATCATAGGCAAATTTTGTGCGATTGCAGAGGGTGTTACGTTTATCATGAATGGAGCAAACCATAGAATGGATGGAATTACAACCTATCCGTTTAATATTTTTGGCTGTGGCTGGGAAAAGGTGACTCCTACAATAAAACAGCTTCCGTTTAAGGGAGACACAGTAATTGGCCATGATGTTTGGATTGGTCAAAATGTTACTATTATGCCGGGGGTTAAGATTGGCGATGGTTCGATTATCGCTGCTAACTCAACGGTAGTTAAAAATATTGAACCTTATACAATCTATGGTGGTAACCCAGCCCAATGTATTAAGAAGCGTTTCAGTGATGAAAAAGTTAAATTTTTGTTAAAGCTTCAATGGTGGAACTGGGACGAAGAGAAGATATTTAATAATCTTGAAAAGCTAACCTCGGAAGCTGGTTTAGATCAATTAATGAAACACGGTCTATAGAAGTTCAGTTTGCGTAATTGTATAGACTAGCATAATTATCGGCTCCCTTGAACGTAGGGAAGGTATATAGGCATCTGGATGATAAATCCGGATGCCTTTTACTTTCACACATTTAAATTATTTTAGAAAGACCACTAATAAATTCGATAATTTTCTTTAATTCTGCATCAGTAAAACGATCTAAAAACAGGTTAGCCCTTTGATATAGTTTTTCATGAAGTTTTTCATGAACTAAAAATACTTCTTTGCCAAGTGGCGTCAGGGAATAAAAGATTTCCTTTTTATTCCCTTCTTGGCGATATATTTTAATTAGTTTTTTTTTCAGCAATCTAGAACTAATTTTTGAAATGCCACCTTTGGTTATATTCATTTTTTGTGAAATCCCAATGGCATTAATTAACGGATTTCTTTCAATACAATCTATAACATGGCACTCTGTTAGCGTAATATCTGATATATTTTTATATTGCTCTTCTTCTAGTAATTCTTTAAGACATTCATTCTCGTGATTTTCCATACTAATCTTGTTTATAAAACTGTCAAAGTTTACAATAAGCTCTCTTTTCAATTCTTGTTTTCTCTCTAAACTGTTCATAATCTTTCTCCTAATAATAATAGTTTAGTAAACTATTATCATTATACCAGATTTGAATGATCCGAAAACATTACGTTTTAATATAGTTGACAAGGAAACTATTAAGCGATATACTCATAACAGTTGACGAGGAAACCATTATATTGGAGGTAAAACATGAAAATTGATTTAACCTACCCTTTGCCTAAGGAAAAATTGGATCAGTTACTAGAATTAGTGGCAACAGATAAATATGCTGAAAAATTTGGGCACTTTGGAACTCATTTTGACTCTATGGGACATGAATTTTCAATTGATAATTACAAAAGGAATGGAAAAATATTTGATATAAGTTCTATAAGAGAACGAGAAGTTAACCTGGAAGATATCGACATATCAAGAATTGAAGAAAGTGATTTTATAATCTTCTATACAGGTATTATGGAAAAGTATGAATATGCTACGCCGGAATATATGCAGAATAATCTGGAGTTGTCTAATACACTTATCCGTTACATGATTGATAAAAAAGTAAGTCTGATAGGCTTTGATATGGGAGGAATCAGAAAACCATCAGAACATGCAATTGCAGATCAATATTGCGCCGATAATGGTGTATTTATAATTGAAAATTTAAGTAATCTGAATAAACTTATTGAATTCAAAGACAAGCAATTTATTGTGTATACCTTTCCAATGCTGCTTCTTGGTTCGACTGGACTACCTACACGAGTGATAGCGAAAATTATTTAGAAAGTAATTATAAGATAATGAAATCTTAGAAAGAAAAACCATGAATAGTTTTGGTAAGGCCTTGAAAAGCTTTAGGCATCGGGATCATAAATCCTGATGCCTTTTACTTGTGCTCGTAGCGAGGTAGATTACAAGAAAAATTTGACATAAAAGATAGAGTAGCTAATGAGTAAATCGCGGTTCAAAAAAGGAATGCTTCAAATATTTGACTGTTTAAAGATAAAAATATAATTTGAAAGGATCTACTGACAACCGTTAATGTTTCGTGAAGTTGCTTGACAGGATCTGCTAAATGATTTATAGTAATAGTAACAATTACATTTGCTTAATTTCCAGAATGGATTACTGGAAAGCGGGGGAACCACTTTTTTGGGGCGAATCAGTGCAATGCACAGTAGGGAACCATCTTCCGAGTCCGTCAGCTAACCTCGTCAGCACAGATGGGTCAATTTTTTTTAGCGTAATATCTTAATCACTTTGACCCTATACACATGGCGGGGTCTTTTTATTTTTCCTGCCATCTAGTTAGGGTTTGTCTTTTTTGACCCTCATGTAATTGAGGGTTTTTTTATTCTAAATGCTAAGAGAAGGAGGCGTAAGTTTGCAAAATGCCATTGTGTTTGAAGCGGTGAGTAAGAAATATGGTAACTCCCTGGTGATCGAAGCCTTGGACCTAAGCATCCCGGAAGGACAAATTGTGGTCTTAGTGGGTCCTTCGGGTTGTGGAAAAACCACTACTATGAAAATGATTAACCGCTTGATCGAGAGCACGTCCGGTAAAATTTTAGTCAACGGCCAAGATATCCAAAGCATAGATCCGGTGGAACTTCGGCGGGGTATCGGCTATGTCATTCAACAAATTGGACTTTTTCCTCACATGACCATAGCAGAAAACATCTCCCTGGTCCCCCGATTACGGCTTGGTAAAAAGGCAGTGGATATGGCTGCGGTTGATGAACTATTAAAATTGGTGGGGTTAGATCCGGAATTGTACCGAAATCGCTACCCTGCGGAGCTATCCGGAGGCCAGCAACAGCGCATCGGAGTAGCCCGGGCCTTGATGAGCGATCCCCCCATCATCCTAATGGATGAACCCTTCTCCGCATTGGACCCCATTACCCGAGAACAACTACAAGATGAGTTAATCCGGCTCAATGAAGAACTTCACAAAACTATCGTTTTCGTAACTCACGATATGGACGAAGCCCTAAAGATCGCGGACCAAATCGTTGTCATGCAAGAAGGTAAAGTGGTGCAACAAGGAAAGCCCGACCAAATCTTGCGACACCCTGCCAATGATTTCGTGCGCGAATTTTTGGGAGAGAAGCGGTTATCTCCGCATCTGTCTTATTTGGTGGATGATGTGATGCTAAAAGAGCCCATAACCGTGTTACCCTCCAGGGGATTGGCCGAAGCGGTACAAATTATGGTCAAAAAACGGGTTACCGGGTTGGTGGTGACCGATAAAAATGGACAATACCTGGGTATTACCAGCACTTCGGATATTTATCGCCGCTACACCGACGAATCCCTTTGCATTGCCGATGTCAAGCAGGTCAATGCTGTTACCGTTAAAAGTGGGACTCCTTTGGCCCAAGTACTTCCCCTGGTACAGGAAGCACCCTATGGTTACCTTCCGGTATTGACTGCCGATGGTAAACTGGCAGGGTTACTGACACAGGCCAGCCTGGTGGATGTTTTAGCAAAATCCTATCTTCAGGAGGAGGCTAGTTAATGAATGAATTGCTATTGGTATTAGTAGATCGCTGGCCGGATATTTTAGAGGCCACTGGACAACATATTTTACTTTCGGGGATGGCCTTGTTTTGGGCCATTATCATTGCGGTACCCCTGGGGATTTTTCTCACCAGATATCGCAAATTAGCTGGTTTGGTGCTGGGGGTTGTCTCGGTGATTCAAACGATCCCTAGCTTAGCCTTGTTGGGCTTTATGATTCCGGTGTTTGGTATCGGCTCGCTGCCTGCCATCATTGTGATGGCTTTGTATGGATTGCTGCCGATCTTACGCAATACCTACACAGGCATTCTGGATGTGGATAAATCCTTATTAGAGGCAGGACGTGGTATGGGGATGACAAATTCCCAGAGGCTGGTTATGGTGGAACTTCCCCTGGCTCGGTCGGTGATCTTTGCTGGTATTCGAACTGCCACCGTAATGACCATTGGTGTAGCCACCCTAGCTGCTTTTATTGGTGCCGGTGGTTTGGGTGACCTTATTTTGCGGGGTATTTCGATGGTGGATACCGGGGTGATCTTGGCAGGAGCCATTCCGGCAGCAGTTTTGGCGATTTTGTTTGATCTGCTGTTAGCCTGGGTTGATTGGTATATTACACCGCAGGGCTTGCGACTTAGGAAACAACAGGCAGCCTAAGTGGACACAAATATAGTAAAGGGAGCTGGTTTAATGAAAATCACGAGACTAAAAAAACTGGGAATTCTTCTATTGGTACTGATTATGACAACTTTGGTGGGTTGTTCCACCAAAGACGATAAAGGGATTACTGTGGTGGGTAAAAACTTCACAGAGCAAGATGTCATGGCCAATATGCTAGGTTTGTTGCTGGAGGAACACACAGATCAGAAGATCACCGTCAAGTCCTTTCTGGGCGGCACGGATGTTTGTTTTAATGCCGTTAAAAATGGTAGTGCCGATGTCTATGTAGAGTATACTGGCACCGGTCTGATGAACATCCTGGGCGAAGAAGTAATATTAGATCCCCAAGAGGCTTACAATAAGGTCAAAGAAGAATTTTCTACAAAATATAACCTGGAATGGCTGGAATCCATTGGTTTTAACAACACCTACGCCATAGCGGTGCCTCAGGAAACAGCCCAAAAGTATAATCTTAAAAAAATTTCTGACCTACAAGCGGTGGCTGGGGAGCTCACCTTTGGTACCATGCAGGAGTTTTTAGAACGGGATGACGGGATGAAGGGGCTTCAGAAAACCTATCAATTAAACTTCAAGAGTATCAAAGCGATGGATGCGGGCCTTAAATATAAAGCTCTGGCCGAAGGGCAGGTAGATCTCATCGATGCCTTTGCTACAGACGGGATGTTGGTCAAATATAATTTGGTTTTGTTGGAGGATGATAAAAATTTCTTTCCTCCCTATTACGCTGCTCCGTTAATACGTTCTGAGACCCTCAAAAAGTACCCAGAACTGAAAGAAATATTAAATAAATTAGCCGGTAAATTGGACGATAGAGCCATGGCCGAGTTAAATGCTCAGGTTGATGTAGAGAAGAAAAAAGCCAAAGATGTAGCCAAAGCTTGGCTGCAGCAAGAAGGACTAATGAAATAAAATAGCTTGACCGTAAAGGTTCTTTTATAATAACAAGGCGATTCCACTAAAAAGTTATGGAATCGCCTTGTTATTTTCTCTATAAACAAAAAAACGAACCAAACAAGTTCGTTTTTTCTATTGCCTTTTAGGGTTATTAATGTTAATATAAGTTTTACGGCCTCAGTTGATAATTACTTACAATTATACATTTTAATTGTATCATGCTTACCGATGGAAGTCAATAGTTTCTAAAAAATATTCTTAACCAGTGTTTGCTTGGGGATGGCAGATATTTTCATTTGATGATCAGCTTTGCAATTCTTAACTGATTTAATAGGATTTGCACAAATTTTTCAGCAGGAGATATCAATTAAAAGGTTTGTTCTGCCAGCATAATTATGTATTTCTAAAAGTAAATGGTAAAGGAGGAACCGTATGGGAAACTATGAAATTGAATTTGATTTTGAAGCAAGACATTTAAAGCATATTATTACTATTGCAGAAAAGCAGCTAAGTGTTATTCGACAAAATATCAGTAAGCAGCAAGCTGATTTCATTGAGGCAAAAAAGGAGCTATGGGAGAATTCTAGTCACTCGATAGCAAATCTTTGGTCTAAGGACAGATTCTATGAACTAGTTGCTTTAAACCAATATGCCAACCCAGTGTCCAGCAAATTATCAGTGTTGGAATTGGGGGCGAATAAAATGATGACATTGGAAAGGATGATTCAATCGCCCTACTTCGCTCGCATCGATTTTCAATTTGCAGGTGAAAGCAAGGTGGAGCAGATCTATATTGGCCGTGCTTCCCTCATGGATGAAGAAGATATCCAAATCTATGTATACGACTGGCGGTCGCCATTAGCCAGCGTTTTCTACCGCTTTGGGGTTGGGGAGGCGTTCTATGATGCGCCTAACGGCAGAATTTCAGGCGAAGTCAGCCTGAAACGCCAATTTGAGGTCCACCAAGGAGTGCTGGAGTATTTTTTCGATGCAGATTTACAAATCATGGATGAATTTTTAAGAAAGCTTCTATCCCAAAATACGTCATCAAAAATGAAGGCAATCGTTGAAACTATACAGAAGGATCAGGATGTTGTAATCCGGGATCTCGAAAATGATTTAATGATGGTACAGGGCGTTGCAGGAAGCGGCAAAACCTCAGTGGCCCTTCATCGGGTGGCTTATCTGATGTACCAAGGGCTTTCTTCTAAGTTAGCTGCCCATAATATTATGATTATCTCCCCCAACACCCTGTTTGAACGATACATTTCCAATGTACTGCCGGAGTTAGGGGAAGATAATGTAGTCTCAGTAACCTTTGATGATATACTCAAGACCATACTCCCCTCCCTGCAAATACAAAACAGACACCAGTTATTAGAAAGTTTGCTTACCTGTAAAGAGGAAGGCAAAGCCAGATTAATGAAAAAAAGTTTAGAATTTAAAACATCTCCAGAGTTCAAAGAAATCCTGGACCGTTTTATTGATGATATACCAAGAAAATGGATTGAGTTCACGGACATTGACTACGACGGAAAATGTATCGCTACCCGAGCCTTATTAAAGACAGAAATCTTAAACAGGAAAAGAGAAATCCCCTTGGAACTGCGTTTATTGCATTTGGAGGAAGCCATCTTTAAAAAAGTGCATCAATTGCGGGAAGCCCGTATGAAAAAATTACGAAACTTTGTTATGAAATACCCTGAGCATAGCTTTGAAGTTGAGGAATTTGCCAGACTGTTATCCATATCGGAAAGTACTGCCCTTGCTCAAAAAATTGAACGTTTTACAAAATTGGATCTCTTTTCCTTATATAAAGGGCTGTTTCGTAATTTGAAATATTTTAAACGTTTGGCAACCGGACTTCAACTGCCTGATAATATTGATGATATTTTAAAATTCACCCAGG
>CAMKDG010000156.1 GCA_946411205.1 uncultured Desulfotomaculum sp.
CGGTCAATTCACCACCAGCCAGCCCTTAATCCTGGATATTGACCTGGATTATTTCTCCTGTGACAATTCCCTGTCCTCCGCGAAAACCAAAATCGAGATCACCGAAGAGGCTTACCTGGACTTTATCAACAATAAATATCATCCTTTGCGGATTATGCCTGCGGCAGCTTTTTCGGCGGGAAAAGAGGCGGAGCGTTATTACCTTTACTATACGGAGCGGCAGGAAGAAAAGGACTTGAAAAAGGTAACGCCGGCTACGATTGACAAAAGAATCCACCACTTTATTGATTTCCTGAAAAAGAACCATCTGAAACCGGGGTTAATCAATATTTGCCGTTCGCGTTTTTCCGGTTACACGCCTGCAGACCAATGGCAATATATTGAAGCTAACCTACTGGCCGGGTTAGAAACTTTATACAACCTAAACCTAACTCATATCAATGAATTGGCACCAGGTAGGGAGGTTTCCCTTGAAAAAAATGTTTAGCGAAGTGGTCGAGCAGGGCCAGATAACCGTCGGCCCTGCAGAGGGGCTATGTCCGTATATCATCCGGGTATTGGAGCCCGGTGACGTAAAGCGGGTCCTTCAGTTGCAGGATCGTATCATCAGGGATTTGACACATAAAGAATACTATGTGCCTATTCCAGAAACAGAACTGCGGTTTATCTTGGCAGGCGGCGGGGAATCCTTGGGTTTATTTATCCGGGACCGGCTGTATGCAGCATGTTCTCTGCTGTTTGAGGTGGACTACGAACAAAATATGGCCCGGGCACTTGACTTTAACGATGCAGAGCTGGCACAGGTTGCCCAGTTCGAATTATCTCTGGTCGATCCCGATTTGCGCGGCTATAGGTTACAGTGCAGGCTGGCCGGTATGCTGGACCGCCGATTAGCAAAGAGAGGAACATCCAGATACCTCTTTACGACAGTCTCGCCCTTTAACTATGCCAGTGTTCAAACGGTGACTTCTTTGGGTTTACAGATTGCTAAGGTAGGCAAGATGTACTTTGACTGGGACCGGTATGTTGTATATAAGGATTTCATTCAGCCGATACAATTAGACACCGCCAATGTCATCAGCATCTCCAACACATCGTTGACCAGGCAGAAACAATTGCTGCGTAACGGCTACCGGGGATTTTCTCAATGTAGGGATGAAGACGGTATCAAGATTCTGTATGCCAAAATGATATGAACAGAGGGAGGCCAATGATTTGAGGGATGAAGTGCAAGCACCGCTTAGATCCATGCGCGTGCCGGAGATGATCAACATCCAGCTGACCACCCGTTGTCCCCTACGCTGTCCTCAGTGTTATTGCGATTTCCACCAGGGCAAGGACATTAAGCCAGAACTGGCCCTAAAATATATAGATCAGGCAGGGGAACTTAAAATACCACTTATCTCTTTAAGTGGAGGGGAGACCCTTGTTTATCCATACTTGGAGGAACTTTTGCAGGCCATCCACGCCAAAGGTATAAAATCGGCTATCGCCATCAGCGGCTGGGGGTTTGACACCGTAAAACTTCAGGCGTTAAAAAGTGCCGGTGTGGGCGAAATATATGTTTCCCTAAACGGCTCCAGCCCGGAAATAAACGACAAATCCCGCCAGGGCTATGCGCTGGCAATTAATGCCTTGGGGCTTTTGCAGCAAGACGGTCAGGCTGATTATTATATCAATTGGGTGGCGCGGAATGATAATGTGGCTGATTTCCCCAATCTGGTGAAGCTGGCACAAGGTATGGAGGTCAGGGGTGTTGTCATCGTGGAATCCAAACCGGATGCAGCCTATGAGCTGCCAGCTTCATTAAGCAGGGAAAATTTTATCCTGTTGGCCGATTATCTGAAAAAACATCATCAACAGGATATTTCTGTAGCAATAGAACCCTGTTTTTCCCCTTTACGGGCTTTTATCCAGCAGCATTTCCTCTGGAACGGCAATACCGGATTTGATAAAGGCTGCGGGGCCGGCCGCAGTTCCCTGGCCGTGGATGTGGATGGGAAGCTGCTTCCTTGCAGGCATTTATTATATCCGGAGAGCTATGAGCTAATTGCAGATTATTGGCAGCATTCCGAAGTGCTGAATAAACTGCGCAGATTTGAAGACAACAAAGGAGAGCCTTGCCGAAGCTGCACCCTGGGGAAGTACTGCCTTTCCTGCAGAGCGGTAGCGGATAAAGTTGAGAGGAACCTTTTCAGCGGCAATCATTTTTGCCAGGCAGGGGCGGTGACAAGGTGAAAAAGCTCAAAGAAATAACGATTGTGGGAATTCTACTGTGCTGTTTGGCGGCAGCCAGTCTTACCACACATCCTGTGCAGGCCGGTGATTTAAACACGGACGCGCCTTGTACCCGAGCGGATGGTGCCAAGTGGCGGATAGGGTATTGCGAAAGCGAAACCTTTGTTACCTATACCCGGACATTAGTGGCTCTTGTCAAGGGATTGGAGGAAGCAGGCTGGATCAATGATCTTATAGGCTTTGACCGGATAGCAAACAGCGGGAACAGTAAAGTAATCTGGGAATGGCTGTCTTCCAGGGAGGTGAGCCCTTATATTCAATTTGTCGATGGCGCCTTCTATAATCTCAGAGAGTCGGACACAGACAGGGAAGGGATACTTGAACGCCTGCGAAAGCAAGCAGATATTGATCTTATGCTGGTGATGGGCGCGCAGGCAGGCTTTTTCGTAAGCGATTCTTTACAGGATACCAACATTTTTGTTTTTGCCGCTTCCAACGCGGTCCGGACCGGAATCATTGATTCAGTAGATGATTCGGGTAAAGACAATGTATGGGCTCACATGGACGAACAGCGCTTTGCCCGTCAAATTAGGGCTTTTTATGATATTGTGAATTTTAAGAAGCTGGGAATGGTTTATGAAAACTCGGATAAGGCTGGGATATACTCGGCGGTAAGCGAAGTAGAAAGCCTGGCGCAGGAAAAAGGGTTTGAAATCGTACGTTACCACGTCAGAGAGCCGAGGAGTTCCGGAGAGTACCCGGGATATTACCGACAAGTTCAGGTGGCTTATAATCAATTGGCGGCAGAAGTTGACGCAGTATATGTTACCATTGCCTCCCTGGAGAGTGAAAAACTGCCTGAACTGTTTCAACCCTTCTACAAGCAAAAAATCCCTGTTTTTTCGCAGTTGGGCAATATTGAAGTTGAAAATGGAGCTCTACTTACGGTTTCTGTGATGGATGAGGTAAATATAGGCCGTTTCGGAGCTGATAATATTAGTAAATGCTTGCGGGGAGCGAAACCCCGCGAGTTGACACAGTCCTTCCAAAGCGCCCCCCGCATAACTTTAAACGCCGCAGTAGCGCAGCAAATTGGGTTTAAACTCCCGTATAAGCTAGTCATGGCGCTGGATGAAGTTTATCATTAGGGTTTACTAAAACAAGCTGGCAAAGCATCTTTTGGGAATGTTGAAGAATAACCAGGATATGCAGCTAATGGCAACCATGGTCAGGCAGGAAGCTGCAATTAAAATCCAGGCGGGGAAAGCTACCAGCTTACAGGATAGGATGGCTAATCTTCTCGACATATCAACCAACTCCCTTGTATGTGATAATATTCACTATCTGGCTGCAATATATCATAGGTTAGATATTAAAACGATAGGATTGATCAAGTTTTACTAGAAAAATTAGCAATGGAATTGGCAATATTAAAAAAATTCCGTCAAATTTGCCGTTGCTTAATTATTAATTTCACAAGGTAAAATCTATCTGATGTCGAATTTAGTAAATAAAAAGCTGAAGGGAGTTAAGCGGATGGTCTATAACTATAAACAAGAGCTATTGAAAAGGTTAGATGATGGCTCATTGGCCGGTGTTCCTATGGAATATCAATTCACCTTTGAATGTAAGACTCAGTGTATGGGACGCTGCTGTAACAGTATTACAATTTTATTAGACCCCTGGGATATCGAAACGATGGCTAGACATTTAGGTATTTCTGGGCGAGAGTTTTTAGCGGAATACTGTAAGTATGATTTTGGGCATGAATTAAAATGGGCTTATGTCAGACTAAAGCACGCAGAAGATGGTCCCTGTATCTTTATGTTAGAGGATGGCCGGTGCCAGATATATCCCGTTCGCTCTCGGAACTGCCGCACCTACCCCATTGGTCGTGCTGTCCGTTTTGAACCTGATGGTAAAAAAGTGGAGCGTATTTTTTTAGTAGACAAAATGGATTTTTGTTTAGGGCATAAAAGTGAAAAAAACTGGTCGGTGCAAGAATGGCTGGATGATGCAGCGAGCCAGAAATTTTACGAGTTATCCGATTTATATCTAGAGGTCATTAACTATGCTACCACAGAGCTAAACAGCCAGGTTTGGATGAACCGGAACATTGCCCAAATGCTGTTACCTTTGCTTTATGGTCCAGATGTAGTAAGAAACAAACTAAATATTACTGAACAGGAGATCAATCACGAAGAATTTTATCGGCGTCGCATGAAAGCCCTTAAGGTAGTGCTAACGGATATTGCTGCAGGTTTCGGTCACGGCCCCTTGGCTGGGCAGGCCAAAACAGGAGAAGTATTTGACGGCAGTATGATGGAGAGAATGAAGCAAGTTCTTCTGACAGGGGAAGTGTAAGGGTGCTGTGATACAATGAACCGCAGCACTTGGTTTTATCTATGTGTAATCAGTTGGCTATATCTGAAACCTGTACAATAAATGTAAAGAAGCAGCCCAGGGGGCTGCTTCTTTACATTTAAGCGTGATGCTTTTCGTGTTCTAAGATTCTGAAGTTTTCCACAACGAAGCAGTATACCAGCACACCAATGGCCACCAGACCAATGCTTACGGACCATTCCCAGATGGAGGGGAAATAGGAGCCGCCAGTTTTACCAGACATGCCAGTGAATACAACGTTCATACGATTAAGAATAACTCCACCGCTTACCAGCAAGCCATAGATAAATAGGCCGGAGCGGGATTTACTCATACCACTGAACACGATCAGGATGGGAATAATTACCCCAAACAGCAGTTCAACGAGGAACATGGTGGACTCCAGATTACCGGCAAAGACTAAATTCCAAACGTTTCGGTTGGACAGATCGAAAAGTTTTAACGCTAGGTAAAGAACCATAAACCAACCGCCTATTTTAGCTAAGCCTCTTAGTACTTCAACCGGCACTTTGTGCTTGTAGGCGTTACCTGCTAAAGTGGATTCAACGCAGATCATAGCCGGGCCAACAAAGAAGGAAGAGATTAAGAAAAAGTAGGGAATCAAGGTGGACCACCACAGGGGATAAAGCTTATCAACAGCTATTAAATACAGACCGCCCAGGGAAGATTGGTGTAGGGTTGGGAAAATGATACCAACAATCATCAAAACGGGCATAGCATTTTTAAAGATCGTATGCCATTTCTTACCCACACGCTCAGTGAATATTTCACCGAATTCTAAAACCTGTACGGTGGTGTAACAGGAAACACACCAGAAAACTTCAAATAACACGGAGGTATGACCCCAGGAAACAAAGGGGCGCCAGAAGTTGAACCATTGACCGATGTCCAAGAACAAACCGGCCATGACCAGTAGATAGCCTAACAAAGAGGTTAGCATAGCGCTACGGGCAATAACGTGGTATTGATGTCTGTGCAGTACGTGTACAACAATGGCCGTAAAGTATCCGCCACCGGCTAAGGCCACCCCAGTCAGTACATCAAAACCAATCCAGAGACCCCAGGGCCACTCATCACTCAAATTGGTGACCAGGCCTAAGCCTGTTGCTAGACGGAAAATACATACGCCTATACAAATGGTGGCCAGGAGAATTAACAACTTGCGAATGGGAGTCATGCGAAAACTCCAACCTTGAGCTGTCATTGATTTCCCCCCTAATATAGATTTGGTATAAATAATTTTTATAAAATAAATAAGTCCTTTTTAAATTATAATTTAACGTTCTTATTCTCCTCTGAGACAGTGTTACGCCGCTTGGTGTAGTGGTATAAACCGGTTAAGATAATACCCCAGCTTACAGCTACAACAGGGGTGTATTTCAGGAAATTATGGGAATAGGTAGACAATGGAACCGTACCAAGGTCGGTTCTGAAGCCCAGCTGTTCGAAAGGAACATCTGAAATATATAGCCAGGAAGTACCGCCAGCTTGCTTTTCGCCATAGATATCCTTCACATAGTTACTGTCTTTAGCAATGATGGATTTTGCCTCTTGCAGGATTTTCTCCCGTTCACCAAATTGAAAGACGCCAGCAGGGCACACAGTGACACAGGCAGGGGCTTCACCTTTATCAATCTTGGTGGAACACATCTGACATTTGGAAACCAGCGGGAACGCCTTATCCCATTCGTATTTTGGCACGTTAAAGGGGCAAGCAATCATACAATAACGGCAACCAACACAAAGGTGGGGGTAATAGATTACCGGGCCGTCTTTGGTTTTTTGCAGAGCCTTGGCAAAACATGCCGATGCGCAGGCGGGATCTTGACAATGGAGACATTGTTTTTTAGCAAATCTCCAAACTGTTTCGTTATCTTTTTTGACTTCATTGTATTGGACTACCGTCCAGTTATTAGCTGATAGCTTTGCTATTGCAGCAGGTCCCACAGTGGGTTCTTCTTTACTGAATTGTTTATCATTCCATAACTTGCAGGCTACTGTGCAACTTCCGCAGCCTATACACTTGCTAAGATCGACTAATACGCCCTTTGCCATATGTTTCACCTCCCGTAAGTTTTAAAATTACGCCTTTTTCTTGGCGGTGAGTTGTTTGCCACGATCGGTATATTCTGTATGAAGAAGTTCTTCCGCCAAATGGCTCATGGGATGTTCAAAGAAGTTTTTATAAATATCCAGGACCTCCTGATTTTCATGGCTTAGACGTTTTTTATACATTTTGGCATCCATGGTGTACAGGCTGTCTAAACGAGCCTGACGAACGGCATCCGATGGGGGTAAGGAAGTTCTTGGTTGGCCACCGCCACCGATACAGCCACCGGGACAACTCATAAACTCAATGAAATGGTAACGTAGTGGATTACCTGCTTTTAAATCCTCTCTGACTTCATCCAGGATCTTACGGGCATTGCTTAAACCAGAACATACGGCAACTCTCACAGGACCAACACCGGGAATTTCCAGAGCAGCTTCTTTTACACCACTAAGTCCCCGTACTGGTGTTAGGCTAAGTAGAGCATCCGGTGGATTTTGCTTTGTAATTAAGAAATAAGCTGAACGAACCGCAGCCTCCATAACACCACCGGTGGTTCCAAAGATAACAGCAGCACCGGTGCCTTCACCCAACATAGAGTCTGTCTCTTATACACATCTCCGAGCC
>CAMKDG010000157.1 GCA_946411205.1 uncultured Desulfotomaculum sp.
TGGGGATGACAATTTTGCTACCCTCCTGGAGCAACAAGGCTTTCGACTCTCTTCCGCCAATTCCATCAATTGGGGACGCCTGGTACCTCAGATTGTTTATTATTTTTCTGCCTATGCCGACCTACTAAAAACCGGCTCCATAAAAGCTGGAGAAGCCATTAATTTTGTGGTTCCTACCGGCAATTTCGGCAATATCCTGGCTGGCTTTTATGCCAAAAAGATGGGGTTACCCATTAACAAACTCCTTTGTGCCGCCAATGCGAACAACGTATTAACTGATTTTATCCAAACCGGGACTTACAACCGCAACCGTGATTTTTTAAAAACAGTATCTCCTTCCATGGATATCTTAATTTCCAGCAACCTGGAGCGGTTGCTCTTTGAACTTACCGGACGTCAAGGGGAACAAATCAGCAGCTGGATGGCTCAGTTAAAAGCTGAAGGAAACTATTCGGTAGACAAAGCCACCTTTGCCCAGGTTCAAGAACACTTTTGGTCAGACTTTGCTGATGATGCAGCAACACTGGAAACCATTCAGCAAACCTGGCAACAGCAACAGTACCTCTTGGATACGCACACCGCTGTGGCAGTCCGCGTACTCCAAAAATATCGTGAGGTTTCCGGTGATAACTCCTATACCGTGATAGCCTCAACCGCCAGCCCCTTTAAATTTAACGGCAGTGTCGCTAAAGCTGTATTAGGGGAGCCAGGCGTTACGGGCAAAAATGAATTTTCCCTCCTGCAAGACCTGTCCGATCACACCCACTGGCCAATACCCCAGGGACTAAGGGATTTGGATAAAAAAACCGTGCTACATCGGCAGGTTATCGAGAAAGACAAGATAAAAGATGTAGTAAAAGAAATTTTACTGGGATAATAACGTAATGACCCACCTCACTTCAATAGTAAGGTGGGTCATGATGCTATTTTCTGCCAAAACTTTTCACAATCTCCACCAACTCATGCTTACCCTTTTCAGACAAACCAAGACTTTCGATCTCGTTTACTAAGGAATTGATCGTCCCCGCTCCCCTCACATAACCATTTACCTTGGCAGCCGAGGTGGAGTTGATAAAATCTATGGTGTTGGGATAGAAAAGGGCATACTCTTTGACCAAATCCTTGTTAAGCTGCAAATAATATTTTTGATGATAATCTTCCGCCAGATAAAAATGCTCATAGGGAATGATCTCGGTGTATATTTTTTTACCTAAACGCTCTGCCGCAAATTCTTTATATTTTTGGGCGAGATCGGCTTGCTCGTTATTATGGTAAAAAATAATAGACATATACTGCCGGGACCACGGCCTGCTTGCCGGGTTGTGGGATTGCCAAAATAAATCCAACAATTGTTCATAAGAGATTTCGGCAGGATCATAATCTATCTGTAACGTTTCGGTATGATCTCCCAAACTCCGATAGGTAGGATTTTCCTTGGTGCCACCGGCATAGCCAACTCTGGTACGAATGATACCTGGTAATACCCCAAACTGGGCATCAGGACCCCAAAATCACCCCATAGCAAAGGTTGCGGTTTGTAAATTTTGAGGAACCTGCTGATCAATGGGCGGGATTGCTATTCTCTCAGTAGTAACCATTTTTATCACCACCTTATACTGTTCTTCATCTAATAGTTATACCCCATTACGAGAATTCCTTGCGCCTTAAAAGTTTGAATATTATTTGATGCCCTATACAGATTCTCTCTTGACGTTTTCACTTTAGTTAGTTAAAATATCAAAGAGATATTAAATTAATACATAACGGGAGGAGAATGGTGAAGTGAAAAAGAAAGGGTTTTTAATGGTCATCCTAATGCTGGCATTAGCCTTGGTAGTAGGTGGCTGTGGCGGCGGAGAGAAAGAAAAACCTGCAGCAGCTCCAGAACCTGCTAAACAAGCAGAGAAAAATTCTCTGGAGTTGATTAAGGAAAAAGGTACCTTGGTGGTTGGTTTAGATGATACCTTTGCTCCTATGGGCTACCGCGATGAACAAAACAAACTGGTAGGCTTTGACATTGATATGACTGAAGAAATCGGCAAACGCCTGGGCGTAAAAATTGAGTGGCAGCCTACCCAATGGGATGGTGTCATCATGGCTCTGGATTCCAAGCGTTTTGACGTTGTTATTAATGGTATGACCGTTACAGAAGAACGTAAAAAATCCATTAACTTCTCTACCCCCTATATTAATGACGGTCTAGTCATGGCTGTTAAAAAAGGTACCACTGGCTTTGCTACTGCTGCCGATTTAAAGGGTAAACCCATAGGCACTCAAGCTGGCAGCTCTGGTGAGGAATCCTGCAAGAAAATGGGCTTAGAAGCTAAACTATATAAGACCTATCCTGAAGCCTTTAACGATTTACAAATCGGACGGACCCAAGTGGTCGTGGTAGATGCTATGACCGCTGGTCACTATTTAAGCAAGCGTACTGATACCTTTGAAATTGTCGGCGAACAATTAACCCAAGAGCCTATGGCTATCGGTATCCGCAAAGCTGACGTAGAACTAAAAGACGCCCTGGATAAGATCATTGCCGAAATGCAAAAAGACGGCACTCTGACAAAAATTTCCCAAAAGTGGTTTAACAAAGATATTACCACCAAAGCTGAATAAAACACTTTTAGCCAGAGCAGCAATTCATTATTAGCCAAGGTTGGTGACAATATGCAATCAGGGTCATTAGACATCCATTTTATTGTTCAAATTCTCCCAGATTTATTATTGGGAGCTATCATGACCATTAAACTAACATTCTTCGCCATTGTATTTGGAACCCTCATTGGTTTGTTTGTCGCTTTGGCCAAGATCTCCAGTATACGGATTTTAAGATGGATCGGGGGGCTTTATACCTGGATTATCCGGGGTATCCCCCTGCTCCTTCAATTAATGTTTCTTTATTATGGCCTACCTTTCGTGGGTATTGTTCTGCCGGAATATTCGGTAGGTATTATTGGTCTTTCTATTTGCGGTGGCGCTTATATTGCCGAGATTATCCGAGCTGGTATCCTCTCTATTGATAAGGGGCAAATGGAAGCGGCTATTTCTATGGGTATGTCTTACAGTCAGGCCATGCGGCGGGTTATTTTGCCCCAGGCTTACCGCAGATTGCTACCCCCTATGGGTAACGAGTTCATTAACCTAATGAAAGACAGTGCCTTGGTATCGGTCATCACCATGACGGAACTGCTGCGGGCAGCCACATTGAAAAATGCCACTTATTTTAAACCGGTGGAAAGTTTTGTCACTGCGGGTGTTCTTTATCTAATTATGACCACTGTCTTCACTACCATATTCAACCGCGTGGAGAAACGACTGGCGATTTCAGATGGTGACTAAGGAGGGGTTTCTTTTGGTCAAGGCTCAAAATGTACAGAAAAACTTTGGCAAACTAAAGGTACTAAAAGGGATCAACCTGGAGGTAAAACAGGGTGAAGTGGTAGTTATTATTGGACCCAGTGGCTCCGGCAAGAGCACCTTCCTCCGCTGTATTAACCATTTGGAGTCCATTGATAATGGTATCGTGATGTTTGAAGATAAAACAGTACCTGCAAAGGGCAAAGAACTCTGTGAACTAAGAAGTCAAATCGGTATGGTTTTTCAACGTTTTAATCTTTTCCCTCACATGACGGCTATTCAAAACGTTATGGAAGGACCGATTACCGTACTGGGTAAATGCAAACATGAATCCATGGACCTGGCAGAAGAGTTACTAGCCAAGGTCGGTCTGGCTGACAAAGCTAAGAATTTCCCCAGCCAACTCTCCGGTGGACAACAACAGCGGGTGGCTATTGCCCGTGCTTTGGCCATGAAACCCAAGTTAATGCTGTTTGATGAGCCCACCAGTGCCTTAGACCCTGAGCTGGTAGGGGAAGTTCTTTCGGTCATCCGAAACCTGGCAGCAGAAGGTATGACTATGATTATTGTAACCCACGAAATGGGCTTTGCCCGGGATGTAGCTGATCGGGTTATCTTTATGGATGAAGGAAAAATTGTTGAAACAGGTGCCCCGGAGCAAATTTTCAGCACTCCCAGACACCCCCGTACCAGAGAATTCTTGGGCAGTATACTAAGAGGTTACGAAAAAATGACCTACCCCGAAGTGGGGTAGGTCATTTCGTTTTCTATAGGAACATCCGATGGAGGTATAACCATCCAACTATAGCGAATACTTGGTACCAAGCAGTCCGCTTTTATCAATTTTATCCGGACTTTGGCCAGGTTGGCCCGAAATGACAGGGTTTAGCGATTGAACGTTACCAATGTTTTGTGAAGATAACCCATTATCATACAGCTTGACAAAAGTAAACGAAACTATTATTATACATACTAAAAGTATGTATTTAGAATGGAGCAAAAAAATGGCCCGTAATAAATATCCAGAAATAACAATAAATCGTATTCTTGATACATCAATGAAATTGTTTATGTCTAAAGGATATGAAAACACAACTATACAGGATATAACAGATGAGTTAGGAAATTTAAGTAAAGGTGCTATCTACCATCATTTCAGATCGAAAGAAGAAATTATGGATGCAGTAAATAAGAGGATGGCAGAACAGGGAATTGGTGACATAAAAACAATTGCTGTTGACAGTAGTTTAACTGGAATAGATAAACTACGTAAAATTCTTTTGTTTTCCATATCGTCGGCCCAACAGGAAGCCATCGACAATACTGTACCTCCTTTTCTTAAAAACCCTCAATTATTGGCACTCCATATGCGTGATACTTTGGGGTCATCATCAGATTTGTTAACCGGTGTAATTGTGGAAGGTATGAATGATGGTACAATACCCACGAAGCAGCCTCGTGAACTGTCACAGATGATCTTACTGTTTTTTAATGTTTGGTTAAATCCATGGATGTACACATGGACATTAGATGAACAAAAAAATATAATCGTCTTTATAAAAGATGTACTGGATAAAAATGATATACCCATTTTTTCTCAAGAATTACTCCAGGCATTGGATGTACTCTACTCGCTTTCGCAAGGCAAGAAATAGTTATTCTTTTATTTTAAATATTAAATAGCTATTTTTTTAAAAAAATACATACCGAACGTCGGTATTAAAATTAATTAAAGGGGAGTTTGATGTGCATATAATCCCTTTAAATAAGGAGCGTTCGTGGAAACAACGCTTTTTAATTATTACCATAGGCCAGACTATCTCGCTAATTGGCAGTTCTGCGGTGCAGTTTTCATTAATTTGGTGGATAGCCAGTGAAACTGCCTCCCCTCTTATGTTATCCTTTTCAGGATTATTGGCATTCTTACCTCAACTGTTTTTGGGGCCATTTGCCGGTGTTTGGATAGATCGTCTAGAGAGAAAAACCGTTATCATATGTGCAGACTTATTTACAGGCATCATAGCCATGATATTTGCAATATTCTTCCTTTTAGGAAATCCACCTTTTTGGGTTGCTTGTGTTGTTCTTGGTATTCGTGCAATTGCTGGTGTTTTTCAAACACCAGCAACTCAATCGATTATTCCTGTGCTTGTTCCAAAGCAACAACTTGTTCGTGCTAACGGATGGAGCCAATTTATGCAGTCAGGATCATTACTATTGGGACCCGCCCTTGGTGCAGCAATGTATGCAGCATTACCCATTCCAATTATTTTATTGTCTGATTTAGTAGGAGCATTGGTCGCCAGCGCCACCATCTTGATTGTAAAAATTCCCGAAGTAAAATTGGAACCACAACAAGGCCCACATCTTTTTAAGGAGATAAAAGAAGGTATTTCCATCTTCTACAAAGATAAAAAACTTTGCATTATCACACTTGCGGCTGCCATTTGTATGATTTTTTATATGCCTCTTTCTTCATTCCTCCCACTTATGACAAGTAGTTACTTTCGTGCAACCGTATGGCACGCAAGCGTCGTTCAATTTGGGTATGCGGGCGGCATGATGCTATGCTCTGTGCTGGCAGGTGCCTATGGAATTCAAAAAGATAAATTACTCATCGCACATATTGGCCTTTTAGGGATAGGATTAAGTACTTTTTTCTGTGGCATACTTCCTAACAACTCTATGGGATTTTGGGCATTTGCAGTTCTATGTACAATCATCGGAGCCAGTGGAAATCTTTATAATATTCCATATATAGCCTATATGCAAGAAACAATTCCCCATGAATTGCAAGGACGGGCATTTTCAATCATGAATAGTTTAATGTCTGCAACCATGCCATTGGGTCTCGTAATTGCAGGGCCAGTAGCAGAAGTCCTTGGGGTTAAATCATGGTTTTTCATTTCGGGTATTGCCTTTATTATTATTACAACTATCAGTTTTTTCTCACTCGCCCACAGGACTGTTACTTTTAAAACTAATGATACTGATCAGCTGTTTTGATAGAGCCATATTTCATCGAATGAATCGCCGCTTTGATGATTAAATCTATCTATAAAAACAAATGATAGATGTCAAACGACAGTTTTCAATTAATAATCAAAGCCACAGATAACAAAAAAGCTATATTGCCCATTGACAATATAGCTTCCCGTAAAGGTTGTCACTATAAAAGCTCTTAAATCGTGAGAATAAGATCTCCCTCTAGGGCCTTGGCAAGGGTCTTACTGAAGGAAAGTCCCAATCCCAGTCCTCTAACTTTATCTTTTTGCTTTACCTCTAAGAATCCTCCAAAAATCAATGGTTGCACTCTCGTTAACTGCTAACATTTTCGTACCATTCTATCTTTTATTTTTAAGCTTATCACAGGGTACAGCTTCTATACCCATCAACTAATATAAAAATAATAACTTACTATGTCGGGAATATATCCTAGTATAGTTAGTTTAACATTATTTTAGAAAAGCTAATGCTAGGTTGTAACCTTTAGATTATAACACCAAAGTTATACCTACAGAAACGTGTGAAAAGGCACCTGCTTCTTTCGCAGATGCCTTTTCACTATGTCAATTAACCATTATACATTTGTACGTACATTTTGCCGTAAGGACCGCCGTTGATCACACCGACACCAACCTTGGTATACTCGGCTTTTAGAATGTTAGCCTTATGAGTAGGTGAATTCATGAGATTTTTATGAGCGGTGTTTACATCGGGAGAACCAGCCAAATTCTCACCTGCATAGCGGTAGGAAATACCGGCACTCTTCATTTGATCAAAGGGAGAACCGTAAGTCGGAGAGGTATGGCCAAAATAATTGTTGGTAACCATATCCTGTGCTTTTAAGCGAGCTTGCTCTGTTAATGCTTCGTCGTATGCTAAAGGCTGCAATCCTGCTGCCTTGCGTTCCTGGTTAATCAAGTTTACCATAGCCTGCTCGTCCGATACATTAACATTG
>CAMKDG010000158.1 GCA_946411205.1 uncultured Desulfotomaculum sp.
CCACATTATGTACACCCTCCTCCATTAGGTTATTCTACCCGAGGACGGGTGCTTGATATATTATCGACAATTACCTTGATTTCGCTCACTGTGATACCCGTTGTTTGGGCTAGATATTCTTGCACTTTTTGCTGAATTTCACGGCTAACCTCAGGTATGCTAATATCCGGGGTTACCACGACCCGGATGTGTAAACCCATGCCCTTTTGATGCTCCACCACTCGGGGCTTAACTTCTTTAACCCCAGGCAGCTGACCAACTGCTTTTTTTACTAAATTTTCAATGGCCAGTACAGAAATACGTACCTGTCCTAGCTTATAGTCATGAACCACAGCCTTGCCTCCTGCATTATTTCGCCGAGTCAAGGATACCCAGAAAAGGCGCAATCCCATAAGGAGCAACACAGCAAAAATAAGGGCAAGATATAGTTGTTCATTATACACATAGGGGCCCTGCCAAAGAAAATACAGGGGTTGTTGCCACCAACCAGTGATAATCATAAGTAACAACGAACTTAAAACGGTTGTTACTACGGTATAGATCATTAGTAACCCACGGTCAAAGGGGGTCATGCCACTCCCTCCTTTTACTATAATACTATATAGAGCACAAAAATAAAAGATTTTTTCCTAGCATACTATAGTTATATTAAGTTATAAATATAAAATGCGGAACCAATGGGCACATTGGTTCCGACTGCGGTTAGTCATATTTTCAATTATCTTACGCGATTTGGTTCTTCTTCTTTCTGCTCGCTGGTAGCGAAGGTTACTCCTTGTACATGGATATTTACTTCCACGACAGTGAGGCCGGTCATACCTTCAATAGCCCGTTTTACATTCATTTGAATTTGCGTGGCTATATCAGGAATCCGTACACCAAATTCTACAATAACAAACAGGTCTACGGCGGCTTCCTTTTCGCCTACCTCCACCTTAACTCCTTTGGACAGGTTCTTACGGCCAAGCATCTCAGCAATACCGCCGCCAATGCCACCACTCATACCAGCCACTCCGGGTACTTCGGTTGCTGCCATGCCTGCGATAATTCCCACCACATCATCGGCAATGCGAATACCGCCCAGACCATCCTGCGGAGTCATCACCACAATATCACGCTTATTATCTTCCATGGTTACACCTCCATTTTTGCCATTATTGAGACAACTGTATTATAGCATATTTTGGCAATTAACCACAACAAAGGGTTATTGTTCAGGTAAAATGCGTCTTTGAATAAAGTTGGTGTAAACCTCTCCGCGTCTAAAGAAGGCATTATTCAGGACCTTTTTGTGAAAAGAAATGGTCGTAGGTACTCCTTCCACCACAAATTCATCCAATGCCCGCTGCATCCGTCGGATGGCCTCATCTCGATCGCGCCCCCAAACGATTAACTTGCCAATCATAGAATCATAAAAGGGAGGGATCTTGTACCCGGCAAAGGCGGCACTATCTACCCGCACCCCAGGGCCCCCTGGGGGATGATATAACTCAATAGTACCGGGATGGGGCATAAAGTTTTTATCCGGGTCTTCGGCATTAATGCGGCACTCCATGGCCCAACCGTCGATGCGGATATCGTTTTGGCCATAACCCAGTGGTTCTCCATTTGCTATACGAATTTGTTCTTTCAGCAAATCAATGCCAGTAATTAATTCGGTTACGGGATGCTCCACCTGAATACGGGTGTTCATCTCTATGAAATAAAATTTGTTATGCTTATCTAAGAGAAATTCCACTGTGCCAGCATTATAGTAACCCACTGACTTGGCTGCTTTAACGGCTATGTCACCCATTTTCCGACGTAAAGAGGGCGATAGAGCCACCGAAGGGGCTTCTTCTATAACCTTCTGGTTACGGCGTTGGACAGAGCAATCCCTTTCGCCCAGGTAGACAATGTTTCCTTCTTTGTCCCCCAATACTTGAAATTCGATATGGCGAGGTTGCTCTACATATTTTTCCAGATAGACATCTCCGTTGCCAAAGGCAGCCTGGGCTTCGTTCCTAGCGGTATTGATAGCTTTTACTAAATCTTCTTCGCTATGCGCTACTCGCATACCGCGCCCACCGCCACCGGCAGAGGCTTTAATTAATACCGGATAGCCAATCTCCTTGGCAGTTGCCAATGCTTCCTGCTCACTCGTGATGGCTGCCTCGGAACCTGGCACCACCGGCACACCCGCTTTAATCATCGTGCTGCGTGCTAAGGCTTTGTTACCCATATATTCGATGGCATGGGGTGAAGGCCCAATAAAGGCGATACCACAGTCTTCACAAATACTTGCAAAATTAGCGTTCTCTGCCAGAAAACCATAACCCGGATGAATGGCATCTGCCCCGGAAACTTCCGCTGCACTAATAATATTCGTGATATTTAAATAACTTTTACCGGAGGGAGCCGGCCCAATGCAATAGGCTTCATCGGCTAGACGTACCGGCAAGCTGTCCCGATCTGCCTCAGAATAGACCATGACCGTCTTGATTCCCAGCTCCTGGCAGGCACGGACAATCCGTAGTGCTATTTCTCCCCTGTTTGCTATTAAAATCTTTTTAAACATGTGATCTCCCTACTTTTTTCTAATCAAGAACATTTTTTGTCCATATTCTACTGGCTGGCCATTCTCTGCCAGAATTTCAACGATTTCTCCAGCCACTTCGGCTTCGATTTCGTTCATTAATTTCATCGCTTCAATAATGCATAAGGGTTGACCTAGTTTTACAGTATCTCCCACTTTAACAAAGGGGTCCGCATCCGGTGCAGGGGACTGATAAAAGGTGCCAACCATGGGCGCAGTAACTGGGATTAAATCTTCAGCAGGCTGAGCAGTTTCCACAGGGTTGGCTACCACCATCGTAGTGGTTGGAAGTTCCGGAGCCTTACCTGCTTCGGTAACCGGCGCTCCCCCCACGGGTGCTGCCGCAGGAGCGGCCACCGTGGCAGATACTTTACCACCCTTACGAATAGATACTTTTACACCATCACTCTCTAAATCTATTTCAGTTATATCGGTTTGATCTAATACTTTAATTAGTTCTTTTAATTCGCTAAGATTCACGTTTTTGGCCTCCTTGGTCCTCTTGGTGCCACTAGCATCGGCCGGCGCTCCCGGCTTAACAGATTCTGCCTTACGCTGCGGTCCGGTTTCTCCCTTTTTACGGGCCTCGAAAAATTTACGGGCTACCTGGGGGAACATGGCATAGGACAGTACATCTTCCTGGCTAATGGCCAAATCTTTTATTTCTTCCCTTAGTTTATCCAGTTTGGGTTCCAGTAAGTCAGCCGGCCTGCAGGTGATGGGTTCCTTATCTCCCAAAACCTTACGGCTGATGGCAGGATCAATGGTAGCTGGGGGCTGACCATACCAGCCCTCAATATACATTTTCACTTCACCGGGTATCAGTTTATAGCGTTGCCCGGTGAGTACATTCAGCACCGCCTGGGTACCCACAATCTGACTGGTGGGGGTAACCAAGGGTGGGTAACCCAATTCTTCCCTGACGCGGGGAATTTCCTCCAGCACTTCATCCAAACGATGCAGGGCCTTCTGTTGTTCTAACTGAGATACTAGATTGGAAATCATACCACCAGGTACCTGATGTTCAAATACCCGCATATCGTTAATCCGGGTAACGCCGCGCTGCTGACCCAATTCCTTGCGGAGATCTTCAAAATATTGAGCTACCTCAAACAAGGATTTAATACTTAATCCGGTATCATAGGGAGTACCTTTAAAAGCCCGGACAACTGTCTCAACCGGCGGTTGGGACGCACCAAATGCCATGGGAACCGAGGCAGTATCTACCACATCTACCCCTGCTTCAGCAGCTTTGAGATAAGCCCCCACAGCCATACCACCAATGTAATGACAATGCAGTTGCACCGGCACACTCAAGTGGGCTTTAAAGAGCTTTACCAATTCGTAGGACTTAAAGGGAGCCAACAGACCAGCCATATCTTTAATGCAGATAGAATCGGCACCCATTTCTTCCAAACGAAGGGCTGTATCTAGATAGTGCTGAATGGTGTGCACAGGACTGACGGTATAAACTACGGTAGCCTGCGCGTGGGCACCGGTCCGCTTAGTGACCTGTAACGCTTTTTCCATATTGCGAATGTCATTGAGGGCATCAAAAATACGGATAATATCCATACCGCTTTCAACTGTTTTATGGATGAAAGCTTCCAGCACATCATCGGGGTAGTGCATATAGCCAAGCAATGATTGACCCCGTAGCAACATTTGCAGAGGCGTGTTTTTAACATGTTTTTTAATCAGACGAAGACGTTCCCAAGGATCTTCATTGAGAAAACGCAGGCAAACATCAAAGGTTGCTCCGCCCCATACCTCCAGAGAATGGTAGCCCATTTGGTCCAGTTTCTCCAGAATGGGCAGCATATCTTCCGTGGCCATACGAGTAGCCCACAGGCTTTGATGCCCATCACGTAAGGTTGTATCGGTAATTTTTAAACGATGTGACATAAATTCCCCTCCCGACTAAAAACAATAGAAAACTCAGGTTATTATGCAAGTCAACAACCTGAGAGTATTTATCAGCTGTGTAATAAAGACTGAATATAGCTACAATGTAAATTATATAGAAGGAGTGAGAATTTGGCTACCAAGTAAAGATAAGTATACAATATTTCTATGGCTCGTACCAGTATTTTAGTTTTTGTACCAACTTTTTCTATGGTAGCAAAGAGTTACCGTAAAGTCAAAAGGTTGTTTAAGCATCGGCTATCGGCTTTTGGAAAAGCATTTTGGTCAATAAAATGACCACTCCTTTAAGCCCAGTTCCTAATACTTCGGTATGATCACGATATTCTGTGGACTAACCTGGGTACTGCGGGATACTAAGTCACTAATCTTCATCGCATCCTCTTGATTAAGATCTTTCGATTGGATAACCACAGTGACAGTTTTCCCCTCTAGGAATACCACGGAATCTGTATAGCCTTTAGCTCGGATGAGACTTTCTATCTCCAGTTCCTTTTGCAAAACATCACTAATTTGATACATTTGTTCCTGGGCCTTTTTACGAACCTCTGGGTCAGAATTGGTATTGTTGATAATTTCCCGAGCAATTTCAATTTGCTGTCCCCTACTTCTCTCCCGTTCTAACCGGTATTCTACGAAGAAACCGCTGCCCGTTTTCATTGCATCATCTATTTTAGTATTGTTCTCCTGCTTTACCTCCACTGCATTGCCAGAGGGCTTCGTGTCAGGCTTGATGAGAATGTCATCCTTTGTTTGTTGATCTGTTTTTTTCTCAACACTAACAGAATTCGCCTGCTTAACAGCGTGGTTTACTTTATTCATACCACCCTGCCACCCTACAGCTAACAGAGCAACTCCTGCCACTGTTAATAGTCCGAGAAACCAATACCGCTTAGACATAATTATTCACCTGCCTTCCTGGCCATCACGATTACTTTATGGGACTCTACACCTAATGCCACTTGAGTAGCTCGGAATAACTGGGCCTTAACTTGGGGATCACTGGCACCTTCTGCTACTACCAGTACGCCAGCTACATTGGGCGCAATCTCTCGGCTCATCACCGGAGTTTCTTCTCCATTACGAGTGACTAGCACCAGTTGCCCGGTATCGGTGTCCTCTGTGAGAACTCGAGTACCACCAGACTGATCCTTTTCCTGGGTGGTTTTCTTACCTGTACTGGTATTTACTGCGAATTCCGTTTGAGTAGATGTGTCTAAACGCACGGTTACCTTCACCTTACCTGCACCTTCCACCTCTTCTAGCATTTTGCATAGTTTCTCTGCCAAATAATCTTCCTCGGTGGCCATAGCCTTCTGTTCGGTTGTCTGCCTCTCCTGCTTAACCACAGCATTCTCTTTTTCCGGAGTAGGAACTTTGGCCGCCTTGTCCTTTCCCAGGCTGCCTACAAATAGGAGGCAAATACCAAGCAACGCTGTAACAGCCAACCATTTTAGTTTTTTGGCTTGTTCTTTGTGTGGTCCGTCGGAGCCTGGAGCTCCGAAAAAGTTATTTAAAAAACTCATAGGGTTACCTCCTTTTGAATCTGCTTTCGGCCATCAGCTGATGACCGATAACACTGCACCACCCATTCGACATACCGTCTCCATCACTCCGTAGCAACCCGCACTACTTGCACCTGTTCCACAGGTATGTTATAAAAATTTGCCACTGTCTGGGCTAGTTTTTTAGCTTGGTCACTGTTTACCAGGGTAGTGGCCGTGGTATCCTTTACCGAACCATTGGCCCCTACGGTAACCTCCACAGGGCTCACCTTTTCTACGGTATGAGAACCACCTTCAATCGAAGAGTCAGAGACTTCTAACACCACACCGGCTAAACGGCCATATTCAGGATCCTCGGGGTTGCCAGTGGTTTTTACTTGTGCATTGGTTACGTTTAAGCCATTTTGTAATCTTGCCAGGGCCAGTACTTGTTGCGCTAAACCCTGCTGGTACTCTGCCAGAGCCTGTTCTTTATTTTTACTAGCCAATCTCTGTCCCTCCCCGATAATGGTTGCTAGGGGAGGGCCTGGGGAATTTTGTTGTAAGGCAGGTAAGGCAAACTTAAAATCCTGTTTTAGCAGGGTGGCCCCCGCTTCCAGCACCACGACAATTACCAGCAAGCCCATCACCAACTTGACATAGTCATGCATAATACTGCTGGGTAACAACATTTCAATAAATACCGCCATAACGATGATGATGACTAAAACCTGTACCAACGCCTTGATACTTTCCAACTCATCACCACCCCTCTTTACCGTAACATGGTCATTAAATCGCCCATTCCCACAATAATGGTAATGGCGAAGAAAAACAGCAACCCTACGGTGGCCACCGCTGCAAAAACCGACAGCAGGCTTTTCCCTAAGCCAGTGAGGCAGTCGGCCATTTGCTTGTCCCCCACCGGTTGAATCAGGGCTCCCGCCAGCTTATAGATAAAAGCCACAGCAAAAATCTTTAACATCGGCAAAATGGTCAAGATAAAAATGATAATGACGCCGACTATACCCACAGCATTTTTAATTAATAACGAGGAACCGATCACGGCATCCAAAGCATCGGAAAACATACCACCTACCACAGGAATAAAGGCATCTGTGGCGAACTTAGCCGTT
>CAMKDG010000159.1 GCA_946411205.1 uncultured Desulfotomaculum sp.
CCCATGAAGTGAAAAAGCTAGGCTATGAAACTACCGTAGAAAATGGCAGGGTAACCTTCCTCGGGGATGAAGCAGCGATTTGCCGGACCAACCTTTGGCTGCGTTCAGCAGACCGGGTCCTGGTAAAGATGGGTGAGTTTAAAGCCACTTCCTTCGAGGAGTTATTCCAGCAAACCAAGGCATTACCCTGGCCAGATTGGTTACCCGAGGACGCTAACTTTCCTGTGGAAGGAAAATCAATCAAGTCCCAGTTACACAGTGTACCAGACTGCCAGGCCATTGTTAAAAAAGCCATTGTAGAAAAAATGAAGCAGCGTTATAAAAAAGATTGGTTTGAAGAAACTGGCCCACGCTACACCATCGAAGTCGCTTTGCTCAAAGACATGGTCACCCTGACCATTGATACCAGCGGAGCAGGTTTACATAAAAGAGGCTACCGCAAATTATCCTCTCAGGCCCCTTTAAAAGAGACCCTTGCTGCCGGACTCTTGTCCATTGCCCGCTGGTATCCAGACCGAGTGTTATTGGACCCCTTTTGTGGCTCCGGCACCATTGCCATTGAGGCAGCCCTCATCGGGCACAATATTGCTCCTGGTATTAGCCGAAATTTTGCCGCAGAAGCTTGGCCCATCCTCGCCAAGGATTTATGGGTTAAGTCCCGTAAAGAAGCTCTGGAATCTGAAGTTCGTGATCATAAGCTGCGCATTTATGGCACCGATATCAGCGATGAAGTACTAAGTCTGGCTCGTTATCATGCAAAACAGGCCAGCGTAGAAGATTCCATCCACTTTCAACGAGTGCCGGTAGCTAAGGTACGCAGTAAACAAAAATATGGTTTTATTATTACCAACCCACCCTATGGACAACGATTAGGTGAACTTGCCGAGGTAAAAAAGCTCACAGAAGAGTTAAGCCAAACCTACGGTTCTTTGGATCTTTGGTCATGCTTTGTTATCTCTTCCTTCGAGGAGTTTGAGCGGTACTTCGGAAAGCCTGCAGATAAAAAACGTAAGCTTTATAACGGTCGGGTAGAATGCAACTATTATCAATACCTTGGTCCTCGCCCGCCTCGTCCGAAGCGAATTGAAGAAGAAACCTTAACGCCAAGTGAACCTGTAAGAGAATAACCTGGCGATTCATGACCCCCTATGGGGTCATTTTATTTGCTCTTTAAAGCCAATGGCGAAAGGCCAACTAACTGTGAGTAATATCACAGCTCCTACATGACTACAGTCACATCCTGCAGCCTTGTCTTTCGGTATGATACTATCAGACAACAAACGCGGCCCAACAAGGCCGAACAAAATACTAGACAAAACAGGAGGATGAAACTATGTTTTGCTACCAATGTGAACAAACCCCTAAAGGCGGTTGCACCAAAATTGGTGTATGCGGCAAAGATGAAAATATTGCCAGCTTACAAGATACTATTATTTTTGGTCTAAAAGGTGTAGCAGCTTACGCCTACCATGCCAGAGAGCTGGGCTACACAGATCCTGAAATCAATAAGATTATGGAAGAAGCACTGTTCTCCACGCTGACCAACGTTAGCTTTAACCTGGATGAAACGATTAAAATGGCTCTTAATGTAGGTACTGCCACTGTGAAGGCTATGGATTTATTAGATAAGGCTCATCTAGACACCCTAGGCATTCCTTCCCCCGTGGCTGTTACTAACGACAAAGTAGAAGGCAAGTGCATCCTAGTTACCGGTCACGACCTACTGGCTTTAAAAGAACTGCTTAAGCAAACCGAAGGCAAAGGCATTAATATTTACACCCACTCTGAAATGCTGCCTGCCCACGGTTACCCTGAGCTGAATAAATTCAAACACCTGAAGGGTAATGTGGGTAAAGCCTGGTATGATCAAAGACAAGTATTCGAAGCTTTTCCCGGTGCCATCCTGGCCACCACCAACTGCATTATGCCCATCAGAGGCAACGCCACCTACGCTGACCGTATGTTCTGCTACGGCATCACCGGTCTGGCAGGTGTACAAATGATTGAAGGTCTGGATTTTGCGCCGGTTATTGAAAAGGCTCTTGCTCTGCCAGGCGCTCCTGCTGATGGCCTGTGGAAGAAGATCGTTACCAAAATTAACGGTTCCTCCGAAGAAACCCAAACCTTTACCACTGGTTTTCACCACTTGAATGTGCTCCCTCTGGCTCCGCAAATTGTGGAAGCTGTCAAAGCAGGTAAAATCAAGCGTTTCTTCGTCATTGCTGGCTGTGATGCTCCTACCAAGGGCAGGGATTATTTCAGAGAACTGGCTCTGACCATTCCCAAGGATTGCGTAATTCTGACCACTTCTTGCGGTAAGTTTCGGTTTAATGATGTTGACTTCGGTACGATCGAAGGAACTGGCATTCCCCGTTTCTTAGACTTAGGTCAGTGCAACAACTCGGGTTCTGCCGTTAAGATCGCTCTGGCTTTGGCTGAAGCCTTCAACTGCGGAGTTAATGATCTACCGCTAACCATTGTACTGTCCTGGTTTGAGCAGAAGGCTGTAGCCATCCTCCTTGGCCTCTTTAGCCTGGGCGTTAAGAACATGTACGTTGGTCCCAGTGCCCCGGCCTTCCTGGCTCCCGGCGTGGTGGAAGTTCTTCAAAACGCTTTCGGCTTGCAGCTCATTAGTGGTGATGCTAAGGCTGATCTCGCTAAAATGCTGGGCTAATCCAGCTCGTTAATTTCGCTAAAAAGGCTTGCGAACCCAAGGGGTCGCAAGCCTTTTTCTTTTCAACTTAGTTGATACGTTATTCGATCTCGGTAAAGGCATCTTTCCCTAAACCACATTCGGGACAAATATAATCCTCTGGTAGATCCTCAAAAGCAGTACCAGCCGGAATATCTCCTTCCCCTTTGGCGGGATCGTAGATATAGCCGCAAACGCATTCATACTTAGACATAATGCACTCTCCTCCCTTATTAAATAATTCTTTACTAGGGGTTTTATTTATATTTATCCCCTAGCCACAGTATTACCACTTTTATGGTAATACTTACATCCATCTGGACAGATTTCATACATCGTATCCCGCAGTTCCAACAGGTGCCTTTGTTCACTTTCAATTAAATGGTGCAAAATATTCTTCGCTTCGTCAGAAACACATCTTTGGAGAAACTCATGGTACAGTAGAATACCATCCTTCTTCGCTTCAATACCGATCTCAAAGGCCTCCCGGGGATTTATGGCCGTAAATACTTTAGTATCTCTATGGGGAAAATTTAATTCATTTCCCAAGGCACATAAATAACAATAAGTCTTTTCATCAAGATTTACCTGCCCTTTAGCAGCTTCTATTTGCGCCACCTTAAGAAGAGCACGCCGCTCCTCCTCTTCTTCCTCCGCTAGGCGGTGAAAGATATCTCGAGCAATGAGGTCTTCGGCATTCTCCTTCATCTTTCGATAGTATTGCACCCCTTTTTCACTATTACCGGCAGCTAATTCAACGATCGTAGAAAGGTTCAGGCAGTTCTCACTCATGGTTATTTCACCGTCCGTTCCGGTGCGATAAACGATTTTATCTTGGCAGCAAACTCCTCCCCAAAGAGGATACATTCTTCTAGTTCTTCTCCAGTAGGATCCCAGAGGAATTTCTTTGGCTCCTGCACGATCTCAAAACCGGAGTTCTTCAGCCACTCTTCCATAATCTTTGTCGCTTCACCGCTCCAACCATAGGAGCCAAAAGTAGCCGCTATTTTTTCTTTAAACTTGAGCCCCTTAATAATTTCTAGGATAGCAGCCATCGAGGAAAGAATACCGTTATTAATGGTAGAACTTCCTACAATAATTCCCTTGGAACGGAACACTTCTGCAATAATGTCATTCTTATCAAATTTGGCGGTGTTAATTACTTTGGCTGGTACACCCTGGTTCTCTAAACCACGGGCTATGGCCAACGCCATTTTCTTGGTGGCACCCCACATGGTATCAAATAAAATCGTCACCGAACCATCATGATAATTGCTGGCCCAGGCCTCATATTGTTCAACAATTTGCATTGGGTTATCTCGCCAGATAACACCATGACTGGGTGCAATCATGTCTATGGGTAGATTTAAAGATTTTAGTTCATTAATTTTGGCTTTCACCAATTTATTAAAAGGTGTAATAATGTTGGCATAATACTTTGTTGCCTCATAATATAATTCTCCCTGGTTCACTTGATCATTAAAATAATAGGGTGAGACCAGATGTTGTCCAAAGGGATCGTTCGATAGCAGAAGATTTGCTCCTTGGACATACGTCATCATCGTATCCGGCCAGTGCAGCATGGGTGCCTCAACAAACACTAATTTATATTGCCCCAGATCTACACTGTCACCTGTTTTCACCGTTTGGAAGTTCCAATCTTGATGATAATGCTTCTTCATCATTTCGGCGCCTTTTTTGGTACAATAAATCGGGGTATTCGGTATTTTTTCCATCAAGTATAGCAAACTACCCGCATGATCCACTTCACAATGGTTAACCACAATTAAGTCGATTTTATCTAGGCCAAACATCTTGTCAATTTCCTCAACAAAACCTTCATGGTAAGGTGTCCAAACAGTATCAACTAAGGCAATTTTCTCATCTGCAATCATATAAGAATTGTAAGAAGAGCCCCGGTGAGTAGAATATTCATCCCCATGAAATTTTTTTAAATCCCAATCCTTATAACCGACCCAATATATTTTGTCTTTAATTTGAAACATATCCTTCACCTCACATCTTATCATTCCCTAGCTCTGCAAACTTATCACGCAAATTTAGGTTACAACAACTTTTGATTAGTGTACCATTTTTTCATTACAAAAATATGATAAATTTGTAAATTTTTTTGGATAGTCAGGTATATGACCTCTAAACTGTGATAAGCATAACTGCTTATTATTTCAATTAATAGTAAACTACTTCTGGAGGTGCATACGTTTGGAACAAAGCAAAATCCTTGAGATAACAAATCACTCTTCAGCACAAGAAAATCTCAAATCCTACATATGCAAAATGCGGGGAGGAAATTGTCCCGCTCATAAAGCCGTTAACTTGAAAAGCCATCTACTAACTGCTGTTGGCAGTTTTTTAGGCATTAGCCTAATTGCCATCTTAAATACCTACTATAACATCCCCTTACTGGTTCCCTCTTTAGGTGCCTCAGCGGTCTTACTGTATGCAGCCTGTCAGGTTCCAATGGCCCAACCACGCAATGTCATAGGTGGCCATTTGGTATCCGCCACTGCAGGGGTTGTTGTTTATCAATGGCTGGGTCATCAATGGTGGACCATTGCCTTAGCAGTGACCTTGGCAATTTTTTTCATGAATATGACCCATACCCTGCACCCACCTGGGGGTGCCACCGCCTTTGTGGCCGTCTACACCGGTCAAAGCTTTGACTATATTCTTTCACCGGTAGGATTGGGTGCCTTTCTGCTCGTGGTAATCGCTGTTTTAGTTAATAACTGCTCTTCGCAAAGAAAATATCCAGAATTTTGGTTATGAAATCAGAATCCTCCACGGTGTAACCACTGTGGGGGATTCAATCTACTATTTTACTTGCCTTACCGGTTCTTAATCACTATACTTTTAAGGGTGTGCTAATTTAAATCATGCAAGGAGCGAAAAAGAATGTCTTTAAAATGCGGCATCGTTGGGTTACCCAATGTCGGAAAGTCTACCTTATTTAATGCCATTACCCAAGCAGGTGCTGAATCTGCCAACTATCCCTTTTGTACCATTGAACCAAACGTGGGCGTCGTAACTGTTCCTGATAATCGCTTAGATAAACTTACGGAACTGGTAGTACCCAAAAAAACCGTTCCCACTACCTTTGAATTTGTTGATATAGCTGGTTTAGTAAAAGGTGCCAGCCGTGGTGAGGGCTTAGGCAATAAATTCTTGTCTCATATTCGGGAAGTAGATGCAATCGCTCAGGTGGTTCGGTGCTTTATCGATGATGATATTACTCACGTGGCCGGGAAAGTGGATCCCCTTAACGATATCGAAGTCATTAACTTAGAACTGGTTTTAGCTGATTTAGAAAGCCTGGAACGCCGTCAGGAACGTCTGTCCAGCAAACTTAAGTCCCAGGATAAGCAAGCTAAAATGGAATACCAATTAATCCAACGAATATTGGATGAAGCCCTGACCCAGGGCAAACCAGCCAGAAGCATTTCGTTTACTGATGAAGAAATGAAAGTAGTAAGATTCTTTCATCTATTAACCATTAAGCCAATCATCTATATAACCAATATTGGAGAAAATGATTTAATTGATTTAGAAGAAAATGTATTCTTTCAACAGGTTAAGAGTCTTGCTGCCCTGGAGAATGCCACTGTGGTTCCTGTCTCTGCCAAATTGGAGTCTGAAATTGCTGAATTACAAGGTGACGAAAAACAATTGTTTCTGGAGGAGCTTGGACTAGAGGAATCTGGACTGGATAAATTAATTCGCGCCTCTTATGAACTATTAGGACTACGCACCTATTTCACCGCTGGCGTTCAAGAAGTAAGGGCCTGGACTGTAACAGCAGACACCAAGGCACCCCAAGCAGCTGGCGTTATTCATACCGACTTTGAACGTGGTTTTATCCGGGCTGAAGTTGTTTCTTACCAAGACTTGGTTACCTCCGGCTCTATGGTACAAGCCAAAGAGAGAGGCAAAGTTCGTTTAGAGGGTAAAGAATATGTTGTACAGGATGGAGATATCATGCACTTCCGATTTAATGTTTAATTAAGTCATTGATTTTTGTAGGGACGACCTTTGGTCGTCCCTACGTGGTTTTTTAGGCAAAATAAAAAGCCTAACAGTTTATGCTAACTGTTAGGCTTTCTTTAAAATTACTCTGGCGACGACCTACTCTCCCAGGGACTTACGTCCCAAGTACCATCGGCCCTGAAGGGCTTAACTGCTGTGTTCGGGATGGGAACAG
>CAMKDG010000160.1 GCA_946411205.1 uncultured Desulfotomaculum sp.
GAATAACGGATACGGTACGGTACGGATACATCTTGCCCCTCCTTCAAATCCGAAAATCAACGCTGCTGCATAAAATTGTATGAATTTGCCTACGATTCTAACACTTTTCGACAAATAATGGAATATACGCATCTTAAAAACTAGAAAAACTTGGCTTGCGCCAAGTTTTAAGATACCGGCGGAAGCCTTAGTTTTTCTTATACTTTCTAGAAATTTTATACTTTCTGAAAGTGTAAAAAAACTTCTGACTCCTTCTTTTACCTCCCGGCAGCTTTCGTAAGTGTTGCCAGCCTATGCTCTATTTCCGTTGTCAAGGCACCTGAACGAAAACGCCACTGCCAGTTGTCCTCGACAGTACCAGGATAATTCATACGGGCCTCGCTTCCTAGTCCGAGTACATCCTGCAGCGGAATAATGGCTGTGTTGGAGTTGCTATGACTGGCCACCTTAATCAGCTGCCAGCAGATGTCCTTTTCCACACTTGCTGGTTCCAACTGCAAATAGGCCGCTAAAAACTCCTTATCTACCGGCATAAGTTTCTGATACCAGCCCAAGGTGGTATCGTTATCGTGAGTGCCGGTATAGACTACCGAATTAGGCTCATAATGTTCCGGCAAGAATTTCTCTTTTTCTCCCCGATGCAAGTTAAAATGGAGAATTTTCATACCCGGAAATTCAAACTGTTCTTTTAAAGCCACCACTTCGGGTGTGATAACGCCTAAATCCTCTGCTATCACCGGGATATTTCCCAGGTATTGAATGATCGTAGAAAAAAACTTTTCTCCCGGTCCTTTAACCCAGCGACCATTAATGGCTGTTGCTTCCCCGGCGGGAATTTCCCAGTAGGCTGCAAAGCCTCGGAAATGGTCAATCCGAACGATATCCACCGTTTGTAGCAACCCTTGGAAGCGTTCTCTCCACCAACGATAGTGATCTTTCTCCATTTCCCGCCACTTGTAATGAGGATTACCCCAAAGCTGCCCGGTTTGACTAAAGTAATCTGGTGGCACACCCGCTACTTTAATCGGCTTACCTCTTTCGTCTAATTCAAATAACTGCGGGTTAACCCAAGCATCACTGCTGTCGTAGGAAACAAAAATTGGCAGATCACCAATGATGTGGATGCCCTGGTTATTCGCGTAACCTTTCAGTGCCATCCACTGGTTAAAGAAGGTGAACTGCAAAAAACTCTGGTATTGAATTTCTTCCTCAAACAGCCTGCGGCTCTCCGCCATGGACTTACTCTGGCGAAGAGCCAAGGGGACATCCCACTCATTCCAGGGGAGGCCATGGAAATGCTGTTTGAGAGCCATAAACAAAGCATAATCCGCCAGCCAATGACTAGCTTTTAGAAAGGCTTGGTACGCTGCACTGGGTTGACACTTCTTAAACCTACGATGGGCCTGCCGAAAAAGTCTTTCTTTATACTGCCAAACCTTTGCAAACTCCACTTTATCCCGGTTGAAGAAAGGTACTGCTGCCAACTCTTCCTGGGTTAAGAGTCCCTGTTCCTGGAGCTGGTCCAGGCTAATGAGCAAGGGATTACCCGCAAAGGCAGAATAACACTGAAAGGGAGATTCTCCGTAACCGGGTGGGTTCAGGGGCAGTATCTGCCAGAGTTTTTGCCCACTTCTGGTAAGAAAATCCACAAACTCATAGGCTTCCCGTCCTAAATCTCCACTACCAAAACGGGAAGGTAATGAAGTAGGATGAAGAAGTATGCCGCTTTTCCTGTTGAAAATCATCTTATCCCTCTTCTAGTAACAATTTGCCGGTCAGCGGCCCGAGGGAGAGTTGTAGCAATCCATCCTCAACCCGCCAGCGCTCACCTTCCTCTAATAAGTTTACCAAAGTGCCACTACACCACTGCCCAACATTGATAGACAAGGTTACTTCCTTCTTTACATCAGCATTAATAATGATCAGCAAGGTACCATTTCTTTTGGTCCTGCCAAAGACATCTGTTCCCTTTTCTATCCTTCTACTATACCCATATACCTGCCCTTGCAAAATCAAAGGGTTCCATTGTCCTGTCTTGAGGGCATCATGTTGGTGTCTTAAGGCAATGATCTTTTTATACCAGGCAAGCAGGTCCTGATTTTCCTCTCCCCAGGGATAGGCTCTACGATTTAAAGGGTCTTTATAGCCTTGCAGCCCCGCTTCGTCGCCGTAGTAAATACAAGGAACCCCCGGGAAGGTCATCTGGATTAGGGACAGCAGTTTAAGCCTGGCCATACCGAGTTTTGTTTGTTCCGGCGTTAGCTGATACCTTTCTTGTTCTTCCCGGCTTAGGGTTTCTGTCGGCGGTGCATCACTGAGCAGGGTAAGGGCCCGCTCCACATCGTGGGTACCAATGATATTCATGGTAGAATAAAAATGCTCTAATGGATAATTTTCATAGAGTTTCATTAAGTGGCGCTGGGTCTGCTGGGCACTTTGGCGACCCGTCAAAAAGTCCAGCCAAAGACTGCGGAAGGGGTAATTCATCACTGAATCCAGCTCTTCCCCCAGTAGGTATTCCCGCTGTTCACTGTAACTTACCTTATTGGAGGCGTCTTCCCACACCTCCCCAATGAGCACCGACTCTGGATCTGTTTGTTTCATAGCAGTACGAATCTTCTTAATAAATGCCCCTGGTAATTCATCGGCCACATCCAAACGCCAGCCTTTGACCCCCAGCTTCATCCAATATTTGATGACACTGTCTTCCCCAGTAATAATAAATTCCTGATAGGAAGGATCTTCTTCATTAACATTGGGCAGTGTGTCAACATCCCACCAACAATCATATTGGTGTGGCCAATCTACAAAACGGTACCACGAATAGTAAGGAGAATCCTTGGCTTGATAGGCCCCGACAGAGGGATAACGATTCTCTCGATTAAAATACACACTATCGCTGCCGGTATGGCTGAACACACCATCCAAAATAATGGAGATACCCTCTGCCTTAGCTTGGCTGCAAAGTTCCTTGAACAATTCGTTATCGCCAAACATCGGGTCTATCTTTTTATAGTCACCTGTATCATATTTGTGATTACTGGCGGCTTCAAAAATCGGGTTAAAATAAATAACGGTTACACCCAGTTCTTTTAAGTAGGGCAGCTTTTTTAACACACCATATAAATTACCGCCAAAAACATCGTAGCAAACTGTCTTGCCAGTCACCGGATCATGTCCGTAACGAGGCGTGTCTTGCCAATTCGAATACATCACACAGTGCGGTTTGGGATTGAGAATTTTTCCCTCTGCGTAACCATTACAAAAGCGATCTACAAAGATCTGATACATTACCGCATCCTTAAACCAGTGCGGCGTAGCTGCCGTCGGCTGATATACCGTCACCTGATAGGAGGGCGGTTCCTGCTCGTAGATCTGACCAATGCCAGCCCATTGCTCGGGATTATTGCCATAGTAGAGGGTTTCCTCCCCTTGGATCACTAAGAAATAATACCACAGCAAGCCCGGCCTCTCCGGTGCCTCAAAGCTGATGCGGTACAGCCGCCGATTCCCACTGCTTTCTGCTAGCAGCATGGGTATTTTTTCTTCCTGACTACCATATTTCCAAAGACGCAGAAAAACACGCTCCGGCTGAATTAGGCTGTTTATAGCCAAAACCAACTCGATCCTTTTGCCGCAAGGAACAGCCCCAAAGGGCTTGCGAAAAAACTGATCCTGTGAATCATGAAAAAGCAACGTCTGGGCCAAACTAATCATCCTTTTTTAATCCCAATTCCTTATATAAGTTTTGATATTTTTGAGCAGATTTATACCAACTGAAATCAGCTTTCATAGCATTCTTTACCAGCTTGGACCAGATAGTCCTCTGCTGATAAAGGGAAACCGCTTCCTTTAGAACATGTAAGAGATCATGGGCATTGTAATTAGTGAAGGTAAAGCCATTGCCTTCACCGGTATGTTCATTATAGGGCTGTACTGTATCCCTTAAGCCGCCGGTTTCTCTGACCACGGGTAAAGAACCATAGCGCAAAGCGATCAATTGCCCCAGGCCACAGGGTTCGTAAAGGGAAGGCATCAAAAAGAGATCGGAGCCGGCATAAATCTGGTGTGCCAGCTGATTATCAAAGAACAAGTTGGCCGATACCTTATCCGGATATTTATCGGCGGTATAACGGAAAAGCTCTTCATAACGGGGTTCACCGGTACCCAACACCACCAGCTGCACATCCTGCTCTAGAAGCTCTTCCCAGATATGAGCAATTAAATCCAATCCCTTTTGGCTAACCAGCCTGGAGACCAAGCCGATTAACGGCACATCCTTTCTCACCGGCAAAGACAATCTCTTTTGCAGTTCCTCTTTATTTAATCGCTTACGAGCCGGTTTTTTCCAATTATAAGGCTCACAAATATGGGGATCCTCTGCCGGGTTATAAATTTTCGTGTCAATGCCGTTTAAAATTCCCTGTAATACATCTTTACGCTGCCGTAATAGTCCGTCTAACCTGGCACCATAGAAAGGATATTGAATTTCCTGGGCATAACTCTCACTAACCGTGGTCAACAGATCGGAAAAATTGATGCCACCCTTAATAAAGCTAACCAGACCATTAAATTCTACTCCATCCCAGGTAAAGTAACGCTCTGGTAAGCCTAGCACATCTTCTAAAAATTCATGCGGAAACAATCCCTGGTACTCCAAATTATGAATGGTAAAGACCGTGCGTATTCCTTGATAGGCAGGCTGTGCACCATAGAAGGCTTTGAGCAACACACTGATCATACCGGTCTGCCAATCGTGGCAATGAATAATCTGCGGGCTAAAATCCAAGTGAGGCAAGGCTTCTAATACTGCCCGACAAAAAAAGGCAAAACGTTCCCCTTCATCTGGAAAGCCATAAATACCCGGTCTTTTAAAATAGTATTCATTATCGATAAAATAAAAGGGTACCCCTTCATACTCTAAATGATGCACACCCCCATACAGCTGACGCCAACTTAGGGGAACGGTAAAATCACAACAATGGGTCATATCTATTTTAAAATGTTCGGGTATGTCACCATATTTAGGCAGCATGACCCGGACGTCCAAACCCAATTTTTTCAATTCCTGAGGTAGCGAACCAATAACATCTGCTAAACCACCGGTTTTTACAAAAGGCACCCCTTCGGCGGCCACTAACAAAATGGTCATACCTTTCCACCTCGCTTCTTGCTAGATTATTGATCTTCTCTGAATCACCAAGGGGTACTGGCCATCTCCTTTGAGCTGCTTCCCCCTGGTGATAAGTACCCGTTTATCTGCAATAACGTGTTCTAACAGCGCGTCCTCCTCAATGGTACTCCGCTGCATGATAACACTGTTCTTAACCACTGCTCCCTTGCCCACCTTAACACTGCGAAAGATAATGCTATTCTCCACCTGTCCCTCAATAATGCAACCATTGGCAATGAGAGAGTTGTGTACCTTGGAGGATTCCATGTACTTAGTGGGTGGCCCGTCCTTTACCTTGGTATAGATCAAGCCCTTAGAGAAAAACAGCTCCTGCGAGACACTCGGATTGAGCAAATCCAGGCTATGTCGATAATAACTCCGAACGCAATCAATCTTGGCCAGATAACCCTGATGGTGGAAGCCGTAAATGCGTAGTCGATTTAAATTCCTGATAAAACCATCCCTCACTAAATCACATTCCCCACGGGAATGACAGCGGCCAATCAAATCCATCAGCAACGCTTTCTCCATAATATACATTTCCATGGAAATTTTAGCACCCTTGGTATAGCCTTGGGCCACTTCTATATCTGTGATACGCCCATCCTGAGAAGTTTCCAGAACATAACACTGGGTCAGACCTTCCTGTAGCTGCTCAGCTTCTTTATAAATGATGGTAATATCTGCATTCATTTTTTTATGAAAAAGAAATGCTTCTTTAAAATTAATATTGCAGAGCATGTTATGGCCAGCAAGCAATGCGTACCTTTGTCTACTATAATCTATAAAATCCAGATGAGATTGAAAATGTCGAAAGTCCCACTTGCTGGTGGGGGATGAAGATAAATGAACCGGCGGTAAAAAGAACAAGCCGTCTCTTTTGCGGTCTAGATCCCAGTCCTTGCCTCTGCCCAAATGGTCCATTAAAGCCCGATACTTTTGTTGAACAACCAGACTCACGTTTCTAATACCAGAGTTCACCATATTGGAGAGTATGAAATCAATCATCCGGTAACGACCCCCAAAGGGGATGGCCGCAGTAGGACGATGAAAACTAATTTCTTTCAGAAAATCATTATGCTCCATCAAATTGACAATTCCCATGACATCCTTCATACACTCACCCCATTACAATTCCTTCTAATGATCGTGCCTTTTTTTAGTACTGTCTGTCCCTCAATCACTGTAATCCCTGAACATGCATGCTGACACGTCAGACATTCTTCCGTTTGGCTACCGATTTGGCAATGGTCTTCAATAATTGCCTCCACGCCAATAATGGCTTTCTCAATTTTAACTTGGCGGCCTATTTTGACATTGGGCATGATCACCGAGTCTTTAATCTCAGCCTCCTCGGCAATGGTGACCCCGGAAAAGATGATGGAATGATTGACCTTGCCATAAACGAAACAACCTTCATTAATCAGAGCCTTATGGATATTGGCCGTGGGCGCAATATAATGGGGCGGGTGGTTGGGATTCACAGAATAAATGCGCCAATTGGGATCATTTAGCTGTAAATCGGGGCTTTCTGCCAGCAGATCCATGTTTGCCTGCCAGAGACTTTCGAT
>CAMKDG010000161.1 GCA_946411205.1 uncultured Desulfotomaculum sp.
ACCACCCAGATATTGCTGCAACTCCCTGCGTTTCTGTCAGAGTTTGCTAATGTAATCGTCTTGTTTGTCGGAGGTCTGACGATCATCAGCGGGCACTTAACCATTGGTTCTTTAATTGCTTTCCAGGGACTCTTAGGCAGCTTCATGCAGCCGGTCAACGGGTTGACCCAAATAGGCATGCGGCTCAAAGAGGTGCAGGGTGATATCAACCGCTTGGAGGATGTTTTCAAATACAATTTGGATGAAAACGTCCTTCGCGAGGCGGCAACAGAAAAGGAAGATGACGCTTATCAAAAGCTGGAAGGCTCCATCGAAATAAAAGATTTGTCCTTTGGCTATAACCCCTGGGAGCCGCCGTTGATTGAGCACTTTAGTCTCAGGCTCAAATCAGGTTCGCGGGTGGCTCTGGTGGGAGGTTCGGGCAGTGGGAAAAGCACGATTGCCAAACTAATCGCCGGAATTTACCGTCCCTGGTCGGGAGAAATAATCTTCGACGGAAAGCGGCGAGAGAGTCTGCCACGCAGTGTCATCGTCAACTCCATGGCGGTTGTGGATCAGGATATCACCATGTTTGACGGCACCATCCGGGAAAATCTGACCATGTGGGATTCCACCATCCCAGAATTCAGTCTGCTTCGGGCTGCTAAAGACGCCTGCATTCATGATGATATTACCTTGCGGGATAAGGGGTATGACCATAAAGTAAGCGAAGGTGGCGCCAACTTCAGCGGCGGCCAGCGGCAAAGGTTGGAGATTGCCCGGGTGTTAGCCGGGAATCCTGCCATATTGATTCTGGATGAGGCAACCAGTGCTCTTGATGTTCATACGGAAAAACTGGTTGACGAGAATATACGCCGGCGGGGCTGTACTTGTGTGATTGTTGCCCATCGCTTGAGCACCATCAGGGATTGTGACGAAATCATCGTCTTGGATCGGGGAAAGATTGCCGAACGCGGCACCCATGATGAATTGAAAAATGCCGAGGGGCTTTACGCTCAACTGATTGGCGCTTAACAGCCCGCAAAGGAGTAGGTGCTTTGAGTTTTATTGAACGCTTGTCATCCGTAAAAATCAAAACGGAAGGAAACAGCCCCTTGCTTCTTACCGGGCCTAAGGTTTGGCTGATCCAGGAAGGAAAGGTTGATGTGTTTATTACGAAACTCATCAACGACGACACTACGGGCAGCAGAAACTATCTGTTTTCCGCTGCAGAGGGAGAAGTTCTCTGGGGCCAGGAGCCATTGGTTGTAAACGAAGAGGAGTTTGTTCTGCTGGCGGTAGGGCATACCGATACTGCCTTACTGGAATTTGATGACTGGCTTGCATTTATGAAGCCCCAGTTGAAGCAAGAAAAAGACGAGGTCAACCGGCTCTTTAAGAACTGGACCGGGAAGTGGAAGCGCAAAGGGCTGGCGACAGATGAATGGTTCGATTGGAACGCCGAACTCATCCCTGAAAAACTAGCGGATTTTAACAGCCTACTCTTCGCCCGGGCCTTAGAGGCAGTGCTTTTGGAAAAAACGAAAGAAGCAGCAAGAAATAAAGTGAAAAAAGCCAACGATAATGCCCGGATGAACAGCAGTTTGACAAAATTGGCTAATACCCTGAATTTCAAGGTGCCGCGCGATAGGGGCAGGGAAGAGGTAATGAGCGATAATCTTCTCTTTAAGGCCTGTGCGGCTGTGGGAAAAGCCAAAAAAATAATCATTCTTCCATCACAAGAATTAAAAAAAGGAAATGCCGCATCAAAGGATTTGTTGGGTGATATCGCCCGGGCTTCCCAAATGCGGACCCGGAAAATCATTTTAAAAGATAACTGGTGGAAAGAAGACAACGGGGCGCTCCTGGCTTACAGGGAAGCTGACGGACAACCGGTAGCCTTACTGCCCCTATCTCCTGTGCAATACAAGTTATACGATCCGGCCGACGACAGTCAGGTCATTGTGGACCAGACGGTGGCGGAAACCCTTCAGGCACAGGCCGATACATTTTATCGCCCCCTGCCGGCTAAAATTGTCGGCTATCAAGACCTGTTGCGGTATCTGGCTGACGGAATCTGGAAGTCGGATGCGGTTGCCGTACTGGCGATGGGGCTGTTGGGCGGATTGTTGGGCGCTTTGACGCCGGTAGTGACCGGCATTATTTTTGACAGCATCATTCCCGACGGGGAAAGAATGCTGTTAAGCCAAATCGGATTTTTACTCATTGCCATCGCGCTGGCAACTTTTGCCTTTAATTTAACCCGGTCTTTTGCTATGCACCGTATCGAAGGAAGAACCGAGGCTGACCTGCAGGCTGCTGTTTGGGATCGCCTGCTGAGTTTGCCCGTCCCCTTCTTTAAAGACTATACGGCGGGAGAGCTGGCCGGCCGCGCTATGGGAATCAGCGCAATCCGGAGCATCCTGTCGGGAGCGGCGGCCAATTCCCTGATATCAGGAATTTTTGCGGTATTTTATTTTATGCTGCTGTTTTATTACAGCGGGAAATTGGCTCTTATCGCTACGGCGATTGTGGTGATGATCATGGCGGTATCCCTTTTGTTTGGCTACCTGCAAATCCGCTATGAGCGGCAGTTGATTGATTTAAATAACACTCTTTCCGGCAAGGTTTTCGGTTTGTTAACCGGTATCAGTAAAATAAAAACATCCGGGGCCGAAAAACGGGCTTTCCATCAATGGGCCGGGGATTTCAGCCAGGTCAGGGAGGTTACTTACCGAAAAGAGACGCTGGGCAATAAAATGGCGGTTTTTAATGCCATGGTAAATATTATGGCCACCGGAATCATTTTTTTCGCCTTGATCAAGCTGCAGGGAATCAATCTGGGGGCCGGCAAATTCATTGCCTTTCATGCGGCTTTTTCCAGCTACTTGGGTGCGATGCTGGAAATCTCGGGCGTTATTCTTCAACTCAATATCATTAAACCTTTATATGAAAGAATCAAACCTATTTTAGAGACCCTGCCCGAATTTGACCAGGAAAAGACAGACCCGGGTGAACTTGCAGGCAATATTGAGGTTAGTCATGTGAATTTCCGCTATCATCCGGCAGGGCCCTTGATTCTGGATGATGTGGTCCTGGAGATAAAACAGGGTGACTATGTCGGCATCGTCGGATCTTCCGGCAGTGGAAAATCAACCTTGTTCCGATTGTTGCTTGGCTTTGAAACAGCGGAATCCGGCCAGATCTTCTATGACCAGCATGATTTAACAAAGGTAGATATTCGGTCGATTCGCCGCCAATTGGGGGTTGTTCTGCAAAGCGGGCAGTTGATGTACGGCAGTATCTTCGACAATATTGTGGCCGCCAACCCCGGTCTGACGATTGATAACGCCTGGCAGGCAGCGCGTATGGCAGGGATGGAAGAAGATATCAAAGGCATGCCGATGGGGATGCATACCATGGTTAGTGAAGACGGGGGCACCTTGTCGGGCGGACAGAGGCAAAGGCTGCTCATTGCCCGCGCTATTATCTCCAGACCGAAAATTATTTATTTCGACGAAGCTACCAGCGCACTGGACAATAAAACCCAAAAGATTGTCAGTGAGAGCCTGGCCGGGCTAGGCGCAACCCGAGTTGTGATTGCCCATCGCTTAAGCACGATCGCCAACTGCAATAAAATCTTTGTGCTGGACAAAGGAAGGATCGTGGAGCAGGGCAGCTATCAGGAATTGTTTGATCAAGGCGGTTTGTTTACCCAGCTGGTAAAAAGACAGCTGGCTTAGAAAAAAGTTTGTGTCTAAGGAAAGAGGTGGGCAGGGCGTGAACGACCTCGGTAGTACCCAAGTGCCGGCAGACCAATCGGATATCATTTCCCGGGTCTATCGCGAATACCACGTAAAGCTTTATAAATACACCTTTTACCAGGTAGGTGACCCTGCCGTGGCGGAAGATCTGGTCAGTGAAGTGTTTGCCAAGGTACTGGAGAAATATCATACCTATGACCCGGCCAGGGCGAAACTCAGCACATGGATTTATGCCATAGCTAACAACACCATTCGTAATTACCGTCAGAAAAATCATCGACATACTTCCATCAACCTGGAACGGGTAGATCTCAAGTACCGGATGGAGGACGCAATTTTTAAAAAAGAATTAAAAGAAATGCTGATTCAGGCGACCCTGAAGCTGGATGAGCGACAAAGAAACATCATCGCCCTGAAATTCGGTGCCGGTGAGACCAACCGGGAAATTGCCCGGATGCTGGACTTAACGGAAAGCAATGTGGGAACTATTCTGTACCGGGCCTTGCAGCAGTTACGGGATAGCTTAAAGGAACAAGGAGCGGTTTACGAGCCGGAAATATAATTCGAGGTGTAAGCAATGAAGGAAAAACATTTGGCGTCGTTTCTTGCGGCTGTAGATAAAATTGTATCCGGCGAACGGCTCAGGCCGTCCGAATACAAGGCTTGGGATGAGGAAGCTAAAGAATTGCTGTTCTTGGCGCAGGCATTGGCGGAAAGCCCCCCAAACATTGATAACGAGTTGGCAGACGACGACCTGGATAGGGTGGCGGGTGGCGTGAATCCGAACGGAATATGCGAGAAAAAAGACAAAAAACCGTAAACTTCTGAAAATCACCTTAAAGAGTGTGATACATTTACCGCCCGCTTGTATAAGTAAATAGAACACGGAAAAGCAGGTGCTGAGATGGATAGCCGGCAGAAAGAGGTGTTCAAAGTTATACCAGAGTTAACGTTTCTACAGGAAAATACCTTTAACCAGACCCAGCCGTTAACCTGGAACGGAATACCGCCTCCGGATGAACCTTTCGTTGGGGTGTGGGAGGATTATATTAGGGATGTACCCAGCCAGGGTGTTCTGGAAACCTTGCGCCAAAGGCTGGTTCAACTTTCTTTCCCGGTCCGGGAAGGAATGAGTTCCAATACGGATTACTTGCAGGCAGTCCGCAGAGGGGTTACGCCCACAGAATTAAAAGCGGCTGACGGCATCCGATTGGAGCATCCCTCCGGGCTTAAGGTTTACCTTTATCAGACCTTGGCAGGCCGGATTCCCGTCATCGAAACCTCAGAACGTCAGGATTTTGAGACCTTGGTGCAGGCTTTTTATCACCGAAATGAGCCGGTTGCCATCCCGTCTTCCCTGGGCGCCTATATGATTAAGGGATATAACAATTGGGACCGGGTGGCTCGATATAAACGAAGCAGTGGCCGGGAATTTGATTTTAACTATCTGAAAGCTCACCGGGAGATATACCAGGATGTATTTTTAATCCTGACGAACGCTGAATACAGTGGTGTACCGGCAGATAGGCTGGGCTTGGCGGAGGATGAGTGGCGTAAACTGTCTCTGATTATCCGTCGAGAACACGAAGCCACCCATTATTTTACCCAGCGCTTCTTTGGTTCCGCCAGGAATCACCTGCTGGATGAGTTTATCGCTGATTATATGGGCATTACGGCCGCTGTTGGGTGCTATAGGGCCGACTGGTTTCTCTGTTTTATGGGCTTGGAGAACTATCCCGCATTCAGGCCGGGAGGAAGGCTCATTCATTACTTGAAAAATGAAGAGCTATCAGAAGAAGCTTTTAGCACATTAAGAACCTGTGTCAAGAACGCAGCCGAAAATGTCGAAAAATTTGCCAAGCAAAACCCGGATGTTTATTCTGCCCAAGGCAGATATGAAATGCTCTTGCGTTTGTCTAAAACCAACCTGATAGCTTTGGCTGGAAATGATTTAGATAAATAATTACCGGAAAGGAGGGTTGAGAAAATACGTCCCCAAAAACTGAATCATTTTATTAAAAGAGAGGATGGATAAAAAATGGCAACAAATTTTGATCAACTAAAGTCTAAAATTGAAGCTGACCCGAGTTTAGCAGGTAAACTTTTTGAACTGGAATCTCCCGAAGAGGCGCAAAGCTTTTTAAAAGGGGAGGGACTGGAGTTTACCCTGGAAGAGCTTAGTGCTTTTGCCGACGAGGTGAATAAACTTAGTGAAGCCGGTGAGCTTTCTGACGAAGCCTTGGAAGGTGTAGCCGGTGGTGTTGCTGTTGCTACGGCAGCGGCAGTGGCGACATTGGCTTCAGTCACTGATGATATGACCGGCGGGCATGTAAGGAGCGCCATTTCGAGCGGGTTCCGTAGTGTGGCCAGACGAGTTTTTCGCGGTTGGTAATTATTAAATACTCAGAGTTGAAGCCATAAACCTTTAGGCATTTGTGGCTTCAACTTTACCTAAATGATGAAAAATGAAAAGTTGATTTGAGGGAGGTAAAATATGGAACCCAAAATTTTGTCGACCCTGGAACTCAATGAAGTGATTGCTAAAAAAGCCGGTGAAGATGAAGCGTTCCGGATAGCATTGCTGAGCGACCCTAAGTCAGCTCTGGAAAAGGAATTGGACGTGGTATTTCCGGAGGATACCAAAGTAGAGGTTCATGTGGAAAGCATAAAAGTTTTGCACCTGATCATACCGGCAGGAAACGCCGATGAGCTGACAGATGACCAGCTCGAAGGGGTAGCCGGTGGCAGCAGCCTCTCCACAACACCGGGAGCGGTCCTAGCGTATGGCGTACCGATCCATGGACGTACAGGGTGGATCGTACCCAAATGATAATTAACTGGCCGGTAACGGCGGTCTGGGAAATTACCATGGGCTGCAATATGCGCTGCGGGCACTGCGGCTCCGCTTGCCATGATGCTCTTCCGGGCGAGTTGACGACCGCAGAAGCCCTCCAGTTGTGTGA
>CAMKDG010000162.1 GCA_946411205.1 uncultured Desulfotomaculum sp.
GAATACCCTTGCCGCAAATTTGCGGCACCCTAATAAGGGCTATATCTTAACTTTTCATTATTTGGGACAATTTCAAAAACACCCCAACAATGTATAAAGAAATTTGTTTGATGAATAGCGTTTTATGGTTAATGGAATGTAACCAAACTGTTTTTTAACCGTTTGTTAATGTATTTTTTGATATTAGGTTTTATTAGGTTTTCAGATCCTATTACTGTAGCTGTTTTCTTACTGTAACCAGCTTTAATTGCCTAACTCAATATAATAATCCTTTTGTTTTGGTGCTAACAATTTAGTCCTGCGGAATCTTCAGTACCGTGCCGACCTGTAATTTTTTCAGGTTTGCATCACTTATATTGTTCAGCTTCTGAATCTCCCGCCACCGGCCGTCACGCCCAAAGACTTTCATTCCTATCTTCCACATATTATCCCCCGGTTGTATGGTGTAGGTTAGGGGCCGTACTCTGGTGTCCGGTGCAGACGGTTGTTTGTACAGTACGGGGTTGCCTTGTGCGTCTGTTGCTTCAACAACCTTCTGGGCCTGGTAGAATTTGTACTCTTTCAGGGTGATAGAATATTCTATGTCCCCGGGGCAGCCGGCTACTTCTTTCCAGTCGAATTTTTCAATAGAAGCGGCTATGTTGATGTCGAAAGTCGTACTTACACAAATAAACCTAATTGGATGTTTGGATTTTCTCCACCGCTGGATATATTCTAGGTACTCAGATGGTTTCATGAGATACGCATCTTTCACAATTACAAAAGGGTACTTTGTTGCTGGGAAAATACTACTAAAGCTAACTTCCATTAGCTTGGGACTTTTGATTACATTAATTTCCCCTGAACCATCAAAGTCAGAATCTTTTAGGGTAGTACTACCTTTGGGACCTACGATATCATAGATCTTTCCTTTTCCCCCTTCGTTTATTTCAATACGCTCGGGGTTAACTGGGATAATGAAATATTCTGCACCATTATTAAAGCTCAACTCAATAGCAAAATCTATCAACTATACCACACTCCTTCTCCACTTTTTATACGAGGGGTATTTAAAATAGTAACCGTGTGGGTGCTTTATTTGATAATGCCTGTTTTTATTAGGTCGTCAATGTTGAAAAAGTAATGCTCTCCATGTTTTATTACCTGAACATCGTTTATAATTTTATCTGCATATTTTATATCTCCCCAATTTGGGGGTATTGTGAACTTGGCCAGTCTCTCCGGGTTATATGTTGGGCGAGGCCCGTGTAATATAATTTCATTCCCTTCATAATCTACTTTTATGGATATACTGTGGGCTTTGCTTAGGAGTAGGTTTGAAATCCATCCTTCAGACAGTTTTGGTGGTGTCTGACTGGAACTATCTCCTCCAATTAAACTGCTTTGTATTCTTGCGATTGCAGATACTGTGTCATCTTCATCCGTAAAGGTTTGTATAGAGCCATAAAATCTATTGTACGCATGGTATTGCACTGTGCCGAAATCAGTGTTATAAAGATATGACTTCTTTTCATCTACAAGTTTAATATTCGGGGTTAAGGTGATCTTACCACCCGGTAAGCCCCCATCATACTTTACATCCGGGCTTAGATCCTTGATAGTTACAGTCCCCTGTGGCAGTACGCTTGTATTAATTTCAACTCTGTTTAGTTCGCTATTCCAAGTGTATTGTACTCCGGTTAAATCGCCAAGCTTTGCCAGAGACACATAGGTTGATCCGCCCAAACTTAAAATAGGATGACTAGTGTCTGAGTATGGTACACCATTAACAACAACCGGATAAGTTGCTGGAGTTAAGACATACTGCTGTTGTGCTGCGAACGCGGTTGATGTGCTCAAACAAAGCGCACACCCAACAAGCAAGCCTATTAGCTTCTTTTTCAATGGCAGTTCCTCCCCTTAGCAAAATTTTTCTATATATTACCATCTGATAATACTTTACCACAAGATGACCAATTTCTATATTTCACAAATAAACATCTCCTTTACATCTTCATTAGAGGTGCTATTGTTTTATCTACTAACACCATAGATTCAATTACTGGCTCAAGACATTCTCTGAAATGCTCCAGTTCAATTAAAAGCGAACCGTGGGAAGCAAGGGCAAACAAATGGCGGCTATCAATGCTGTTGTTAAGCTTAACGTGGGCTGTCTTTCCTTTGTAAAGCAGCAACAGGAAATCTATTTGCAGTAGTTTTTCTGGAATACCGCTGTCTAGGTCAAAAGCCAGCTTGATAACATTGTTATGGCCTTTGACTTCAATATCCAATAGTAGCCATAAGGTGTCATCAAACAATGTACTTGAGGTTAATACAAAATCAACTAAATCATTCTCACTAACTGGTTGGGGTAAGCTCTTGACTTTGGGCACATTGAATACTGCCAGTACGTCAACTGTATCTTTGCTTAGTAAAGCATAGTCGTTGGGGCTTACTTTCTCGTATTGACTTAAGATTTTAAGGCCCTCATTTCTTTTAAGTATGTTAAGATTCATAATTTATCATCCTTTCTTGTTTTGTTGCGGGAGTTCCGGGGGGTTACGCAAAAGTCCACAATGGTAGTAGTAGCAAGTCTTCCGGGGGTTTTTTGGGGGTTAGTGTGGTTATGTGCGCCCCATATTATATAGAGATTTATTTTTTCCATACGTTAAAAGACCACAACAAACCCCCATAACCCCCCAGTAAGTTTCATAAACCCAGTATTTCCAAGGCCTCACATGTTTTTTACCAACCCCCTGCCCCCCCAATAACCTCCAGTTAATCAACTGACAGCAGATATTTTCCATAATTGCACCTTGTGGGATAACCCGCCCTTCTCCAGCTTATAACCATTCGTGAAGATAACCCCGGCCCTTTTTGCCAATACCCGCCCCAGCTTACGGTTAAATTCTCTATCCCTTGGGTCTAACCAATCCGGCAATGCATCGCTTAGCGTGCAATTCCCGATATTCGGGAACGGTGGAGGGTTATTTATCAATCCCAAAATCTGCTTGGTAGTTATTGGCTTGTCACCTACCTCCTGGTACAGTGCTTCAATAAATCCTTCGATGCCATCATTCACTTCTGCATTCTCGTAAATCTCTGCTGCGTTCCCAAGGAATCCGCTCACCCCGGCAAATTCTAAAATTCCTCCAATTGCTCCCCGCCAAGCTCCAAAGCTTCCCATTGGCGGTATACCTCTTGGTTCTGGTCGTCCGGCAATAATCCAGGCCTTAGCTAAGATAAGTATAGCTGCCAATAGCTCCCCCCTGTTCTCCTGGACGTATTCAAGTAAATACGGGTGTCTAAACTCGTCTTGGTCACGCTCAAAGGGTTTTGCCATGTTCGCATCCATCCGAACTTTATAACAACGTCTGGGCAGGTCACCGGCAAGCCGAATATTATTACCTGTTGCCATCCAGCAGGTACGATTCTGTAATTCTATTGTTTCATTACGGCCCAGCCGCCGATCACTCCAGTTAGTTGAGGTCAACAAAGCACATAGCGTAGGGGATACAAAAACGTCTTCCAGGTTATCAATGACAACTAATAGCCGCCCATCGCTCAATATGGATGTAACCCGCTTCCTCCACTCTTCTTCTCTTTCCCGGCCTGCCGGTGCCGTTGTCATGTAGGAATTTACCCCGGTTGCTATTATGGAAATAGTGTCAGACAGTAAGCTTGCGCCAGTTCCTTGGGAAGGTTTGTCTATCATCAACAAAGGTACCGGCCCCGCAATTAAATCCCTTAAAACAGGTGTCATTATGGCTGCTAAGATATTGGCTCTGCTGGCCTCACTGTCAAAGGGAAAATCTGCTACAATGTCTTTTAACCGTTCAATTGCACTTGCAACGTCTGACTGGCTAGGGTTTCCCGGTATATTAGGCATCAAAAAACCGTAGTCAGGAGCATGATAAAGCGAAGATTGTACATCATAGCCGTGCTTTGTGACTATGCTGCCATCCCAGCGCAATATCGGTACTTGGACTATCCCCCGTAAAAGCGGTAAAGGTAAATTGTTTTGCACCATGACATTCCTTACTAAGTCCATGGGCGGGAACGCCGGAGAATATTTAACTTCCCCATCCTTCTTTATGCCTCTAACATACTCGGCACTGCTTGCTAGGTAGCCCCGCAGGGCTGCTTCGTTAACTAGCTTAATGATTGGTCTGGTGAATGATTGACCTTGTTTGTCCTTGTCCAATATTTTTACCACTTGGACAATTTCACCGTTTCGAATGAAAAGCTCCGGCGGTTCATTTTTTGCCACCAAGGCTGCGAGTGCTTCTTTCGTGATTGTATTCAAGAAACGATTGTTGACTTGGATTGCTCTTTTCCTCTGCGAGTCATCCGGCACATTATCTTCACCAGTATCAATACTGCCATCCCAATCAAGAACAAAGTCCTGTTCAGGAGTACTCCTGCCAGCCGTATAAACTTCCTTACAGTCGTTAACGGCCTTCTGCACAGTCCATTCAAGGTATGTTGCACCATTGGAGTAATGGGGCCTATCGCACTTCTCACGATAAAGAGCGCTTTGCCGAAAAAGGTTTTCCACTCTATCTACATCCCGGCCACACCAGAAAGCCAATATATTGGCCAGTGCCTGGTCGGCTTCGCTCTGGCTGGGGTATCCAGCGGTTTGCCAGTCGCCTTGATCGAAGAGTTGGGCAAACAAATTACCGTTTTTCGCAGCCCTAGCTTTGCGCAATATTTCCGCATCGTCCATTTGAGCAGACGGTGCCGACGCTTGGCGTTCCGATTTTGTCTTGGACTTTAGGTCGGTACGAAATTCGTCCTTGCCCTTGACAATAAAATCCTTGTGGAATAATTCAATGGCTTCCTGCCTGTCCTCTATAGTTAAAGGTGTTTCCTCTAAATGGTGGCCTGTAAGGGTCAAGTAACGACTATCTGTGTAAACCTCTGCGCCTAATTCTTCATTTTTCCGACCACCAGCTGTAAGTCTTGCCTTTGTAAATATCCGCAATCCTCGCCCACTTGGTGAAAACTCTGTATAGCTATTTAGTTGATGAATTACTTTCCATGCCCATGATTCAATAATTCCTATGTCGTCTATACAATTATCTAAGTCCACCCCACAAAAGGGGTTGTTCTTAGTTAAGACAAAACCAACGCCTGCATAACCGCCATTCTGATAAGCTAATACGGCTTCTTCAAATGTCCCCCATGTTTCCGGGTTATCAGATGCAGCGTTCCTTCCTGTTCTTGGGTTAAAAGGAATCTTGCCTACTTTGCCGTTGGCTTTGGGTTTTGCTTTCCATGTCACCCACTGCCTAAAGCCTTTTAATTCAGTTGGGATTTTTTCGAATACGGGTTTAAGAATATCGCATCACCTACCTCCAGCTGCCAAATCTTGCATGACCTTACCCCTGCAATGACTGCCGTTCGAGATTTTCAATCCATAAAGATAGGGTTTCTTTGGTGAAAAATACCCGGCGGCCAATACGGTAATGCGGTATTTGCTTCAACCGCACCATTTGCAGTAATTTATCATAACGGCATCCAAGATACTCCGCTGCTTCCTTGGGTAGTAATCTTGATTTTTCCATGATTGTTTTGCCTCCTTTGTCAAGGGCTCCCGGAAATTTTCCGGTAGGCTCTGTATATTTTTAGTATTTTCAATTGTGTTTATTTGTTAACAGCTTTTTTACTGCGGGGGTAGCTTTTACTCATTCAGCGGCCTTTAGCAAGGCATCGATTCCTATACTTTTCAAGCCACCCTCAGCTGTAAAAATATCTTTTTCTGGCACACCAAAGGCTTCTGCTACTCTCTGTCGGAACACTGGCCATGATCGCCGGTGTCCGTGCTCCACTTGGCTGAAAAGATTTGCTACATAGCCGGTCTTAACTGCCAATTCACGGACGGTCAACCCAGCCTTGCGCCGGTAAAGTTCCAGTAGCGTTACTTTCATAAATATTGCCTCCTTTAGCTAAATAGTATTACTATACTTAGCGAAGTGTAATATCGTATAAAAGTTTAGATTTTTATTTATGTTGTTGCGATTTAAGTTAACAAAACAAAAAAACCAGGTTTTTTTTTAACCTGGTTTCGCTGGTTCGCTTTTTAGCTTTCGCTATATTTGCAAACTCAATATTTTTATTGCCACCAGGCTTTTTTCTAAACCTGGTTTTAATATATTGTTATTTTAACCAGGTTTTTTTTAAAACCTGGTCTATCGTTTTATAGTGTTTAGCTATCGAAAACGATATGTATGCAGGTTTTTTTTACCCGGTAGAATACATACTTACATACATACATGTAAACCAAGTTTTTTTTAAAAACCCTCCCCCTTAATCGCAAAATATGTTTTACTAACTTCAATTATAAAGTCGCTTTCTATTTATGGCAATATGTAACTTTACTTACATGACCTATGGAATAAAACTGTATCCAATAGGGTGTTTTGTCCAAAATAATAAATCTGTCTAAAATCTGTCCATAGCCATTAAAAATAAAAAATCCCAAGGGCTGAAACCCTTGAGATTACTGGCGGGGGCACTAGGACTTGAACCCAGAACCAACGGTTTTGGAGACCGCTACTCTACCAATTGAGCTATACCCCCATATTTAGCTAATATACATCTCTGACGCAAGAGTAAGTATACCAAAATAAGTATGCTTCGTCAACAAAAAAACCAAACTAATTAAGATGATTATACGATTATCTTGTGAATTTGCTGAGTAACTGGAA
>CAMKDG010000163.1 GCA_946411205.1 uncultured Desulfotomaculum sp.
TCGATAAAGCTTCTCACCTCTTCCAGTTCTTTTTCGTCCAGATCTTCAATCCCGGGCAAACTTATCTGGGTAGTTGTAGCCGGTGGAAAATTATTTGTATATCCTGCTGCCTGCATGATTTCATCAAAACTTACACCCAGAGCATTAGAAATGGATTTTAAGATCAAGGGGGAGGGGTTTTTTCTTTCCCCGTTTTCTAAACGAGATATTTCTGTATGGCTGATATGAGCAAGATTTGCCAGTTTACGCATAGAGAGGTTTTTTGCCATTCTTTGTTCAGTAATATATTTCCCTAAGAAGCTCATAAAGAAATACACCTCTTTTTTTCTGCTACTATAATAATATAACATAAGTGTAACCTTAGAGGAACGGTTATGAGCTTTTTGGTGACAATGAGTTACAGAGATTTGTTAGATCCTTTATGAATTCGTCGTGTATTCATGTTGGTTGTAGGATTCGACTCTTTTTTAGCCAATATATAAATAGTAAGGATGTTGATTATACTTTAGATTGGGGGTGTAATTAGAATGATTACTGTTTCCGATGTTTTCCAAACGTTTACGGTGGAACCTATCCTGGTGCATAAAAATGATACAATAAAATTTATTCATCAAAAGTTTATCAAACAAGATGTGCCAATTTGCCGATGTGCTTATGTCGTAGATGATGATAAACACGTTATTGGCAGAATAACCTTAAGAAAAATTATGGACTATATTGCGATAAAAAAAGCCTTAACAGGAAACAAGACATATTCTGTAAAAACACTTTTTGAATATATTTCGCCGGACTTAGTTGCTGAAAATATTATGGTAACAGCCATTGTTGTTAACGTAGAGCAATCATTAGAAGAAGCCTTCCAACTAATGTTGGATAACCACGTGGAGGAGGCAGCGGTGGTCGATCAGGATGGATATGCAATCGGTGATCTTAACATATATGAGGTTCTAAAAGAAATAGAAATCGATTAGGTCCTTTGATTGCCGTAGGTTTGGCCATGATTAAAAATATGTAAATAGTTGAAAAATAAAGGTAGCCTTACGGGGCTGCCTTTATTTTAGGACTAATGAGCAAAAACAAGGAATTATCACTATTTCGTCGAATAATATTTCTAACTTAGTAAAGAACGTAATTATAGAGACTCTGTCCATAGTTCCTTTAAAAATGAAGCCGGTCTAATCATCAATATGTAGGCATAAAGTTTTACTAGTAAGCACTATACCTATTTTTTTACGGCAATCTCTTACCTCTCATTCTTCAAAGGGGGGCTTTTTTATGCTGATACTAGGTCTAAATGGCAGTCCGAATACCAATGGGAATACCGTCTTTATGTTGAGTAAAGCACTGGATGCAGCGGCCGAAATGGGTGCGGTTACGAAACTTATTCATGTGGCAGAGACGGTGGAAACAGCTGACAAATTATTTTGTGACGCCTGTACCACTCCCTGCTCTGGGGTTTGCTATCAAGATACTCCACTGGCGGAGTTATTTGAATTAATCAAAACAGCCGATGGTATTATTCTCGGAAGTCCTGTCTACTTTGGCACAGTGGCATCACCGCTGAAACTGCTGTGGGATAAAAGCCGTGCTTTACGAAAAGAAAAGGCCCTGGTAGATGTAGTAGGTGCGGCCCTCGCGGTGGGGGCTTCCCGCTTTGGCGGTCAGGAAACCACAGTCCGAGCCTTACAAGATATTATGCTGGTGCATGGTATGACCTTGGTGGGTGACGGAAGTTATTTAGATGATGCGGGGCACCAAGGAGCCAGTGCCCAAAGACCAGCCGAAGGAGATCTCCAGGCAGCGAAGCGTTGTCAGATTCTTGGTCGCCGGGTGGCCATGGTAGCCTTGGCCACAACCTCTTTAAGACAAAGACGAAAGGGGTAGGTTTAGGCTATGGAGATCAGGTTGCAGACGGAGAAACTGGAACAGAGTATTTTGTCACCTTATGCCTGTTGCAGCAGCAATAGCAAAGGAAGGTTACGACCAGAGGCACCTTGCCCGGTGCGTACTGTGTTTCAGCGCGACCGTGACCGGATCATTCATTCCAAAGCCTTTCGGCGTTTGAAATTAAAAACCCAGGTTTTTATTATTCCCGAAGGAGATCACTATCGTACCAGACTAACCCATACTTTGGAGGTAGCTCAAATTGCCCGGACCTGTGCCAAGGTTTTGGGTCTCAATGAAGATTTAACCGAGGCCATTGCCCTGGGACACGATTTGGGCCATACACCCTTTGGCCATGCCGGAGAGCAGGTGCTAAATAGGGTTTACCCACCGGGGTTTAAGCATAATGAACAGAGTCTGCGAGTGGTGGATTTTTTAGAAGGACTAAACGGTCTTAACCTTACCCAGGAAGTCAGGAACGGTATCCTAAATCACACCGGTGATAACAAGTCTGCCACCCTGGAGGGACAGATTGTTAAAAAGGCCGACCGCATTGCCTATATTAATCACGACATTGATGATGCTTTACGAGCCGGTATTCTAAGCCAATCAGATCTGCCAAAGGAATGCTTAGCGGTACTTGGGCAAAGGCATAGCCAGCGCATTAATACGATGGTGTTGGATTTACTACAATCGAGCCAAGGTAAGGCAGAGATTAGCATGAGCCAACCAGTACAGGAAGCTATGGAGCGCCTAAGAACCTTCATGTTTGAACATGTATATATAGGATCAGAAGCAAAAAAAGAGGAAGACAAAGCTAGGCATGTGGTTGAAAAACTGTACTTTTTCTATTGTAAGAATCCCTCTTATTTACCGGCATACACAATGAAGCATGTGGAGCAAGAAGGAATTGAGCGGGTTGTTGTAGATTATATTGCTGGTATGACCGATCGATATGCTGTCGCCCAATATAAAAGCCTGTTTATTCCCAGTGGTTTTCCTCTCGGATAATGACGTTATGATATATTCATTGCAAATATTGGCAATAATAATGCTGTTGCCAGAGAAAAAATGTCGAAGTGTTGCAGGAAATTTTTTAGCAACCGCGAATAAACTTTAAACTGGTAGACGGTTGTTGGATTCTTCCAATGGCAGGAGAATCACCCCAGAGTAGAGAAAAGGTAAGTATTTGTAGTTAAAGGGTGATTTATGGTGGGACGTATCCCGGATGCCATGATTGAAGATATCAGACAAAGAACCGATATTGTTGAAGTAATTTCTCGGTATGTTGCAATGGAAAAGCGGGGCAAAAACTATCTAGCCCTTTGCCCCTTTCACCAAGAAAAGACACCCTCCTTTAACATTAATCCAGAAAAGCAGATTTTTCACTGCTTTGGTTGTGGTGCAGGAGGGAATGTCTTTAAGTTTGTCATGATGGTGGAAGGCCTTTCTTTCCCAGAGGCAGTTAAGTCCCTGGGAGCAAAGGTAGGAGTAGATATTCCCGAGGAAATTTCTCCACGGGATCAAGCTTACCATAAAAAGAAAGACAGGGCTTATAAGATATACAGCTTAGTCAGAGATTATTATCGATTCCTACTTACTTCAGATTCTGGTGTTGGAGCAGTTCAATATCTGGAGAAACGCCGATTATCTGATGCCGCGAGAGATACCTTCGAATTGGGTTATGCACCTCCGAATTGGGACAGCTTAACCAAATTACTGCTCTCCAAAGGAATTTCAGGAGGAGAGTTAACAAAATTGGGCTTGGTGCAAGCCAAAGAATCGGGGGGGTTTTACGATCGTTTCAGAAACCGGATAATGTTTCCCATTTGGGATAGCCAAGGTCGAGTGGTAGGTTTCGGTGGTAGAACCATGGGAGAGGATACACCGAAATATCTAAATTCTCCTGAAAGTGAATTCTTTAATAAGGGTCAATTGTTATATGGCCTGCATATAGCCCGCAAAGGAATTAGGGAGCAAGGTTATGCGGTGTTGATGGAAGGTTACATGGATGTGGTTTCTACCTTCCAAAAGGGTGTGACAAATGCAGTAGCCTCTCTAGGTACCGCATTTACCCGAGAACAGGGTAAACTAGTAATGACTTACACCCATAATGTTGTCATTGCTTATGATGCCGATGCTGCTGGAACCACAGCGGCCCTTCGGGCGGCTGAAATACTTCAGGAGTTGGGTGCTCAGGTGAGTGTGGCAACCCTTATCGGAGCCAAAGACCCCGATGAATTTATTCAGTCCCAAGGTCTGGCAGCTTGGCAGCAAGTTATAGAGAAAGCACTGTCGCTGACTCAGTTTAAGCTAGACCAAGCAGTAAAGAAATATGGCATTCAAAATAGCACTGCCAAAGAAAGAGTTCTTCAGGAGGTGTTACCCAACTTGGCTGTTGTGGCCAGTCCTATCGAACTTGAGGATGCAATTAAACAAACGGCTACGGTATTGCAAGTAAACTGGGAAACCGTACTGGAGGCCATTAAGAATTATAAAAAAAATGCCAGAAAAAAATCCCAATTGGGGGATAATTCAGCAAAAGTAAGCCATAATATAGCGAGTGATTCCAATTATGGAAAGCCTAAAAGAGCAGCCGATGCCAGATCTCAGGCTGAAACAAGTTTATTGAGGCTAATCTTGGAAGATAAACTATGGCTGGATTGTATTGCCAAAGAATTGGGTACTGATTTTTTTCAAATTGAGAGCTATCATAAAATTTTTCAAGCCTGTTTAAAAATAGGAAAAGATTATACGCCGACCAAAGTCTTGGATACACTGGAGGAACCTTTGCAAAGTGTGGTAAGTCAATTACTTATGCAAGAAATTCCTAGAGATCATCTAGATCAAATACTGAAAGATCTCATCTGTACCATCAAAAAATCCAGTGAGAAAGCCAAATTGGAGGACTTACTGGTTCAGTTAGCAGCGGCGGAACAGGCTGGCAATAGCCAGAGAGTGTATGAATTAAGTCGCGAAATTAATGCAGCAATGAAATCCGAGGGGCCCGAGAGGGGAGTGGCAACGTGAGGGACGAAGTAAAAGTTGAACAAGTGAAAGAACTGATTGAAAAGGGCAAAAAGCGGGGAGCTCTGACCTACAACGAAATTATGGACACCCTGCAAGGAACAGAACTAACGCCCGATCAAATTGATGATATCTACGAAAAAATATCTGCTATGGGTATTGAAGTCGTCCCTGAAGCTACCGACCTTGAGACACTGGAAGTAGACGACAACGTAGACGGCCCAGCCGAAGAGGTTGAGGTAGAAGTTGATCTTAGTATTCCTGAGGGCATTGGTATAGATGACCCGGTTAGGATGTACCTTAAAGAAATTGGACGGGTTCCCCTGCTTTCGCCAGAGGAAGAGATTGACTTAGCGAAACGCATGGAGCAGGGAGATGAAGAGGCCAAGCGACGTTTGGCTGAAGCCAATCTTCGGCTGGTAGTCAGCATTGCTAAGCGTTATGTTGGTAGAGGTATGTTGTTCTTGGATTTAATCCAAGAGGGTAATCTTGGTCTGATTAAGGCCGTAGAGAAATTCGATTTCCGTAAAGGTTTTAAATTTAGTACTTATGCTACTTGGTGGATTCGCCAGGCCATAACTAGGGCCATTGCCGACCAGGCCCGTACCATTCGTATTCCGGTACATATGGTGGAAACGATCAATAAACTAATTAGGGTTTCCCGGCAATTGCTGCAAGAACTAGGTAGAGAACCAACCCCTGATGAAATTGCTAAAGAAATGGAGATCTCTGGGGAAAAAGTTCGGGAAATCATGAAAATTGCTCAAGAGCCGGTTTCTTTAGAAACCCCCATTGGGGAAGAAGAAGATTCTCACCTGGGGGATTTCATTGAAGATGCTGATGCCCGTGCACCTGCAGAAGAGGCTTCTTTTACGTTGTTACGGGAACAATTGGATGAAGTACTCAAGACCTTAACGGATCGCGAGCAAAAAGTTTTACGCTTGCGCTTTGGACTGGATGACGGCAGAGCCAGAACTTTGGAAGAAGTGGGACAAAAGTTTGGTGTAACCAGAGAGCGCATTCGCCAAATTGAAGCCAAAACTTTGCGCAAACTTCGTCACCCTAGTCGCAGTAAAAAATTAAAAGATTATTTGGATTAAAAAGTTAGATTTTAAGGTTGACCTAACGAAACTGTTTTAGTATAATAACTTTCGTGGTGATGCTCCTCGATAGCTCAATGGTAGAGCAACCGGCTGTTAACCGGTAGGTTGTAGGTTCGAATCCTACTCGGGGAGCCAAATAATCGGGCCTATAGCTCAATGGTGGAGCATCCGGCTCATAACCGGCGGGTTCCAGGTTCGAGTCCTGGTGGGCCCACCATACTTTAAATTTAAAAGTTGGCCCCTTGGTCAAGTGGTCTAAGACACCGCCCTTTCACGGCGGTAACACGGGTTCGAATCCCGTAGGGGTCACCAGTTATTGTTTTTTTATTTTCAAAACCAAGTAACTGGTTTTACTCCGGTAACACCGTTCGAAGCCCCTCCCCATAGGGGTCATCAGCTATTGTTTTTTATTTTCAAATTTAAATCACGGGGTTTACCCGGTAAACACCGTTTGAAGTCCCCTCCCCGTAAGGGCCATGACCTATTAGCTCAGTTGGTAGAGCACCTGACTTTTAATCAGGGTGTCCCGCGTTCGAGT
>CAMKDG010000164.1 GCA_946411205.1 uncultured Desulfotomaculum sp.
TCAGGTTTGTTTCTAAATAACCTTACAACCCTGTCCCCGGTCATTTGTTTGCCGTCCCCGATGTAATTATTGAGCTGTAAGTAATAACCCTCGACAGTATCATTTTCAAGGTACTGATAAAAATCTTCGACTTTAACAGGATATAAAATCTCATCGGCGTCTAACACCAAAATCCAATCACCGCTAGCCTGCTCCAAACCAAAATTTCTGGCCAATGAAAAATTACCGGTCCAGATAAAATGAAAGACCCTGGCACCGGCCAGTTGAGCCAACTGAACCGTATTATCCGAAGATCCTGTATCCACCACAATGATTTCTTCAACAAGGTGTTTAACACTAGTAAGACAAGCTGCCAGGCAATGCTCTTCGTCCTTTGTAATCAGGCAAAGGCTTACTTTTACCCTTTGTTTCATACCTTGCTGTCACCGTTTCCGAATTTGTAAGCAAAGAGTTCCCGTAAGTTGTTAACTTTATCATGATAATAGTCTACCAAGACCTGATTTCCCCCTGGGGTTGTTCTGAGTAAACAAGACTCTAAAATATTGATCAGTTGACTATAGTAAGATTTTTGATCAAGATGATCTGGCAGGTAGTGGTAACAAAAATTAAGTAAGTTTAAAGAAGTGGCCATCTCGTTACACGTAGCAGCAAGGTCTAGCCCCTTTTGCAGTGATCGGGTTAAGCTAAGGATCACCTTGGCGGTACTTCTGGTAGATTTATTTTTCCACATTTGCAGACATAAAGAACGACATGTCTTAAAACGACCCATTAACAGTAGTGCCATGGCTTGGTGGGTTTGCGCGGTAGTGAAGAAATCACTTTCCTTGGTAATTTGTTTCAGATACTGAAGGCCTCCCGGAAATCTACCCGAGTAAATATGGTACAGCCCCAGTTGAAACAGAAACTCGTCATCTTTCTCTGAAGTAGTTGAACACTCTACCAAGCAGGCCGCAGCTAAAGAAGGGTAGCCAGCCATAAAAAACAAGTTTGCTATGGTTAAAGCAAGACGCGGGTTGTTTAGGTAAGCTTTTTCTTGCAAGTAGGCAAGGGTAGAGCGGGGGCTACCTTCTTTTAGTAACAAGAGAAATAAATTGCCTGCAGGGTAATGGTAGCGCTCATTTTCCTGTAACGCCTGCTCGTAGCAATCCTTCGCAGGATCCGTGAGACCAAGTTTTTCGTAACAAAACCCCATATGGTAAAGGGCCAAATAACTACCGGTACCGTTCATATGGCTATAAATAGCAGGTGGTATCCGACATTGCCTGGCCTGATCAAACCATTTAATGGCTATCCTATACTCCTTTTTTTCTTCTAGGGCAATTCCTCCCAGATAATAGATATCTGTGTACTCGGGATATCTTAAGGCAGCTTCCAGGCTCAGACAGATCATTTCGTCAAACCGATCTAGATGATGGAGACAAATTAGTAGATAACGCAAGGCTGGGGCACGAAAAAGCAAATGGTCGTCTGTAAGGTGATGATAGGCATTTTGTAAGAAGGGCAGAGCAAGCTTGGGTTTTGCTAACCCGAGCCATTCTATACCAAGGTAATACTGAAGAAAATAGTTTTGGGGAGCTACCCAGTAGGCTTTTTTTAAGGCTACCAGATTACGCCCTCTCTTATGGTTACGTTCCTGTGGAGATACGGTGTTATGTTGAATCATCAGTTCGGTTGCAATATCCACCACCTCGTGATGATGAACAATAACTTGTTCGTGGATAGCGCCCTCAAAGCGGTACTCTTTTTTATTTCTAAACAAACGGAGAATTAGAAATTGATTGTATTCACCGGTCTTTTCTGAAATCGGATAGAGCAGGGGCAGCATATAGGCATCTATTTTCTTTGACTTGCTCACCAATTTTTTCAATTGTCCCGGTTTACTAAGCAATACTTCGTCAGCATCCAAAGATAAAAGCCAATCTCCCTTGGCTTTGCCAATGGCGTAATTGCGGGCAGCACTAAAATTGCCATCCCAGGGATAGGTAAATATTTTATCTGTATACTTACCGGCAATTTCTAATGTGTTATCGGTTGAACCAGTGTCTACAATGATTATTTCATCTACCTGCTCTTCTACGCTGGCAAGACAGGTTCCCAGATTGGCAGATTCGTTTTTGACAATCATAACCAAGGTTACGGTGTCTTTCATGGGAGGTCCTCCTCACCGTGCTGTTCCTCGGCTGGACTCTCTTCTGCAATCTTCCTGCGCCAACTCTCATAAAGTCTAATTTGACCAATAAAGTAGCGGGGTTGGTCTGAGTCCTGCTCGATTGCATAGCGGTAATGTTGTTCAGCTTCAACAAAGTTGCCTAGTTCCTGATAACTCTCTGCCAGCAGGAAATGCGCATCCCCATTACGATTAGTGGTTAAATACTCTTTTAAGAGTTCCACGGTTCTCTCAAAATAGCCATATCGATGGTAAAGTTGGATAATATCCCACTGTCGGTTCACTAAACAATCTGGAACAACTCTTTTATACAGCTCATTGGCTTTCTCCGGCTCATTTAGATCAAGTAATCTACCAATGAGATCCAGCAAAAGATCGACTCCGTCCTGTCCGAGGAAAATTCTGCGAACCGTTTTTCGCTTTTCCTGGGATTTTAACAGGAGCTTTACGATATTATCTGTGTCTTCCGCCAGTCCTAGGTCACCAAGTTCTTCTGCAATGACTTGCACCTTGCGTTTCTTTCCTTGCACCCAGAAACAAAATAATTCATTAAACTTTGCCAGTAAATACATAGGACTGTCTGGTGTGAATTCACCCAATAGGATAAGTGATTCTAAGAAACGTTTTTGTTGAACAAGGCAAAAAGCTTTCCTTAAAAGAATTTCTGGGGGAGCAGAAGCTGTGCCGTCAGTGGGTTCCAGAAATTCCAGGGCCAATTGATAGGCCTTTTGATTGAAAAATATATTGGACAGAATTAATTTGGCTTGGGGGCTTCCTAAATCAAGGACCTTTTCCAGGCACTCTCTTGTGTAATCGGGATTTTTACGAGGTTCCAAAATAACGATAATTCTTTCTAAAGCAGGTTGGAAGTTCGGATTATCACGCAGACTGGCCAGATAGTAGTGGAGAGCTTCTTCGTAGTTCAAAAAGGATTCGGCAATTTCCCCTAGGTGGTATAAAGATCTAAACCCTCGAACTCCGGCAAAGGAAGCATATTGGGCAGGCTGTTCCGGTAAAGCTATGGCCTGTGAAAAAAACTCTGCGGCTTTAGCGTATTGCTTTTGGGTTAAATGATTAAGTCCCCCATAGTAATGAAGATCAGCGTAATCAGGAAAAAATTGTAATCCCAAGCCAATTACCTCTAGGGACTTTGCCGGCTGACCGGCAGAATGATAAGAAAGAACAATGTATCTCAATAATTTAGCGAAATAAATAGTATTAGGATCGGTATGATTAGCCACCTGAATCAATACTTCAGCCGCCTCTTGATATCTTTCAGCCCGGTAGAGTTCTATCCCATAGTGATATTTCAACAAGTTATTTTCCGAGTCAGCCGCTAACTCTTTTTGGATAATGGTTAAATTTCTTTTTTTCTTATCCTTTTGATCGATCTGGCTGTCCAAATAACCATAATGAAGGATGATCACGCCTTCGGCTACACGATAGGTGGCTTGTTTGTTTTTTTCCAGAATTACATCAGCGATTTGTTCATGAATGGCCCCGCGGAATCTGTACTCCGGTTTGTTTCTAAAGAGCCGGAAGACTAGGTCAGGGCAGGTTTCAGTCCAACCATCTTTACCAATATAGTTAATAATCCTGGTAAAATAACCTTCTACATTTTCTTCAGAAGTGAGTTGTAAGAGTACTTTTTTACTCTCTGTAGTTAGTTCTTCATCCGCATCCAAAAACAAAATCCATTCCCCCGTAGCCTTTGACAACGAAAGGTTACGGGCATCACTGAAACTATCATTCCAGGAAAAGTGGTAAACCTTTGCCCCTAATTCAAGGGCAATCTGGGGAGTAATATCCTGAGAACCTGTGTCAACGATAATTATTTCATCAACGACATCCCTGACACTGGCCAGACATCTGCGTATGTTAGACTCCTCATTCTTAACAATCATACACAAACTGATTCGGTTACCCATTTTTAGTATTGCTCCTTGTAGGTTTTTTTTAAAATATGCATTCATGTTGTAACTTTCTACACTATGACCAAATATTCTACTATGAGGCTAATTACTAAAATTTTACAAGGAGTGTAATTTTCAATGCCTAACTTCAAGATTTTTCAGGATAATCCGGATTACGCCCGGATTAAGGTCTTTGGCAACAACAATGTTGCAGTTAACACGGACATTTCCGGTAATCTTGGCATTACGTCAACGGGTCTGGCCATTACCGCTCCGGCCAACGGGTTAACGGTGACAGCTGCCGCCGATGGTTTAGCCATTACTCCGCCAAGCAACGGCTTAATGATTACGTCAACGGGTCTGGCCATTACCGCCCCGGCCAATGGCTTAACAGTGACAGCCGCCGCCGATGGTTTAGCCATTACTCCACCGACCAGCGGTTTATTGATTACTTCAACCGGGTTAGCGGTTACGGGTACCATCTCGACAACCTTAGCAACCACTGATGTATCAACAGTAAGAGCAAACTTTACCAATACCAGCAGTTCGCCGGATGAGGCCTATAATGTTCTCGGTATTGCCACCTGGACATTTGGTGTAGTGAATTCATCCACAGTTGACGATGCGCAAGCACTGGTTAGTCTCCAAATCAGTCCGGACGGACAAAATTGGACTGACGATATGAGTAACGTAACCATAAATCAAAATTCGCTGCAAACCTTTGTAGCTACTACATTCCTCAAGTATGCCAGATTAAGTTACGCTGCCGTTAGCGCAGGTAGTGCAGTAACATTAAACATCTTCTTCCAAGGGCAGTCATAATCTATTGAGGGAGGCTCAGATCTTAACTGATCTGAATCTCCCTTTTTTTATAACACATGATTGGTATAATTTGTAATAAAAATGAGTAAGACATCAGGTAAAATCTTAAAGAATTAATTCCGAGAGGTGATTTTTCAAATACTTGTTTCGTTTAGTAATGAAATTAATAATATACGTTGGTTCCGAATCAAACGTAGCCAGAGTTTTTTGCTTATAGGGATCCAGGATAATGTGAGGACGAAGGAGTTTGTGTAGAGAGATAATTTTTGGCTCTAGGAATTTTGTGGTAAAGGTGGTCTCTAGGATTTCTTCAAGTAATGTACGATAGCAGCGTCGATATTTTGGAATATCCAAAAGGCGTGCCGTAAGAGTATTCGCTCCTTGAATAGGGAAATAATCATATTCCATGATGTTACCGTGACAATCGCGTCCCCAGGTTCCATCATAATCCCAGGGAATCATTTCGTACAAGCCAGTAGCGGAATTAGCATACAGGGCATAATTTTGAATAAATCCATCATAGTTTTGAGTACAAATTACCCCAGACAACCAGCGCAAATATTTTTCTATATCCAGGTAATGGGTAATCTCTTTGGTAAAGTCTGTGCGCGAGAGGGTATTGATTTTAAAGATTAATTCACAAAGGTGTTCTTCATCCGATTCACTGCCAATCTTTAGCTTATATCCGGCAAAGAGGGACTCTTTGATATCTTCTGTATCGGGGTCAAGAAAGGAAAAGTTTGCCTCGTCATTATGGGCATAGATAATAGATCCTTGGGGTAAGCCCCGCCTCTTTAAAAATAGGTCATCTACTGATTCCAACTGTAGGTAGATGCCCATGAATGCCCCATTTAGGCTTACTAAAACATATCTAGCCTCTGGGCTGAGGATACCCAAACTTTTAAAAAAGTCAAAGGATAACTTATTACGGAGTAGAGAGGGGTCCAGATACTCAGCATTTAAATGAATTTCCCTACCGCCCGGAAAAGTACGAGGCTTACTAATATTTATGTGAAAGGACTTTTTTGGTAATTCCCTTGTAAGTGCCCCACGATAAGCAAGTTCAACATGATAGGTGGTATTGCCAACTTTAAGTTTGGCAGGAACATGATCATTACTCCAGATATCACTACGAAGTTTCCGGAGGTCCTGCGGGTTAATAAAGAGGGAGTAGGATGGTAGTGGCAGAGTGTCATTCATGTTAGGGACCCTCCTTTCGGTGGTGTGCTATTAACATGTTATAGAATGATCAAATAGATTATTCCTTTTAAAAAATCTACCCACTTTTGACAATATATTATTGATTTTTCCATATAACAGGCACAACGACTAAAATAACCCATATTATGTACCAAACCTAAAATAAGGTAATATTTTGAAATGGAGTGGTGCTTGTGCGAATTATAAATGATGAATTTAGAAACGCAATTCGTAATTCATCAGACATTCACGAACTAATTAAAAATTTTATGAAGTGTAACCCCTGGCACGTTTGTGGTGATAAGAATTCCAAGGATGCAAAGGAACATAAAGGTTCCAAGGGATGTTCCAAGGATGCAAAGGAGCATAAAGGTTCCAAGGGATGTTCCAAGGATGCAAAGGA
>CAMKDG010000165.1 GCA_946411205.1 uncultured Desulfotomaculum sp.
GTCATGGAGGTAGATCTTGTGGACATTCGAATCGCTGAACAGCACCACCAGCAGGCTATTTCTGAATGTGTGGAAGCGGCCTATAGTATCTATATAGAGAGAATGGGGAAAAAGCCCGCTCCGATGCTGTCAGACTATCAAGAGCTCATTGCAAAAAATCTGGTCTATGTAATCACAGATAGGGATGAAGTAAAGGGTCTGATTGTATTGATTCCGGAAGAAGACCATTTGTTGATTGAAAATGTGGCGGTTCATCCCAAGTTCCAAGGACGGGGGATTGGGCGTAAACTAATTGATTTTTCTCTTACGATTGCTAAAGAAAGAGGTTTGCCGGAAATTCGTCTATATACGAATGAGTTAATGGTTGAAAACCTGGTGTTCTATGCCAAACTAGGGTTTAATGAAGTGGATCGCCGAATAGAAGACGGTTATAGACGTGTGTTCATGTCTAAAACTTTGTAATTCGGACGTGCCCGAACACCCCCTTAGGGCAGTTAGGTTTGTACTTTAGACCTTGCTATTGGATGTTTTTCTAGGGCACCTTAATACCGTGCTTTTGCAGGCGATAGAGCAGGGTCGGACGGGAAATGCCTAAGTATTTGGCTGACTGGGTCTGGTTATTATTATGTTTTTCCAGCGCTTTAATGATTAAATATTTCTCTAGCTCATCCAGGGAAAGGCCATGCTCCGGCAGATTAAGGATGGGACCGGGGGTATCGGGTATACCCTCGATCATTTCTTTTGGCAGGTGAGCCGGTTGAATCTCTGATCCCTGGCAGACAATCAGGGAACGCTCAACGACGTTCTGTAATTCCCTGATGTTGCCCGGCCACTGATAATGGGATAGCACCTTCATGGCCTCGGAAGATATCTTTTTGCTGAAGCTAGGGTCAAATTTACCTAAAAAATGGTTGACCAACAGCGGGATGTCCTCCTTACGTCCTCGCAGAGGGGGCAGGTTAATGCGCATCACATTCAGACGATAATAAAGGTCTTCCCGGAAGGTGCCTTTGGCGATGGCTGTTGATAAATCTTGATTGGTGGCTGCCACAATGCGCACATCCACGGCCAGGGTCTCGGTACCGCCCAGCCGTTCGAAGGTTTTTTCCTGCAGCACCCGGAGCAGCTTTACCTGCATACTAATGGGCATTTCGGCAATTTCATCCAAAAAGATAGTCCCCTTATCAGCCAGCTCAAAACGGCCCTTCTTCCGATTTAAAGCCCCGGTAAAGGCACCTTTCTCATGACCAAAGAGTTCGCTTTCCAGGAGCTGCTCCGGCAGCGCAGCACAGTTAACGGCCACAAAGGGTTTATCTGCCCGGTGGCTATTTTTATGAATTTCCACTGCGGCTACCTCTTTACCGGTACCACTCTCGCCGGTGATAAGAACGGTAGTGTTACTTTTAGCCACTTGACGAATAAGGGTGGCAACTTCCTTCATGGAATCACTTTGGCCAATCATCTTACCATACTTTTGTCTTAATTCCCGCCTTAAAAAATCCACCTGATTCTCTAACTGATATAAATGTAACGCCTGCTTGACCAGTACCTTTAGTTCCTCCAGCTTAAAGGGTTTGGTGATGTAATCGCTGGCACCGATTTTCATCGCTTCGATGGCAGTTTCAATGGTGCCATGGGCAGTAATCATGACCACGGGTATATTTTTATTAATCTCTTTAATTCTACGCAGTACCTCGATGCCGTCGAGATCTGGCATTTTCAAGTCTAGAATAACGAGCGAAGGCTCTACTTCCTGGACTAAGGTGATGCCTTGAAGTCCTCTGGTAGCAGTTACCACCTGATACCCCTCGTGGCTTAAAGCGCGGTCTAAGGCCCAACACATTCTTTCTTCATCATCAATGATTACTATACGTGGTATCAACCATGTTGCCCCCTTCCGAAGCGTTTTGTTCCATAGGAATTTTAATGGTGAAGGTGGTTCCTTGCTGGGGGCTGCTGTCAACTTCGAGGCTGCCGTTGTGCAGCTTGATGTTCTGATAAGAGATGGCCAGCCCCAGACCAGTTCCCTGTGGTTTGGTAGTGTAAAAGGGATCAAAGATATGTGTCATTTCTTCCGGTGTCATGCCTATCCCCGTATCGGTGAAGGAAATAATTAGATTGTGGTTTTCACAAGAGGTAGCAATCATCAGCTTGCCGCCGTTAGGCATGGCTTCCACTGCGTTGATAATAAGATTGACAAAGACTTGCTTTAACTTTTCAACATCTGCCAGGAGTGACGGAAGAAAATCGGCCAAATGCAAATGCACCGTTATTTTTTGCTTACGTAACATGGCGGAGGAGAAGGATAATACCCCTCTAATGTTGTCGTTAATAGAACATTCCTTCATCGCCACTTTAGTGGGACGGCCAAAGTTCAAGAGTTCTTGAATAACTAAGTTTTGGCGGTCCACCTGCTCATCTAGGGCCGCCGTAAATTCGTTTATACCGCTGACCTGAGAATATTCTTGCTTCATTAGCTCCACCAGAGTCTTAATGATACCGATAGGGTTGCGAAGTTCGTGGGCTACACCGGTAGCCAGGCGGCCTAAGGCAATCAAGTGCTCTGAACGAAGGAGTTGCTGCTCCAAGGCTTCCTTTTGGGAAAGACCTACGGCCATCTTATTAACAGCCTGAGCAATTTCCCCCAGTTCTCCGGAGATTTCCGGTAAGCGGTGCTCAATATCGTTTTCCAGCTTTTGTAGTTCTAATTTCAAACGTCCCACGCTGGTGGTGATATTGCGTACCACCAGCAAGGTACCGATGATGCCCAGCACTAACACTGCCAGAATAAAGTAACGCACTAGTTTTCTAAAATAACTGCTTTGATAAAAAATGGGATTTAGTCGTTCACCGGCCCACATAACTCCTACTAATTTGCCTTGCAGAATGACCGGAGAAATGTATTCCATTACTTGGTCATCCCAGGAACCAGTAATTCGGAAAAGGGGCTTTTTGCTAATTTCGGTAGCTAGTAAACTGGTTTTGGTATTGGCAAATATTTCTTCTTGCCGCTTGGCTTCTTCGGCGGGTGATAGGTTGCGGTAATTATGTACGAAACCCAATACGGTAATCTTTTCGTTGTTAGGGATATAAAGGCCGAAGCGAAAGCCGGAATTGGCTGGCAGGAGAGGTTCAACCGTTCTAGTGAACAAATTGTGCAGCATGTCGGGTGTGATTTCTGTCGGGGCTAGATCCAGCTTAGTGAGACTTTTGGTGAATTCGTCATTGGTACTCTCAACCAGGGATTTTAGCCGTTGTTCTTTATCCAGAAAGAAGACTTCGTCCGTGCGAGAGGCAAAGAAAATATCATAGACCAGTGCGACCAATGGCACAAGCATAATGGCTGTAATGATAATAACAATCTGATGCGTTAAACTTTTTTTGCGAAATATTCTTAAAATATTCTTTTTTTGCAAGCAATCACCTCCAAATAATCTGTCAGTTTGCTTATATTGAATTATATACTACAAGTGGGTGTAGCAAAAGATACAAATTTTAAAAAGGGAGATAATGAAAAAGATAACTTGATTTACAGAGATAAATATAAAATTTGCTATATAGTTTCTTAGAGAAGAGTTGTGCAATATGCTACAACTTTTCTTTATTTTAGCTAGCAGGGTAGATAATTAAGGGCTTTAGTAGATGGCACGATATTTGCTATATAAAGAATTATATCACAAGTAAAGGAGGGAAGTATTCTTTAAGCACCTTTTAATACTTCAAGAAGGAGTGGTTGCTATGAGTGGTAAAACAAAGCCCAGTCTGTGGCAGACCCTACTATTTTTACTTTTGGCTATTGGGGCGTACCTTGTTATTTTCTTTAATATTGAGCAGCTAAATCAATTTTATTTAAGTAAAGCAATTTTACCGGCTGTATGCTTATTAGGAACAGTTATTTGCATTGCATTTTTGTATGGCTCGGCAATTTCAAACTTGTTAAGTCTGGTGGGCCTGGAAAGTGACCATTAAAAGGGGGGATTTCAATGGCTGGTGAAGCAGTAAATCTAGTTGGCGAAGTGATGAAATTTGTGGATATTACACCGGGTACTGCTCTTTGTATGGCGGGCTTAGGTTTCATGGGTGGTATGCTTAGCGGTTTTATTGGCAGTGGTGGTGCCTTTATTATGACACCGGGGATGATGTCTCTGGGAGTGCCGGGCATAGCAGCTGTTAGTACTAACCTGGCCCATAAATTTGGTAAGGCTATTGTTGGTGCCAGGAAACATGCCAAAATGGGTAATGTGGATGCCCGACTCGGTGTTTGTATGGTGATCTTCTTACTGCTGGGAGTTCAACTGGCTGTTTATCTAAATAAGTATATTTTTGCTACCTTGGGCAAGGCAGGCTCCAATCTTTATATCAGTGTTGTCTTTGTTATTCTGTTGTCCGGTTTATCTTTATTCATACTGCGTGATATTTTTCGACCGCAGGAAAGAAAAACACCGAGTCAGGGGTTGGCCCAAAGGATTTCCAGTATCAATATTCCACCGATGATTTACTTTAAGGTTGCTAATGTACGGGTATCGCTCTGGCTGGTTGCTTTAATCGGTATGGCAACAGGTTGGTTGGCTGGCACGGTGGGTGTGGGTGGTTTTATTGGTGTCCCGGCCATGATTTATGTGCTGGGGATTCCCACCATGGTAGCTGCTGGTACAGAGCTTTTTTTAGCAATTTTCTCTGGGGCATCCGGTGCTTTCCAGTATGCTTTGAATGGTTTTGTGGATATCCGTCTGGTACTCCTGTTATACGTGGGCTCGCTGGTGGGTCTACAAATCGGAGCCAATGCTACCAAAATGGTCAGTGAGCTGCAAATTAAGTTCGTGATGGCTGTGGTGATCGGTATGTCAGCTGTCAGCCGGGGATTTGCTATCCCCAAATATCTTAGTGATTTGCAGATTGCCAGTTTTCCTGCCGATATCACCAATTTCTTGGATGTAGCAGCGACAGTCACTTTGTACGGCGGTGCTGCTTTAGGAGTGCTGATGATTATCGGCTACATTATACGATATAAACGGGAGCACAGAGTAAATGCCCAGTATTCCCAAAGTACAGGACACTAGCACGAATGTTCCGGCGGCCTTGTTGTCGCTGAACATTGGTGGTTTTTCAGGAGGGGAAAAATGAACCTCAAAACCAAGTGCCATGATTGCCAATGGGCAGACAATTGTCAGATCAAGAACTCTCTCAACGAAATTGTGCAGCAGGTTATTAAAAGGACAGAGGAATCGGTACGGCAGGAAATATCCAACGGGATAGAATATATTCTTATTACCGATGTAGCGTTGATCCCTACCGACTGCCACAAATTTGCTTCCAGTGAAAGAGTATCTTCAGTACGAGAGCAACCACTGTTGGTCAGAAATTCTCTGGTTACTGCATAGTAAAGGGTGACATGACATGGTTTCCATACGAGATATTATGGTGCCCATCGCCGAATATTCGGTGGTTGATGAACAGGCACTGGTACGAGATGCCATCAAGGTCTTGAAAAAATCCTTCTATAAAGATGAAGTTGGGGGTATCGTGGGCCATCGTTCCCTGTTGGTAACCAATAAGAAAAATGAGTTGGTTGGTCTTGTTACCCTGCGCAATATTCTAAAAGCAGTATTGACGAAGTATGATTTACCGGAAAATTATTTGTGGATTTACTCAGTCAATGCCTCCGGTTCCGATATGCCAGTGAGAAGTGTGATGCGGGCGACTAAAATTGTCTTCGTGGATGTGGGAGATGATTTGTACAAAGCCGTGGATTTGTTTTTAACCAAAAAGGTGAATTCTTTGCCGGTATTAGAAAAAGGTAAGTTAATCGGTATTATTCGTACCATCGATGTATTTGGAATAATTGGCAAACTGTTGTAGGCAGAACTATATGATCATGGGGCAGGCCATCGGGCTTGCCCCATATTTTTGTTCTGAAATGCAGCTTAATAAGTTGGCTTTCTTGGATAAATTGCTTGGCAGAACGCATTAGACAAGTAATTTTGGAAAAAACTATGAATTAGTGAGAAAGGGAGGCGGCTGCAGTGTTACTAAATGACCCGACAAACAAGGAAAAATTCCGCAAATTGGATGAAGTTCTGGAGCGCTATGGTCGTGATCCCGAACAGCTTATCCGGGTGCTACAGGGAGCTCAGGATATCTTTGGTTACTTACCGGAGGAAGTGCAGGCCTATATATCGGATAAAATGGATCTTCCCGTCAGTGCCGTCAACGGTGTAGTAACCTTTTACGCCCTGTTTTCTACCAAACCACGGGGAAAGTATACGGTTAACGTTTGTCTCGGCACAGCTTGCTATGTCCAAGGAGCCCAGCAGATTTCCGATAGCTTCAAAAATCAGCTGGCCTTAAAAGATAATGATACCACAGAGGACATGCTCTTCACGCTTAGGAGTAGCCGTTGTATCGGAGCCTGCGGACTTGCCCCGGTTGTAACCATTAATGAAGATGTACATGGTAAGTTAACAGCGAAGGAAGTTTCTAAACTTATCAACAGATATAAAA
>CAMKDG010000166.1 GCA_946411205.1 uncultured Desulfotomaculum sp.
GCTAAAGATGCAATGGAACATGGCTTGAAAGAAGTTGAAGTTACCGTTAAGGGACCCGGTTCCGGTCGTGAGGCAGCAATTCGTTCACTGCAAGCCGCCGGTTTAGAAGTAAACATGATTAAAGATGTTACCCCAATTCCACACAATGGCTGCCGGCCGCCTAAGCGCCGCAGAGTTTAAAGGGAGGTGCGTGAGTTTCCATGGCAAGATACACTGGTCCACACTGCCGTTTGTGTCGGCGTGAAGGCCTGAAGTTGTATTTGAAGGGAGACCGCTGCTACACCGGTAAATGTGCAATTGACCGTCGTAGTTATGCTCCCGGACAACATGGCCAAGGTCGCAAGAAAGTTTCCGAATATGGTATTCAGCTTCGTGCTAAGCAAAAAGCACGCCGTATCTATGGCGTTTTAGAAAAGCCCTTCCGCACATATTTTGAACGTGCGGAGCGTCAAGGTGGCGTAGCTGGTGAAAACCTGTTGCGTTTACTGGAACGTCGCTTAGATAACGTGGTTTATCGCTTAGGGTTGGGAGCCTCCAGAGTGGAAGCTCGCCAACTGGTGCTCCACGGACACTTTACCGTGAACGGAAAAAAAGTTAATATCCCATCCTTCCAGGTGCGTGTAGGTGAAGAAATTGCTGTTTCTGACAAGAGCAAGAATTCTCCTCGCATTAAAGAATTAATCGAGAGATCTGCTGACCGTACTCCTCCAGCTTGGTTAGAGTATGACGCACAGGAAGCTAAAGGTAGAGTTGTAGCATTACCAAGCCGGGATCAAATTGACGTGCCGGTTGAAGAACATTTAATCGTCGAACTGTATTCCAGGTAATTGGTCGGCTTTATGTTTGTTCCGGTCCGGCCAAAGGAGGGTTACCGAATTGTTGGAGATTGAAAAGCCGAAGATTGAGATTGTAGAACAGAGTGAGGATAATACCTACGGTAAGTTTGTGGTAGAGCCGCTGGAGCGAGGTTACGGGATTACCCTGGGCAACTCTCTACGTCGGATTTTACTTTCCTCTCTGCCTGGAGCTGCTGTAACTTCAGTGAAAATTGAAGGTGTACTGCATGAGTTTAGTACTGTTCCGGGTGTCCAGGAGGATGTTACCGATATTATTCTAAACTTAAAAAATCTTTGTCTTAAGATACACAGCGACGAGGAAAAAATACTTCGGGTGGAAACCCAAACCGAAGGCCCCGTCACTGCCGGTGACATTATACCTGATGCAGATGTGGAGATCTTAAACCCTGAGTTACACCTGGCAACCCTGGATACCGGGGCCCGACTGTTTATGGAAATTACCATAAGTAAAGGTCGTGGTTATTCTTCCGCTGAGAAGAATAAAAAGGGTGAACACATTATTGGAGTTATCCCCATCGATTCTATTTATACACCGGTACGTAAGGTGAACTACACTGTGGAGAACACCCGTGTAGGTCAGATTACAGACTACGACAAGCTCACTCTTGAGGTCTGGACCAACGGCAGTATCCGACCGGACGAGGCCACCAGCCTTTCTGCCAAAATTTTAAGCGAGCATCTGAGATTGTTTATGGGATTAACCGAAACGGTTAACGATGTTGAAATTATGGTGGAAAAAGAAGAGGAGCAAAAGGACAAGATTCTGGAAATGACGATTGAAGAGCTTGACCTGTCGGTACGCTCCTATAACTGCCTAAAGCGGGCTGGTATCAACACTGTTGAAGAACTAATTCAGCGAAATGAAGAGGATATGATGAAAGTTCGTAACCTTGGTAAGAAGTCGCTGGAAGAAGTAGTCAATAAATTACATGAATTAGGCCTGTCACTAAGGGATGACGACGAGTAAGGGAGGGACGAAATGTGGGCTATCGCAGATTTGGTCTAACCACTGGCCACCGCAAAGCTATGTTGAGAAACCTCGTTACCTCTTTGTTCAGGGATGAGAGAATCCAGACCACTGAACCCAGGGCTAAAGATGTTCGCAGCATCGCCGAGAAGCTGATTACTGTTGCCAAAAAAGGCGACCTAGCTGCTCGACGCCAGTGCTTAGAATATATCTACGAAGAAGAAGTTGTAAGAAAGTTATTTGATTCTATTGCACCTAAATATGTTGAGCGCCAGGGTGGTTATAGCCGTATTGTTAAGGTAGGTTATCGCCGGGGTGACGCAGCAGAAATGGTGCTGCTTGAGTTAGTATAAATTCCAGGCGTATGTAATAGCGGAAACCCCGGGATGTGCGGTTTCCGTTTCGCCTTGCTAAAAAGAGACCCCGGGGTGCACTGTGTTTTGCATAAGCCCCGGGGTTTTTGTCTAAGCTGGCAGGGATCGGCTAGGTTTAATTTTTAACCTGGCTATTGGCCGTTAGTCTTTAGCCATTGTTTTTAAACTTAAAAGACTAAAGGCCAATGGCCAAAGGCAAAAAGATTACTGGTAAGGTGCGACATGGTACATAATAGGGTTATTTTGAATCTTCAGGGAGTATCTTTTAGCTACCCAGATACACAGGATAAAAAGGCCTTAGATAGCATCAGCTTAGAAATTGTTGCTGGTGAAATGGTGGCGCTTTTGGGCCCCAATGGTTCAGGAAAGTCCACCCTGGCCAGGCTCTTTAATGGTTTGTTGATTCCCACCAGTGGACATGTGCTGGTGGAGGGACAGAGTACCCAGGATGAAGAAGTTCTTTGGCAGATCAGACAGAAGGTTGGCATGGTCTTTCAAAACCCAGACAACCAACTGGTGGCGGCTCTGGTGGAAGAAGAGCTGGCCTTTGGCATGGAAAATTTAGGGATATCTCCTGGGGAGATGACGGAAAAAATTGAGCAAATCAGCACTCAATTTGGCATTCATGAACTTCTGCAATCACCGCCGCACAGGCTATCGGGAGGACAAAAACAGAGAGTTGCTATTGCTTCTGTCTTGGCTGTCGACCCGGAGGTATTGGTGCTGGACGAACCTACTTCTATGCTAGATCCTGGTGGCCGCCAGGAAATAATGCGAGAGCTTACTCGTTTAAAACAAGTAGGGAAAACCATTATCCTGGTAACCCATGATATGTCTGAAGCTCTTATGGCAGACAGGATAGTAATTCTAGAGGATGGAAAAATTGTTCTTCAAGGAGAGCCAAAGCAATGCTTTTCCCAGGAGGACCGGTTAGTGAAAATGGGTTTGGAGATACCCCCAGGCAGACGCCTAGCCCAGAGACTCAAACAAAAGGGGTTTGACATACCAAATGATTTGCTATGTGTAAAAGAATGGGTTGAGTTCCTATGTCTAAAATAATCGAGATTGAAAATCTGCAGCTTACCTATGCACCAAATACCTCTTTGCAACGTCAGGCTTTGCAGAATATAAACCTGACTGTAGAAAGTGGGGAGTTTAGGGCAATTATCGGACCCCAAGGATCGGGGAAATCTACCCTTTTACAAGTGATGGCAGGTCTGGAGGTAGGTCTTGGAAAAGTTATTGTTGACGGTCTAGACCTACGTCAAAAAAAGAATCGCCGCATGCTCTGGCAACGGGTAGGGGTAATTTTCCAACAGCCCGAGCGTCAATTATTTGAAGATAGTTTGTACAATGACGTGGCCTATGGGCCAAAGAATATAGGTTTGTCTTCCGAAGAGATAGAGCGGCGAGTGAAAACGGCCCTCAAAAAAGTGAAGCTAGGGGAAGAATACTATCCTTTATCTCCCTTTAAGCTTAGTGGTGGACAGCAGCGAAGAGCCGCCATAGCAGGCATCTTAGCTATGGAGCCAAAGATCCTGTTGCTCGATGAACCTACTGCTGGCTTGGACCCTAAGGGACGGCAAGAAATCATGAATCTCTTCAGTGAATTATGTAGAAAGCAAGGAATTACCATGATAATGGTGAGCCATGATATGGAAGAAGTTGCTCACCGAGCTGACAAAGTTACGGTTTTACAGAAAGGGACTGTATTTTTGGAAGGCGGCCCACAGGAGATCTTTGCACAGGGTAACCAATTGACAGAGATTGGTCTAGCTGTTCCCTTTGCTTCAGAATTAGCCAATGCTTTGCGTGAACGGGGTAAGAATGTTTCTAACGTAACGACACTGGCGGATGCTGAGCGGGAAGTGGGGAAGATGCTAAGAAGAAGGAATGGCCATTAACTATTAGTAGGGGGTGATGCCCATATCGCCCTGCTGCTGTGGCAGTTTTCTGGATATGCGGGCCGAAGTGGGCATCGGCCCCTACAAAATTTGTGTATTTTGTATGTTTCTAAACTACTGAAACGTAGGTGTTTCATCTTGTCTTTCTTCTCCAATATTACTGTAGGTCAATATTATCCAGGAAATTCGCTGGTACATAGATTAGACCCCCGAGCAAAACTTCTTGCTATGCCCTTAATTATGGCAGGGGTGTTGTTAGCCCAGGGCCCGGTCGGCTACCTAGCTGCCGGTTTGCCAATTCTTTTTGGCTATGCTATGGCCAAGGTTCCTCTTACCGCCCTTTGGCGGGGGATGCGTTTTCTATGGATTTTTCTTATCATTAGTCTGGTACTGCAAGCTGTTACCTATCCTGGTGAGACCCTCTGGGAATGGGGAATTATTACGGTCAGTCGAGAAGGACTTAGCCTGGGGTTGAGGCTAATCTATCGACTGGTGTTACTCGTGCTAGCAGCCATGTTGTTAACCATGACAACCACTCCGGTTAATCTCACGGGAGCGATGGAGAAGCTTCTACAGCCCTTGAAAAGGCTGGGAGTACCAGTGCACGAGTTGGCTATGATGATGACCATCGCTTTGCGGTTTGTACCTACACTCTTAGAGGAAGCAGAAGTTGTGATGAAGGCTCAGCAGGCGCGGGGGGGTTCACTAACCACAGGGAGTTTGGAAAAGAGACTAGGGGCTACCATAGCCTTATTGGTTCCTCTATTGGCTGGCTCACTAAGAAGGGCCGAGGAATTGGCAATTGCTATGGAAGCTCGTTGTTATAGAGGCGATAATGGTCGTACCAGGCTAAAACAGTTTCAATACCGTTATCTAGATTTTCTAGTCTTACTTATCTTATTTGCCTTTACTATACTAGTTGGTGTAGAAAGATGGATCTAATCTTATCAAACGTTCAAAAGGATTTTAGGACATGGGCTGGTGGTAGGGAATGAAACAAATGAAGAATATAAAATTAACAGTGGCTTATGACGGGACGAATTATCACGGCTTTCAAGAGCAACGGGGTACAGGACTTCCCACCATACAAGAGGTATTGGAAACCACGTTAAGCAAAGTAGCTCAAAGTCCCATCCAAATTATTGGAGCGGGACGAACTGATGCCGGGGTCCACGCCCAGGGGCAAGTGGTCAACTTTCATAGTGATAGATGGCCTGTGCCCACAGAAAAAATTCATTTGGCGCTCAATACTCTACTGCCGGGGGATCTTAGAGTTGTTAAGGCGGAAGAAGTACCCCCAGACTTTCATGCTCGGTTTTCAGCCAAAGCAAAGACCTATCGCTATTCAATTTACCACCATCGGGTTATGTCACCGCAGCATCGGCTTTACTGCTACCATGAACCAAGACTTCTTACTGTCCAGGCCATGCAGGAAGGCTGTCAGTATCTATTGGGTACCCATGACTTTAAGTGTTTTCAAGCCCAAGGCTCACCGGTGAAAGATACGGTAAGGACGATTCTGCGGGCGGAGCTAGTAGAAGAAAAAGCAGTTATTCATCTCTACCTTAGGGGTAATGGTTTCCTATATAATATGGTGCGAATTATTACCGGCACCTTACTAAACATTGGTATGGGAAAAATTAAACCACAAGAGATGGAAAGAATCATAGCCAGTAAGGACAGAACCTTGGCAGGAACTACCGTACCTCCACAGGGGTTGTGTATGATGGAGGTGGAATACTAGCTTTGGGGTTAGGCCATTGGCCGTTAGCCGTTGGTCATTGGTTTTGGGATAATTTATAGGGTTAGCATAAAGAGCGTGGCTTCGTATAAGGGCTGGGTAAGACGTGTTTGACAAAGCTTAGAGTAAGCCCCAGACTAGGCTAAAGGCTAAAGGCTAAAGGCTAAAGGCTAAAGGCTAAAGGCTACCTACAATAAAAATAACCAAGTCATGCAACTCCACTTGACACATTATAGCCAATCTATTAAAATAATACCATGTGTGGCCGGTTACGACTCCCGCCCCGTTGTCGTGATCTGCACAGGCAGTAAGGAGGGTAAACGGATAATGAAGACTACATTCATGGCCAAGCCAGCTGATATAGAGCGCAAGTGGTTCGTTATCGATGCTGAAGGAAAGGCCCTTGGTCGCGTAGCTGTTGAAGCTGCTCGCATTTTGCGTGGGAAGCACACTCCTATGTTCACTCCCCACGTAGATACTGGTGACCATGTAATTGTTATTAACGCTGATAAGGTAATCCTTACCGG
>CAMKDG010000167.1 GCA_946411205.1 uncultured Desulfotomaculum sp.
GTAAACCCGTGTCATTTTATCAATCCCTTTCTCCAGATAAAGCACAGTGGGCCGATGTAGGCATCGGCCCCTACAAGATTTGTGTGTTTTGTAGATTCATGCTTTTATCGATCTTTCTCGGGTAATTTCTACCGCCATATAGTCAAAGCAGCCTTGAATGGGAGCACCGGGTTTTTTCACCTTTACTACCACTTCTTCCACCAGCGGATATTGCTCTAGTACCTGTTGGCTAATCCTCTCTGCTAGGGCCTCCAATAAACGAAAAGGTTGACCTGTCACCACAGCTTCCACCGTTTTAAAAACATCGGCATAGCTAATGCTTAAAGTTAGGTCATCCCGCTGCCCGGCAGGCTGTAAATCCAGCACTAGCTCCAAATCTACTTCGAACCGCTGGCCCAACCGACGCTCTTCGTCTAGCACCCCATGGTAACCAAAAAAGTGCATCCCCTTCAGTAAGATCTTGTCCTTCTTATCCTTCATGTTTTGGCCCCCTTAAAATGGCATCGCTCATGCGGGCCACCCGCACGATTTCTTTCACATCATGCACCCGCACGATATCTGCTCCGCTGGCAATACCCAAAGCCACGGTGGCTCCGGTACCTTCCAGCCGCTGATCTACCGGCAGGTGCAGGGTCTTGGCAATCACTGACTTACGAGAGGTACCCAGTAGTATGGGACAACCCAGTACGGTCAGTTCCTTTAACCGGCGGAGAACCTCTAGATTTTGCTCGTAGGTCTTAGCAAACCCAATCCCGGGGTCTACCATAATGTTCTCTTGGGGAATACCTGCTTGCTGAGCTATTTCTATACTCTGACGCAGGAAGGCAGTCAGCTCCAGCATGACATCTTGATACTCTGTATCTTGTCCATTATGCATCAACATCACCGGAGCCTGATACTCTGCCACTACCTGGGCCAGCTCTTGGTCGGCCCGCAAAGCCCATTGGTCATTAATGATGTTCGCGCCTCTCTCCAAAGCCTCCCTAGCCACGACAGCCCGCCAAGTATCCACACTAATCGGTACATTTACCCTTTGCACCAACTTTTCCAATACCGGCAATATCCGTCGCTGCTCCTCTTCAATGCTGACTTCAAGATGACCCGGCCGAGTGGATATTCCCCCTAAATCAATAATATCCGCCCCATCCTCCACCATTTGCAGGGCATGTTCTACAGCTGCTGCTGGGTCCAGGTAGCGCCCACCATCCGAGAAAGAATCGGGTGTAGTATTTAAAATACCCATCACCAGGGTACGCCTTCCCAGCTCCAATTCCCGTCCCCGGCAATTCAACCGGCGAACCCGTGGACCAGCCAGGTTAGCCAAAGCTGCTTCTATTCTAGCAGCCAGCTTGCTCAGGCCAAAGGGCTGCATTTTTAGTTTGTCAAGAAAGCCCCGGTACTGGTTCAAGGTTGCCATGAGAAGCATATCACTGGTTTCTATCGAATGATTAATCACTCCCCGGGCTACTGCTGCATCGCCTCCCCGGGCTAACATTTCTTGTTTAATAATATTCGCCTGAATGGGACTCATCCCAGAAAGCTTGATCACCTTATGTACCGCCTTGGGGGCCATTCTGGACCAGCCCCCTGGGTCGGAGCCCACCGCCTGAATCTCTCTACGGGCTTGTTCTATGGTATCAATATATTTCACACCAATTTCAATGGACATGTTCTCACCTCTCTGCACAATCCTAAAAATTTCATGACTTAGTATAACACAAAAGATCGGTAATTTTTTGCCCAGAATAGTGGCAACCTATAGAGGGCGAAAATCCTGAAACCGTGTAAAGATTACTTATAGACAACAGGGAGGCACTACATGAATCTTGAATATGGCATTATGCTTATTTCTGCCGTAATCACGTTATTATTACTCATTTTTGCAGTGGACTGGCAATATTTTCGTGACTGGGTCATGGTTTTCTTTTTTAAATCTTTTTTGGATTTGCTTTGGGGGTCCTATGTCGTTGAAGATCATTTAATTGAATATCCTGTAAGACTCTTCTCAAAGTTATACGATACCAGCCTGTTATTTGAGATTTGGGTGTTCCCAGTTTTGTGCATCCTCTACAACCAAATTACCAGAGACCGGGGCTTGTGGCCGATTATCTATTACGCCTTTCTTTTCAGTGCCGGTATTACAGTAATAGAAGTGCCCCTTGAGATCTATACTGATCTGATCAAATATCTAAATTGGCACTGGTATACAACTTTTTTCACACTAGCAATTACCTTTCTAGTATCCCGGGCCTTTCTGGGCTTCTTCCGCTGGGGTTGTCATTATTTTTCTCATCGCTCTTTTCGTTAGAAATTTAAGGCTTGCTTATGCCCTTTAGGGTCAAGCAAGCCTTAAATTTCATTTTGCTAAAGTTATTTGATTACAAAAAATAAGCCCGTAGCCTGGGCCAATATGTGGTCTTCCCGCCGAATGGTACATTCGGTGGACAGTAGCGTGTTACCCTGGTGCACAACGACCCCCTGGGCAACAATTTTTTCCCCTAGATTGCCCGGAGCTAAAAAATTTAAATTCAAATTTACAGTCACTCCCACTTTACCTAAGGTCCGTACCGCCACCCCCATAGCGATATCAGCCATGGTCGATAACACACCCCCGTGCAAAGTGCCATGGGGATTAAGATGTTTGGCGGTAACGGTAACTTCTAGGGAGGATCTGCCTGATCCCTGCTCCATTTGCCTAACTTCAATGTCCAGGGCCCGGGCAAAGGGATTATTATTGGCAAATTCAATCATTTGTTTGGTATCTATATCGATCAAAAGCCTAACTCCTCTTATCTAGTTCTGATAATATCTCATTCATACTACCGCTGCGAAATCCCGATAAATCCAGGGTGACCGCGGTAAAACCCAATTCCTTCAACCTATCAGAAACTTCTTCCAATCTGCTTAACAAATAGCCAAACTGTTCCTTGGCAATTTCCAGCCTGGCCTCCTGTTGGTAATGCCGCACCCGCAGGGGGGTAAAACCCTGTTTTTTTAAATACTCTTCAGCAGCTTCCACCCGCCTAAGTTTTTCCTCCGTAATCCTTTGTCCATAGGGTATTCGTGTGGCCAAGCAAGGAGAAGATGGCTTATTCCAGGTCGGCAATGCCAACTGTCGGGATAATTCTCGAATCTCCGACTTAGTGAAACCTGCTTCCTGCAGCGGACTGCGAATACCCAATTCTTGCACGGCCCTCATGCCTGGGCGAAAATCCCCCAGATCATCAACATTGGAACCATCCAATAGCCAAGGAATACTTTCCTGCAAAGCAATTTTTTGGAGTTGCGAAAATCGTAAAAATTTACAATGATAGCACTTTTGCGGTGTGTTCTTGGTAAAATCCGGCAACTGCATTTCTCCGGACTCTACAACCAAATGTTTTACACCTAATCCTTTGGCCAATTCTTTAGCTTCTTGTATTTCTAACTGGGTGGAGGTAGGTGAGACTGCCGTGACAGCTAACACCCGGTCACCGAGCTCCTTTGCAGCCACCGCTAACAATAAGGCACTATCTGCCCCCCCGGAGAACGCCACCAACACACTACCGCAATCTTTTATGATACTTTTTAACCGTTCATACTTCCCCGTAAACAACATTTCCCTCTCAAAACCCCTTGAATCTATCGTAACGTTACAATCTCACTACTAAATTTAGGCATGTTTGTGCTCATGATTATGGCAATGGCCCTGTTCATGATGCACTCGTTGCCCTTGCACACGTTGATAAAGGTGCTGGCAAGGCTCCTCCTCCCCCAGCATTACACGTAAAAGATTGGGCATTTGGGTTTCTCTGTCTCCGGCTCCATAGCCCACAGCCTTTAAAATCATGCCTGGCATAGGTCCAAAACCCTTTGACAAATATTTTACCATCACCGCTCCGGTAGGAGTAACCAATTCTACTGCCGGACCGGCACTGTAAATCGGGATATCTAACAGGATCTCTGCTGTGGCCGGTGCAGGTACCGGCATTACACCGTGGGCACAATATACGGTGCCACTGCCCACATTCAAAGGAGAGCAGTATACTTGCTCGACCTTTAACCTTTGCAAACCAATTAATGTACCCACAATGTCAATAATAGAATCTACGGCACCTACTTCATGGAAATGAACATTTTCCGGAACTTTCCCATGAATTTTTCCCTCCGCCTCGGCTAATAAATGAAAAATATTTTTGGCATCTTGTTTAACGGCTTCTGATAATCGGCTGTTATCCAGGATCTGCAAAATATCCTTCAAATGGCGGTGGGGTTGATCTCCGGTAATTGTTACATCAACTTTCATACCGCTAATACCGCGACGAGTTACTCTTTGGGCTGTTATTTCATACCCAGACAGGCCTAAACTTAGGAGTTCTTGTTTTAAAGTATCCAGGGATACACCTAAGTCGACCACAGCTCCCAGTAACATATCCCCACTGATACCGGCAAAACAATCGAGATAAGCTATTTTCATCCTTTATCACCTACCAATTTATTGATCAAGCTAGCGGCATAGCCAGCTCCAAAACCATTATCGATGTTTACCACAGTAACACCCGAAGCGCAACTATTTAGCATACCCAACAGGGCCGCCAAACCATGGAAACTCGCACCATAACCCACACTGGTAGGCACCGCAATAACAGGCTTAGACACCAACCCTCCCACCACACTGGGCAGAGCCCCTTCCATTCCTGCTACCACAATAATGGTATTGGCCTGGTGAAGTTTATGAACTTGATCCAGCAGACGGTGAATGCCAGCTACTCCGGTATCGTAAATCCTCTCGACCCGATTTCCCATCAATTCGCTGGTCAAGGCTGCTTCCTCTGCTACGGGCAAATCTGCCGTTCCAGCACTACAAACACAAACCAGACCCTGCTCTGGTGTGTTAATTTGTCTACGATAGATCATTTTGGCCAAAGGGTGATATTGGGCTTCCGGAACCAGCTCTTGACTGGCTTTGAACATTTCCTCGCTGGCTCTGGTGGCAATAATATTGGCATTGCTGGCATGGGCTAACTTCTGAAAAATTTCGGCCACTTGTGGGGTAGTTTTCCCCTGGCAAAAGATTACCTCTGGAAAGCCCTTCCTAAGATGTCGGTGATGATCTATCTTGGCATAGCCTAAATCATCGTAAGGCAATTGTTTTAATTGCTCCAGTGCATCGTTAACCTGTATCTGCCCGTTCCGGACACCTTCTAATAAAGATCGTACTTCTTGCGGCCCCAAAATATTCCCTCCTAATCACTGCCAACCATATCAGTCTAGGATTTACTATTCATCCTTTATTATACTTTTTTTTATTCTTACTTTGTAGCAATAAGCTTAGGATGAACGCTATTTAGTAATAAAAAAGGACCGATATAAACCGATCCCTCCTGGTTACAGCTAAAAGTTTTTAGAATATTTAATGGCTAAGGCCATTAAGGCTTCTTGGTCTTTTTCTCTAATCTTGATAAATTTAAAGCCTGCATTTAAAATATTATCCATGTATTTTAGCCATACTAATTCAGCTGGCAGCGAGAAAGTCTTTTTTTCTATTTGAAAATCTACCCAATAGTATTTTTCATTCTGAAGCATTGCCTCAAACTCCGGAGTAACATAAACCCGCAATCCCCCTGCGGAAAAGTTAAACAGTTCTGTGTCTATTTTATATTTGCTTTCACTGGTAAACACTACTTTGGCGGAGTATTTACTCCTAACAAAATATCGCCTTTGCTCCCGCACAAATTCCTTCGGTATAGACAAACCATAGACCTTGCCATGGGTTGTACCAATCTCCGCCACCCTGGTTTCACCACTATAAAACCCATCCGAATAGGAAAAACCGATATCAAGAGTTTCTGCCTTTTCCAGCATCAATATCTGCCCATCTTTACGAGGGAGATTTAACCAGATGATATTATTTTCCACTGCCGAAATTTTGGTCTCTACCACCTCTTTACCCGGTACCCTGAGCCAAATCTTTTTATTTCCTCTGACATATAAATCCCAAAACTGCAAACCCACCAACCCCCTCGTACCGTTTCATTTCCCTTCTTATTTATTAGTAATCGGCAATTCTCCTTCTATCTAAATACTATGTAGCATATAACTATTTATAATGTGGCAAAGGACCCATCTCTTAGAAGCAGAGGTAGGTCCTTTGTCCTATTTTTAAAACCGCTTAATATTCATTGGGCAGCAGGTCAAGCTGCGCCTTGGTAAACACAGGGCCATC
>CAMKDG010000168.1 GCA_946411205.1 uncultured Desulfotomaculum sp.
CTTGGAGTCCATCCCTTCCTTCGAAACCAATCCAGTGGCTGAGGAAGATTGGGCCACCGCCTGGATGGCCTACTATAAACCAGTGGAAATTGGCAGTCGGTTGGCCGTAAAACCCAGTTGGGAGGAATATACCCCCCGGGATAATCGTGTTGTTTTGGAATTGGATCCCGGCATGGCCTTTGGCTGTGGCAATCACCCCACCACGACCATGTGTATGGAGTTTTTGGAAGGCATTATTAAGGGCGGCGAGCTAGTGGCCGATGTTGGGACCGGTACCGGGATTTTGGCTATTACCTCTGCTAAATTAGGGGCAGACAGGGTCTTGGCTGTGGATTTAGATCCTGTTGCCGTCAAGGTGGCCAAGGAAAATGTCCAACTGAATCAAGTGGCAGATCGGGTGACTGTCTTGGAGGGGAACCTGCTGGATAGGGCAACCGAAAGGGTAGATATTGTCATTGCCAATATCATTGCCAGTGTGATCATTGTCTTGGCTCCCGATGTACTAAGAATTCTTAAACCCGGGGGATATTTGATTACCTCTGGAATTATTCGCTTCCGGGCGGAGGAAGTAAAGGAAAAGCTGGAGCAAACCGGTTTCCGCATGGTCGAGAAGAAAGAAGACGGCGAATGGGTATCTTACCTAAGTGTTCTGGAGGGATAAGCCTTGGCCCGATTTTTTGTGCAGCCGCAGCAAATACAAGCAGACAGAGCAATCATTACTGGTTCAGACGTCAAACATATCAGCAAAGTATTAAGGATGGCACTGGGAGATCCCTTGACTGTCTTGGATGGCAGGGGGATGGTTTATCAGGCGGAGGTTTGTGAAATAAATAAAGAAGAAATAGTCTGCCGACTGTTGAGCTCTGAAAGGGGTGCTGGGGAGCCAGCTCTTAAGGTCACTTTGGTGCAAGGTTTGCCCAAGGGCGATAAAATGGAAAGTATTATCCAAAAGTGCACCGAACTGGGTGTCCATCGCATCATCCCCTTGGCGGCTTCCCGTTCGGTTGTCAAGTTAGAAGCTAAAAAAGCAATGGAGCGTCAGGAGCGTTGGCAAAGGGTGGCCTTGGAAGCCGCCAAGCAGTGTCGTCGTTCCCATGTCCCGGAAGTCCAGCAGTTGCGCTGTTGGGAAGATATACTAGCTGACATTCCTGCCAACGCTTTGCTTATCATGCCTTGGGAGGAAGAAAAAGCTCAATCACTGAGGCCTCTTTTGCAAAGCCTGGAGAAACCCAGTGAATTGTACTTGTTTATAGGACCGGAAGGTGGCTTGGATGCAGTAGAAGTAACTGCGGCACAGGAGCGCGGCTGCCATCTGGTCACCTTAGGGGAGCGCATTTTACGTACCGAAACTGCTGGTCCTGCGGTTTTAACCATGGTGTTGTATCATTATGGAGAGCTGGGGTAAGGGGGATTATCTTTGTCAAAAACCGCTGCAATCTATACCCTTGGCTGCAAAGTGAACCAATACGAATCATCTGCCATTGGTGATTTATTCCGCCAGGCTGACTATGAGATGGTGGAATTTGAACAGCGGGCGGATGTTTATGTGATCAATACCTGTACTGTTACGCATCTGGGAGATCGCAAATCACGACAAATGATTCGCCGGGCTGCCAAGCAAAACCCAGAGGCGGTTATTATTGTAACCGGTTGTTATGCCCAGACCTCACCGGGGGAAGTGCTGGAAATTCCAGGCGTGGATCTGGTGGTGGGAACCAAGGACAAATCGAATCTGGTTAGACTGGTGGAGGCCTTTGCCAAAGGGAAGGGCCCTGTTAATGCCGTGACTAACATTATGGCCACGGACTGTTATGATGAACTGCCGGTGCCTACGGAACAAGGAAAAACCAGAGCATTTTTGAAAATTCAGGAAGGGTGCAATAGTTTTTGCACCTACTGCATTATTCCGTATGCCCGGGGACCCGTTAGAAGTCGATTGCCGGAGAATGTTATAGACTCTGCAGAGCAACTTATTGAACAGGGTTTTAAAGAAATTGTGCTAACGGGTATTCACATTGGTGCCTATGGTCAGGATTTTGCCGACCAGCACATTGATCTGGGTTGGTTGGTAGAGCGCTTGGCAAAACTAAAAGGTCTGGTCAGAGTAAGATTGGGATCCATTGAACCTCACGATATCAATGAGGCCCTGATCAATGCTGTGGCCAGCAACCCTAACGTCTGCCGTCATCTTCATATTCCCCTGCAAAGTGGTGATGATGACATTTTAGCCAGGATGCGGCGACGTTATAATACGGGACAGTTTGTAGAACTGGTTAACAGAATTTATGCAGCTGTACCAGGCGTGGCGATTACCACCGATGTCATTGTAGGGTTCCCTGGAGAAGCTGAGCAACATTTCCAAAATACCCTGCGTACAGTGGAACAGATAGGCTTTGTCTCTTTACATGTGTTTAAATACTCTCCTCGTAAGGGAACCCCTGCTGCGGAGATGCCAGAACAAGTAAGCCCGCTGGCCAAAGATGACCGTAGTAAAAGGCTCACTCTGCTGGGGAGTAAATTAGCCCAGCAATTTGCCCAGCAACAAATAGGCAAAGAACTGACAGTGCTGGTAGAACAACCTCACGAAGAGGATAAGTGGCTTTTTGAAGGGCATACTGATACTTATTTAAAAGTAGTTTTTCCAGCCAATGAAAAACTGCGAGGCCAACTGGTAAGGGTACAGATAGATGAAATTATTGGACAGCATTTAAAAGGCAGAATTATTTAACACAATTGCAGGATAATAATCCTAGTGTGTTGAATACATTTTTAGGGAAGACTATGATAAGATATTTAGCTTTCCGGGGGGAGGTGTTGTCGGTGCAAGACTGCCTCTTTTGTAAAATCATAGCCGGAGAGATCCCAGCCCAGAAGGTATATGAAGACGATAAGGTATATGCCTTTAAAGATATTGCTCCTGTGGCTCCGGTTCATGTATTAATTATTCCTAAAAAACACATTTCCACCCTTGAGGACATAAATGCAGAAGATGCTGAGCTGATGGGGCATATTATGGTTATAGCCTCTAAGTTGGCGAAGGAATTGAGTTTGGGGAAGGGATACCGGGTGGTTTCCAACTGTAAAGAAGATGGAGGCCAAACTGTGTACCATATTCATTTTCATCTTACAGGTGGCAGGCAAATGCAATGGCCTCCGGGCTAAAACCTGTTGACTGATTTTGAATATCAAGGTATAATAAAGTGGTATTGTAATTTTTGGGATATTATATTCAGACAAATCTGAAGTAAATATCCGAGGTTTTATGGTTTGGCGGAGGGAGGGAAATTGAGTGGCGGAAGTAAAAGTAGGCAAGAACGAGACACTGGACAGTGCCCTCCGGCGCTTTAAGCGGACCTGCCAAAAGGCTGGCGTTTTGGCTGAGGCACGCAAACACGAACACTATGAAAAACCCAGTGTAAAAAGAAAGAAAAAATCCGAAGCAGCACGTAAGCGCAAAAGTTTTAAATAAGTAAAGATCAAAACAAATGCTTGACATATAAATATGTGTCAGGCATTTTTTAATATCTTACACTTTCTCCATATAATTGTTGTAAGATTTAAGAAGGGTAAATAATTTTTTAGGAGTAAGTTAAGGGGGTGTTATTGGTGTTTTTAGCAGAAATGGCTGGCTGGCTGGCTACCCTTGCCTTTGTCCTGGGAATATTCGCCTTGATCCTGGAAGTATTTATTATGCCTGGCTTTGGTTTTGCCGGAGTGGTGGGGATCGTTTTAGTTGGCTGGGGTGTTTTGCTTTTATCGGTGGATGTCTTTCATGCCACCCAGGCCCTTACCACAGCCCTGTTAGTAACCCTAGTGGTATTGGTGGCGGGTTTTTGGTTAGCCACCAAGTATAATTTCTGGCGGAAGGTTACTCTGGTCAACCGGCAAAATCGGGAAGAAGGTTATGTTGCGCCTCGCCAGGACCTGGAAAGTCTGCTGGGCTGCCGAGGAGTAGCAGCCACGCCTCTCCGCCCAGCCGGTACGGCACTCTTGGAGGGGAATAAAGTAGATGTTGTCACCGAAGGCGACTTCATCTCCCCAGGAACAACGGTGTTAGTCATCCGGGTTGAAGGTACCCGAGTGGTGGTCAAAGGGCTGGAAAATGAGTAACTTGTTTCTAAGTGTTACATTTTTTACAGTTGCTCAGTCTAGACTTATAGAATACTGTCTAGACTAGGTTAAAGTAAAAAAGCTGACAGTGAATAGCTGAAGGCAAATAAAAGGAGGTAATGCACATGATAGGTCCTGGAGGTCTATCGGTCCTACTACTTTTCTTCCTGGTCGTCATCTTTGTTGTAGTATTGTTTAGCTTCATCCCGGTAGGGCTGTGGATTTCAGCCTTAGCTGCGGGAGTGAAGGTCGGTATTATTACTTTGGTTGGTATGCGTTTGCGCCGTGTACCGCCAGCTACCATTGTCAATGCACTCATTAAAGCTGACAAGGCCGGGATAAATGTTACCGTGGATCAATTGGAAGCCCATTATCTGGCGGGAGGGAATGTAGACAGGGTGGTGGATGCCCTCATCGCTGCTGAGCGAGCCAATATTCCTTTAATCTTTGAACGAGCTGCTGCCATTGACCTGGCAGGCCGTAATGTACTGGAAGCCGTCCAAATGAGCGTTAACCCCAAGGTTATCGAAACCCCTGTGATCAGTGCGGTAGCTAAGGACGGTATTGAGCTCAAGGCGGTAGCCAGAGTGACTGTAAGAGCTAACATCGACCGTTTGGTGGGTGGTGCCGGGGAAGAAACCGTTATCGCCAGGGTAGGTGAAGGCGTTGTTACCAGTGTGGGTAGTGCGGATTCACACAAAATGGTGCTGGAAAATCCCGACAGCATCTCTAAAACCGTATTATCCAAGGGCTTGGATGCTGGAACTGCTTTTGAGATTTTATCCATCGATATCGCCGATGTTGACATTGGCCGTAATATCGGTGCCCAATTACAGACAGACCAGGCCGAAGCCGATAAAAATATTGCCCAGGCGAAGGCGGAAGAACGCCGGGCGATGGCTGTGGCTCAAGAACAGGAAATGAAGGCCAGAGTACAGGAAATGAGAGCAAAGGTTGTAGAGGCGGAAGCAGAGGTACCCCGGGCGATGGCGGAAGCTTTTCGCTCTGGTCGTTTGGGTGTGATGGACTATTACAATATGCAAAACGTGCTAGCCGATACCAAAATGCGGGAAGCCATCTCCAATCCTAACGGCGGGAAAGAAAAGGGAAAGCAGATTGATTAAAGAGGGAGTGAGGCTACATGAATAGTCTAATTTTCATGTTTATCCTCTGGGTGATCTTTCGTGTTTTTAGTAACCGTACCAAAGACAGAAGACAACCGATGCCTACGTCTCCCGCAGAGGAAGTGCCCACTTACCAGCTACCACCAGACTTGAGACGAAAATGGGGCCCCCCCTCATCTCAGGAAAAAGTGAAGCCAGTAGAAACAAATACTCAGCCGAAAGAATACAAGATTGCCGCAACAGTACCTGCTACGGTTAAACCAATTAAAAAGATAGAAAAACAGATACCAGCAGTAGAAGCAGTCAGCGAGCAAGAAGTTCTACCTAGGGCTTCCTGCCTAGCGGGTATAGGAAAACTAAACCCGGCTATGTTGCAGCAAGGAATTATTCTGTCAGAAATCCTGGGACCGCCCATGGCTAAACGACGGAGAAATAGTACCTTCCATTAATTAGTAATTTTCCCTTCCCGGGGTGCATAAAGATATCCCGAGGAGGGGATTTTTTATGTCCTTACGCGATCTGCAGAGAAAATTTAAAAAGCAGTTTTCCGATTTTTTTGAGATACCCCGTGACATTATGTTGGACTTGCCCAAAATTGTCTTGGTAGGCAATCTGCAAGTATTTATTGAGAACCATCGAGGAATTGTGGAATACACTGTTGAAAAAGTTCGGATTAAGGTGGGTGAAGGAGAAGTTGGTATTACAGGCCGTGATTTAATGCTGCGTAATATCAAAATGGATGAAATATGTGTGGAAGGCCACATTAAATCCCTCTGTTTTTTAGAACCCGGGGAGGTGTGGTAAATGGTTCTGTTAAGGCTATTTTCCTTTTTATTAGGACATGTTTCTTTGGTAGTGAAGGGCGAATTTTTGGAGAAGTTTGTTAACCTAGCAGCTAGCC
>CAMKDG010000169.1 GCA_946411205.1 uncultured Desulfotomaculum sp.
CAATTGGCGGCTGTTAATGCCAGTATAGACCGGCAAATTCAGTTGATTCAACAGTTAGAGGATCTAGGTAAGTATGCAGAGATAGCTATTATTCTAGAATAAGGATTTTTGTCTTAATTAAGTCGCCCACCAGATGGTGGGCTTTTTATTTCTAAAAACAAAAAGGTTGCTTTTGTTAAAAAATTATTGTAAACTAGCCAAGTGAGCAAAGCCATCAGGCCATTGACTGGGAAGAAAAAGATTGGTAGGCTTGTCTAAATTGCTCTTGACTTGGTTGGCAGAAATTAATATAATCTAAAATGTAGCCTGTTAGCAAAACTTAATATTTTCTTGGAGAGGTGGCCGAGTCCGGTCGAAGGCGCATGACTGGAAATCATGTAATGGGGCAACTCATTCGCGGGTTCGAATCCCGCCCTCTCCGCCATGATTGTGTTTAAGTCTATGACCGTGCTAGACGGGGAGGTAGCGGTGCCCTGTACCAGCAATCCGCTGTAGCTGGGTTGAATTCCCACCCTAGGGTATGACTTGTGAGGACTGGTCATCGTAAGGGACGTTGACGACCGGGTCTTGCGCAGCGTAGGCTCTCGAACCGTGTCAGGTCCTGACGGAAGCAGCACTAAGGGAATCCCTGCGGGTGCCGTGAGGTAGCCTGGTCTGAGTAACCTGCGGTGGTTCGCTCGGAAGTCATTATTCGACGGTAGGTGCACGGTCGCTAAATTTATAAAGAAGTAAAGCTGTCTGTGATATGCAGACAGCTTTTTTGTACTTCCGGTGGGGCCGATGTGGGCTAGTGGGGTTCGCCTCCTACAGACTGTCGGACCCTATAGGGCATAACCTAAAGGTCACCGGTAGGCAAATAAACAGGCTTTGTGTAAAATTACATTCATGCGTTTGTCATGCCCAAAGTTGCTGAAATAGTGGCATAAATCACCGAACCCTTGTATAATAGGGATTACTTAGCTAGCTAATTATTTGGGAGGTGTACAATATGGAAGAAATGTTACAAATCCAAGTAGAGGGACAAACAACCTACGAGGTAGCCCAGGGTACACCTGTTATGACAGTACTTGCTATGCACAAACATGAACAGGAAATTCCCGTAGTGGCTGCCGCTATTGACAATGTATTAAAGGATCTGCGAACTCCTTTGGATAATCCCTGCCAGGTTCGGTTTGTGGATCTGTCTTCTCCCGAGGGTATCAGGATTTATCATCGCAGTGTAACCATGGTCTTTATGCGGGCTGTGACAGAAATATTGCCGGGTAGCAATGCTGTTATTCAACACACCTTAGGCAATGGCTTGTATGGGGAAATTCAATACGACCGACCGCTCAAGGATCGCGACATCAGTAGAATAGAGCGGCAAATGCGTTATATTATCGAAGCGGATGAACCCTTTGTTCTTAGTCAATTAAATAAAGAAGATGCTGAAAGAATATTTACCGAGGCGGGCCAAGCCGAAAAAATACAACTGTTAAATTATTGGCCTCGGGAAGCAGTGGAGCTCTATTCCTGCGGCGGTTTTTGTGATTTTTGTCACGGACCAATGGTGCCCAGTACAGGGTACTTAAAAAACTTCCGTCTGCGTTTTTATCTACCCGGCTTTATTATAGAACTACCCCAGGCGGAGAATCCGGTAGAAATTCCTCCTTATGAGGAACGGGGTAAGCTGGCGAATATTCATTTTGAGGCCAAGAAATGGGCTAATATTTTACAGGTCAGTAACGTGGTATCCTTAAATGATGTTGTTACCAAGGGTGATATTGGTAACTTAATCCGAGTTTCCGAGGCCTTTCACGAGAAAAAAATTGTACAGATTGCCGATCAAATTGCCGAAGACATTGATCGTATTAGAATCGTTCTTATCGCGGGGCCTTCTTCTTCGGGCAAGACATCCTTTGCCCAGCGGTTGTCTACCCAATTGCAAGTAAATGGTATTCGTCCTGTGGCCATATCCCTGGATGATTATTTTGTAGATCGAGAGAATACCCCCCGGGATGAAAATGGTAATTTAGATTTTGAAAGCATTGGGGCCATTGATACCTCATTATTCAATGACCACTTAATTAAGCTCATTCAAGGGGAAGAAATTAAGTTACCCTATTTCAATTTTAAAACCGGCAAGCGGGAGTATCATGGTGAAAGGCTTCAACTGGGGCCTTCAGATCTGCTCATAGTGGAGGGTATCCATGGGCTAAATGATTTGCTAACCACGTCTATTCCGAAAGGCAAAAAATTTAAGATCTATGTCAGTGCCCTGACTCAAATTAATTTGGATAACCAAAACCGCATACCCACAACGGATGTTCGGCTTTTGCGGCGCATTAGCCGGGATCAGCGTTGTCGGGGGCGTTCAGCCAAGGACACCATCTCCATGTGGCCTTCCGTTCGCCGGGGAGAAGAGAAAAACATTTTTCCCTTTCAGGAAAGTGCCGATGTTATGTTCAATTCTGCCTTACCCTATGAATTGGCAGTGTTAAAAGGGATCGCAGAACCCCATCTGAGACAAATTACTCCGGATAACGAGGGCTACGCCGAAGCGCAAAGATTATTAGATTTCCTAACCTTCTTTGCCCCCTTGGCTCTTGACGAAATTCCCCTAAACTCCATCGTTCGGGAATTTATTGGTGGCAGTTGTTTTGATGGAACCGTAAGATAGCAAACACCCTCGGATTTTTACGAATCCGAGGGTGTTTTTATGCCAAGGAAGACCTATTAACGTAAAATTTTCCTTCCCAGCCAATTTTGATGTACCGTTACGGCGCGATGGGGGCAGAGTTCTTGGCAGCAGAAGCAACGGATGCAGGCAGCTGGCTTTAACTGCGGACGGCCTTCTACCATCTGGATGGCATCGGCCGGACAGCAGCGGTGGCACTCACCGCAACCAATGCAAAGCTCTGGGCTAAAGATGGGAGTTGGTTGTAGTTTGCTGATGATACTTTTAAAGGGGCCGGGAATATTGAAATCCACCTGCTTATGTCGAGGCAATTTAAACGGGGGCTTAACTTCTGGCAGAGGCTCGCCGATTAGCTCCGCTTCCGGGCCCAGCCCCCTCTCTTTGGCCAACCGGATTATTGGTAAGTTCCTGGGGTTAATACCAATTAAGTCTGAACAAACAGAATCCATGACGTAGGGACTTTGGCTGGCCAGCAGCAGCCCGACTTCCCTGGGTGAACCGGCTGTGGGGCCGTCCCCCTCCATGCCGATAATGCCATCCATAATAGTCAGGGTGGTAGGCAATAAGGTGTTGATATCAATCAACAGGTTGCAAAACTGCTCTAGACGTTGCATATTGAAATGGTATTCTGCTTTTTTAAGTCCCGGAATGGCTCCATACATAAGTTTTATCGCACCCGTGTAGAGAGTCATACAATGTGTTTTCAGTTTAGGTACGCCAATGATGACATCAGCTTCGGCCAACACTTTAAGCACGGTAAGTTGTTTTGTAGCCTGCCCCTTTGGGTGAGCCAGCACTAGCTCAGTGGTATCCAGGCTTAAGCCGCAGCCGGTGCGTTCCGCCACGGCGGACATGCCGGTGCTCTTGTACACGGCATTAAGAAGGCTTTTGCTGCCAGGACCACCGGGTGAATCGACGATGAAGGGTTTTCCACCGGCCTGTTGGATTAATCGTACCAGCGCCTCTACCACTGCGGGATGGGTAGTAGCTGCTTCCTCGGGTTTTTTCTTGGCAATTAGATTGGGTTTTACCGCCACAATTTGTCCTGGGCGAATAAACTTTTCTAAACCACCTAGGTGGTCTATTAACTGCTTTATGGCTGTTTCCACCTGTTGTAAGTCGTAGGTCTGACAGCGGGCCACAGCAACCTTCATGGGGCTAGACAAAGATCATACTCCCTTCCCACGTAGTATAGTTATTATGACCGGATTTATAAGTTACCATTTACAGTATGGGAAAGGATTCGCTAGCAAAAGGAAGTTTCCTCCTGAACCCCAAATCAATAGCCATAAGTCTAGATAGGGCCTCAAAGAATATCCGAGTTAGCTTCCCGTTATGATTAGATGATGAAAACGGCAGGAGTATGGTTTATTATGAGTGTGCAAATTTTGCCTGAAGCTATTCCACGATAAAATCCTCTGATTTAAAATTGCTGTAATATCTGCCTGTTAGAGCTGTAAATCTCAATACGCAATAGTCAGGGTCTGTAACACCCAGAGGGTAATACAGGGTATCACCCTCACGCCAGATCATTTCTTTAGATGCTGGGTCTTCAAGCACCTCCATGGTTCCCTTTAACATAATGCCCCTAAAAAAGCGTTTATCACAAAAATAGACACTTGCTTGGGGATTTTCTTGATACTGCAGTACCCTCATGGAGGATGTGTTCGTAGTAAAATAAAGTTGTTTAATGCCTTCTCTTTTGCGTGGCGGCAGCATTGCCTTTGTATTTGGAAAGCCCTCTCTGTCTATTGAACTGATAAAAGAAACATCTTGTTGATCAATAAGCTTACCTATAGTTTGTTCTGCATTTTTCATCATACGAAACACCTCTTGTAAAATTCATTGTTGTAAAAAGTATACGGTTTTACAAGTAGGCAGTAAATTACACACTTTTTTGTGGGTATCTAGGTGATCAGTAGTTTTAATCAATAAATCCATTTATTTTAAGGGTATCCGTCATGCCGTTTTCAATCATTAGATCGATCCCGATACTTTGCATGATCGTAATGGCCTCAAGCATTTTTTTGCCACGGCCAGTTAAAGAATATTCGACCTTTAAAGGGTAGCCGGCAAAGGTTTTTTTATCAATCATCCCGAAATCTAAAAGCTCCTTTATTTGTTCAATCAGCATTTTTTGATTGATCCCCACGATATCCTTCTCAAGTTGCGAGAGTGACATATTTCCTTTACCGAGCTGCCACAGAATAATTGGTTTCCATTTGCCTTTTGTAATATCATGGGTTAATTCTAATGGACAAGTATATTCTTCTCGTATTTTCATTCGTGTTCACTCCTAACTAGGAAGCATTGGTAATAAACAGCATAATATAATTGAACCCTTTTGAACAGCGGTGCTTATGATCAGGAATGATGGCTATTTTGTGTTAGAAATAAAAGAATTAGTCACAAGCAAGCCGAGATTTTCTAATCTGGAAATACAATCCCAAAAAGGAAAAGAGTATTAAAGAGCGAAACAATATGGAAGACTAACTGTGGGGTGGTTTTGTTTTGGCATACAAAGCGTTGTACCGGACCTGGCGTCCGCAGAAGTTTCAAGATATTGTTGGACAACAACATATTACCCGCACCTTACAAAACGCTCTGCTACAGGGGAAAGTGGCTCATGCTTATTTGTTCTGTGGCCCGCGGGGAACCGGCAAAACCACTACCGCCAAGGTGCTGGCCAAGGCTTTAAATTGTCTGGAACCGGCAAGCGGGGAACCTTGTAATCACTGCCAAAATTGCCTCGCAGTCAATGAAGGCAATTCGGTGGATGTGGTAGAGATTGATGCCGCCTCCAACCGAGGTATCGATGAAATACGGGATTTGCGGGAAAGAGTTAAATTTACTCCTTCTACTGGTAGGAGAAAAGTATATATTATAGATGAAGTTCATATGCTGACCGATCAAGCCTTTAATGCCCTGCTAAAAACCTTGGAGGAACCGCCGGGACATGTGGTGTTTGTGCTGGCCACTACCGAGGCCCATAAAGTACCGGTAACCATCTTATCCCGCTGCCAGCGCTTTGATTTTCGACGGATAAAACCGGCAGAAATGGTAGAACGGTTACAGGAGGTGGCCAAAGGAGCAGCCATTGAGGTGAATGAAGAAGCCCTTTGGCTTATCGCCAAGGCCGCCGAAGGGGGACTGCGGGATGCTCTGAGTATTTTAGATCAGGGTGCCGCCTTTGCCGCAGATACCGTGACTGCGGAGGATATTCACAGCATTTTAGGGACAGTCCAGCAGGATATCCTCCAAAGCATGATTAAATTTCTGGCTGATGGTAAAACCGGTGAAGCCCTACAACTGGTGTCAAAACTAGCTGATCTC
>CAMKDG010000170.1 GCA_946411205.1 uncultured Desulfotomaculum sp.
CTGTAAGAGAATTAATTCCTAATAAGAATTATTCTTTTGACTATAATACGGCAGCTAAAGAAGTAAGAAATGAAATTTCTCGAGGATTTTGCCCTAAGCTACTATCTGGAAATGAGTCAATAGATGATTACCGGACAATATTCATAGGTACTCCTAATTGGTTCAAAACATTAGCCCCGCCAGTCATGAGCTTCCTTAGACAACACGATTTTACAGGGAAAATAGTAATTCCCTTTTGTACGCATGGAGGCGGTGGATTTTGCCAAATTGAAAATGATATAGCTAAAGAATGCTCAAACTCCATAATTCTGCCTGGTATTGCTGTGAATGGTACTGTTACACCAAAAGAGGTCACAAATTGGCTTGGGGCAATTGGATATGAATTGATCAGCCAACGTTTCTAAGCTAATTCCCAGAGAGATATTTAAAGTTTCGGGGAAACTTAAGAAAAGAAATTTTAAAAAATTCATCTGGGAAAGAGTATGAAAGCATTGAAAATATTTTTACTGATGATTGTTATGATCATTGCAGCCTGCGCAAGCGCACTGGCTATTTATGCTTATCAAAATATGAATTATGATAAAAAACCATTAGAGAAAACATATCGCGCGGGTTATAAGGAAAAGAAGGTAACTCTTGATGATGGAACCGTGCTAAATTATGCTGAAGGACCAGATAACGGGCCATCTCTTTTGTTAATCCACGGGCAATCATATGGAATGGGAAGATTATTCAAGAGTGCTTCCGGGATTGGCTAAGGATTATCACGTGTATGCTATTGATTGTCATGGACATGGAGAATCTAGTCATAATTCTTCAAAGTATACGGGTGTTGCTATGGGGGAGGATTTTGTTTGGTTTATTAAAAATGTCATTGCTGAACAATGCGTAGTATCGGGCCATTCTTCAGGTGGTATTTTAGCAGCATGGATTGCAGCTAATGCACCAGAATATATGTTGGGGATTGTTTTAGAAGATCCACCTTTTTTCAGTGTGGAGCCAGAAGAAATGCAGAATACGTTTGTATGGCTTGAAAACTTTAAAACAGTTCATAACTTTAAAAATCAAACAGCTGAGGACGATTATGTAGTCTACCATATGAAAAACAGTTATTTATGGGGCATGTTTGGTGATATAAGAAAACTTGTTGCCAGGAGTACGAGGAATTACCGTGCCAAGTATCCGGGAGAGCCCTTAAAATTGTGGTATGTACCCTATAAATGGATTCATGGTACACTTTATTTGGATGATTTTGATCGGGCCTTTCCAGAGACTTTTTATACAGGTTCATGGTTTAACGGATTTAATCAGGAAGAAACATTATCCCAAATAAACTGTCCTTCTTTATATATTAAAGCGGCTACGCAATACGGCAAGGATGGGGTGCTTTATGCAGCAAACAGTGATGAAGATGCTCAAAAGGTGCATCGGCTGCTGAAAGGAAATGAGATGATAACGATAAAGTCCGGACATGATATTCATTTTGAGAAACCGGATGAATTTATTCAAATTATGGTAAGTTTTTTGAACAAAATACGGGTTCCATAATAGTATAAAAGTGAGTAGTCCATTTTAGCAGCAGCCCAAGCCGCCGTGAACAACAAAGATCAATCGAAGTAGGAAATGTCGATCATTTTCCCCACTAACAAAGGCAAAACCTCGTCATTTTTAGGGCAGCGGCTACAATATTTTAGACAAGAGCTAAGGGTACTGCTACTTAATAACTCAAAGGAGCAGTACCCTTGTTGGTATCAACTGTATTCTGAACAACTCAAGTTTTTCTTCTCTCAAAATTATTTCTGTATGGCAGATAATTTAAAACTGTGTGACTGCAAGCGATGCGGGCAAGGCAAAATAATTTTCGAGGTATAAAATGGCATTTTGGTACTTTATGGTTAATTAGTCGCTATGCTAGACTATGGAGAATAGTAGAGTGGTGGTGAAACAATATAAAAAACGCTTTCAACAAAAATTGGTCATTTGCACTAATAAAGGAAAAAGTTTTCAAGACATTTCATGATTATAATCGCGTCTTAGGTGAATGTGCACTTATTAATATCCGAAGGATTTATTATTTATCAATTATTGCCATCTCACTACGTATTTTTATCATTTGTTTATTTACTTTCACGGGATCCGAGGACACATTGATTTTAAAGACGTGGAGACAAGGAATTATTGCCTCTCATTTTGTATTATTAATTTTTATGATCGGATTTTTTTTATAACGTATAAACTGAAAAACCGAATAGAATCAAATACAAACATGCTCGTATTGCAATACATTGCTGTGATTATTATTATGGCCTCTGGTATTGCCCTAGTTACGATTGATCAACTGGTAACGACGAATATTACACCTTTTTTACTAAGTTGCATTATCAGTGGAACGGTTTTTTTAATTAGACCATTAATTTCCTTGCTAATATTTTCAACCTCGTATGTGACGTATTATCATTTAATAGCACTAACCATAACCAACGAGCAGGTGCTACTTTCGAATAGAGTCAACGGAATTACCGCTATCGGAATTGGTTTCTTGCTTAGCATTATTCTGTGGCGTTACAATTACACGAATATAACACAAAAGTGGATCATTGAAAGTCAACAAAAACAATTAGAACAAATGGCATATTATGATTCGCTAACAGATCTACCTAACAGACGATTTTTTGATAAATTAATCCAACAAGAATGTTCTTCAATGGAATGCCAGGGTCATGAATCGGTTATTCTAATTTTAGATATTGATAACTTTAAAATCATTAATGATACACACGGTCATCCAGCAGGTGACAAGATCCTTAGGCAACTGGCTGATCTTTTAAAAAACAACGTAAGAAAATCTGATACCGTCTCTAGGTTTGGCGGAGAAGAATTTGTTATCCTTATGCCTAAAACTTCTCTGGAAGAAGGATATTACTGTGCTGAAAAACTAAGAAAATTAATTATGGAAAAAAGATTTACCATAGGGTCGATTACATTACGAATTACTTCCAGCTTTGGTGTATCTTTACTGAGTGATAGTAAAAGTCAAAGTTCAGAGGACTACTATTCCCTTGCGGATAAAGCACTTTATTTAGCTAAAAGATGCGGTAAAAATAGGGCTGAAAAAGCTTAAGGCATTCTCTAACAACAATGACAAAGACCAATCGAAGCAGGGTAGTGCCACTTTAAAGGGCAGCCCTGTTTTTTGTTATTATTAGATCGAAGGGCAAGTGAGTGGAAAAAATGAGTTATAATGAATTTAACAAATAGAAATATTATGAGAGCGAGTGCAGAATGAAAAAAAGAAGAGTTATTATAGGGATCATATTCATTATTTGGTCTGCAGTCTTCATTACTGATTTTTCTTTAGCAAGAGCAAATAAATCACCTTTTTTTGCAATTCCAATAACAAGATATAAAGATGGTGGTTCAACAGAATATTACGGGTTGGGTTATAAGGTTATAAAATATGTCAATTTAAACGTTGAGAGAGGTCCCGAGGTAGTAAAAATTGATTTCGGAACATGGTTTCTGAGATTCTCACCTCCACAATAGGAACGACATGAATAATTAACTGAACAACATATATTTTATGACAACATTAGTAGTGGGATTTGTCTGACTCGACATGGATAAGGTTAAGGTAGTAAGCAATAAAAATTAATCTCCAAATCAGGATACGTAAAAATAAGGGATGCGTCTAAAACTAAAAAGTAGTTTTAGACGCATCCCTTACCTATCTAATATAGCCCTAAAGTTTTGTTTACATCAAGAATAAATATAATTCCTTTACCAGGTTTATCAATCTGAAGATCTTCTCTGATGGATGAAACGATGGTATCGGTTAGGTTATTCTTGCTTATGATCAGTACCATTTCTTTTTCTGGCTCTATCTCCATGGCAAACAGAGTATGGGTTTCATGAATCCCTGAACCCCGCGCGTTAATGATGGTTCCGCCCCTGGCGCCACCTTTATTTGCTGCCGTAATAACATTTTCCGCATTTCCTTTATCTACAATGGTAAAAATTGCCTGATACATGGTGTTTTCCTCACCTCTTATTATTTGGTTGTCTTGACATTGGCAGCTTTTAATCCCCAACAGGTCAACCACAGATAAGGTAAAAGCTATACCATGATTCGGTTTGTAGAAAGCCAGTTCTTTATTGAGTACATCCAGAGCTTGATTTGCGGTTGTTTTATCAGCCATCATTAAAACAATTTCTTTCCGAGAATCATTTAAATCCAAAAACTCTAAAAGGCGGTTTTTGATGGTTCCCCGGCCTAAAAAAACGGTACCTTCCGACACCCCATTCTTTTTAGCAATCTTGATAGCTTTACTACCTAAGCCAAAGTTTAAGATCATACAAATCAGCGTAAGTTCCTTTTCATTATGAACATTCTGCATTGCCATCTGCTTTGATTCCTCCTTTGGCGGACTTGGTTTTATAAATAAAGCCCAAGACTTGCAAAGCAATCAATGGAGTTAATGCAACCATTGATATCATACCAAAGCCTTCTCTTAAAACATCGGCTCCTTCAACTGCTTCTGCCACACCTTGGGCAAAGGCCAAGATAAAGGTTGCTGTCATCGGTCCAGAAGCAACCCCCCCCGAATCAAAGGCAATACCGACAAATAGCTTTGGCACATAATAACTCATAACAATAGCAATAACATATCCTGGCAGCAGATAGTGCCATAATTGGACTTCAGCAATGATTATTCTGACCATGGAAAGGGCAATTGCTATGCCAACCCCGATGGATAAAGCAAGCAATACTACTTTCCTTTTCACAGAGCCACTGGTTACATCTTCTATCTGGTGAGTCAGTACGTGCACAGCCGGCTCTGCTAAAATGGTTACTAAACCCAGAATAAATCCAATAATAACCACATAATACTGATTTTCCAGTGAGGCAACGCTGTATCCTACTACACTGCCCACATCCATAAAGCCTGCATTAACACCTACCAAAAACAAGACTAAACCCATAAAAGTATAGATAAGACCTTTTAAAATCTTACGAACATTCCTTTTGGGTAGCTTGAAAGAAATTACTTGAAAAAGCAAAAAGAGAGCAATAATAGGTGACAGCGCCAAAACAATTTCCCCAGCTATTTTTGGTAATTCGTGAACAAAAGGTGCCAGAATGGAAGCTGAGTGGGAAACATTATATTCAAGGCTACCGGACATTTCTTCTGTTCCGGTAATAATATTCATCACCATTACAGCTATTATAGCACCTACAGATGTAATGGCAACTAGACCGAAACTATCATTTTCAGAAGCCTGACTATCCTTCTTTAACTTGGAAACACCCAAGGCAAGAGCTAAAATAAAGGGTACGGTCAAAGCACCGGTGGTAGCACCGGAAGCATCAAAGGAGATAGCAAGAAATTCAGGGGAAGTAAAGATTGCCAGAACAAAAACAATTAAATATAGAATCGTCAACAATTTGTGTAGCTGTATATTATATACTATTCTAATCAGGCCCAGAGCGAGAAGTGCGGCAATACCAATGGATACAATGACTACTATGCTAAACTTAGAAATCACACTGCCTGTCACAAAATCCACTTGCCCTGCTAGAATATGCAAATCGGGTTCGGCAATAGAAATAAAAAAACCCAAAGCCAGACCGGCGATACCTATGATCCATAATTTATTTGATTTCGTCAGAGAGGAACCCATTAAATTCCCAATGGGAGTAATTCCTTTATCTACTCCGACTAAAAAAATAGAAAGTCCAATGATGATTAGAAGAGCACCAAGAAGGAATCTGATTAATTGGGGTAGTTCCAAGGGTGTAAGGGTAAAGTGTAGAATCAAAACGATAATTGTAATGGGCAAAACAGAGAGGATAACCTCTTTGAATTTTTCAAAAAGTATATTCATAGATATTATAGCAGTTTTTTTATCAGTTGAC
>CAMKDG010000171.1 GCA_946411205.1 uncultured Desulfotomaculum sp.
CGCTAGCACAATACCTTCTGTAATATTCATTTTTTTAAGAACTTCTCCCAGCCTCTGAGCAGCATCGATCCTATTCTCAAACAAAATAAACCCCTCCTTATATCATTAAGGTGGAGTTTAAGAAGTTTTCTTATTCAATTTTTTTCAAGGCTGCTTTGAACTGCTTTCACTTCTTCTGCAGTCAAGCTATAATCGGAGGTACCCTTACGTACTGGTTTAGCATAAACTCTAGTTTCATCCCGACCGTAGAGTCCGGTTAATACCACACCATCACCTCGACGATCCAACATGGCTAATGAAAAACTTAAATCACTACCCATGTTATCAAAGGCATTAAATCTTATCAAACCTAGATTATGGACACACTCCGCTACTTGTTCCTTTTGTTTTTCTTGTTCCTGCCGTAATTCCTCTTCCCTTTGTTCCAGTTTAGCCACATCTCCGGCATATTGTTGTAAAATTTGTTCTAAATCAGCTCCACTGGGACCTCTGGTAAGAAGTTTATATCTTCTACTGACATCTTTAAAACGCCGAAATAAGATGATTTGAGCCACTAAAAGGAAAAGAAGCATAAAGGCCATTAGTAGTAGTATGGGTGCTGCATTCGTTTGGACTATTTGAAAAAAGTCAGTCACTTAATTACCACCTTTTTTTAGACTATACAATTTATTTTCGTTATACTATTTATTAGAAAGCCTTAGTTTTTCCTTATGCTTTCGTCAATAGATATTTTACACTTTCTGAAAGTGCTGGATAGATATCGTTAGTATGGCTTAATCGTAATGTCATCATAATAATGGATAATTGGCACGTGAGGAATATTATACCAAATTTTTCATAATTTTCAATAGCAAATGAGGTGTTTTTTGCACATGCAAACTTACGACGAAATATGTACTATCGAAACAAATATAGATGATATGAATCCAGAATTTTACCCCTTTGTGATGGAAAAAATACTGCAACAGGGGGCTGTCGATGTTTTTCTCACACCGATTATTATGAAAAAAGGTAGACCTGGCGTAAAACTTACGGTTCTGTGTAAACAACCAGATGAAGAAAAATTTAGTCTACTAATTCTGCAAGATACCTCTTCTTTAGGGGTGAGAATTAGTTACCAAAACCGTCGAACTCTTTTCAGAGAGATGATAACGGTTACTACCTCTTTTGGTGCGATAGCCGTAAAAATAGCCCGTCTGGCACCAAATCAACCCATTCTTCGTATAACCCCTGAGTTTGAACAATGTAAAAAGACAGCTTTGCAATATGGTGTGCCCATCCAAAACATTTATCAAGAAGCACTCATGTGTGCTGAAAAAATGTATTCACTTAAAATTCCCACTGAATAAAAGAGGTTTTTTAACATAAAAAACTCTTTTGTGTCTTAACTATCGCTATTCCTGGTAATACAGATACCAATTAACCCTGGTCCAGCATGAACACCCATAACCGGACCAAGCTGGCCAGAATAAATTTCTTCCACTTTCGGCAATCGTTTTATTTTTTCCAGTATCTCCAGTGCCTCCTCATGGGCGGCACTATTCATAACAGCCACCTGAGCATTTTGTACATCAATTTTTTCTTTAGCGATCTCAAACAACTTAAGCAAAGATTTCTTTCTACCTCTTACTTTATCATAGGTATAATACTTGCCTTCTTCATTGATAGAAATAATTGGCTTAATTTGCATAATTTCTCCAATAGTACCTGCAACATAACCGATCCGGCCACCTTTTTTTAAATAATCCAGTGTAGCCACTACAAAATACACTTCCATATTGGAAATAATTTTTCTCGCTTGCTTTAAAGCTGCCTCAAAACTCAAAGTCTTCTTTAAGGTTTTAGCAGCTTCCAATACGGGTATCCCCAAACCCATAGAAAGGGCTTTGGAGTCTAGAACTTCGATAACCATATTTTTAAATTCCCTAGCTACGTTATAAACTGTATTAAAGGTGCCACTTAGACCACTTGAAATATGAATTGAAATAATGTGGGTATAACCTTCATCCTGCAGCTTTTTAAACAACTCCATAATGGCCGCCGGAGAGGGTAATGATGTTTTAGGAATTTCAGTAGGCATCTTGTCATAAATTTCTTGAGGGGATATTTCTATGCGATCTAAATATTCCCGATCAGGATAAATGATTTTTAGCGGCAATACCTTAATATCGTATTCCTGAATAATTTCGTTATTCAAATCACAGGTACTATCTGTAACAATGGCTACTTTTTCCTTCATTCACTAAAATCCACCTTCACATATCTTTAAATACCTAATATACAATTGACATAATTCGACTTTGCATTATCAAATCCTTTTAAACTCTAAAATAATACTTATTTAAATTGAACATTCTAGCAAAAATATTTAGAAAACCTGATTTATTTACTTACCCGTAATCTACCTTTTAGGCTGCCCTTTTCCAAGTAAGCCAAGTCTTTGACGCAAGGCAAAAGCTGCTTTAGTCTTTCCTCTACTTTCTGATAGTGCAAAGAAAAACCGAAAACAATTGTTTCCGGTCCTAGATACTAATATTAAATTTTACCCATAACCATGAAAGTAAAACTGCAAATAAAATAGCCGGTAATAAATTACCAACCTTAAATGTTTTTATACCCAATACATTGCTGGCAATACCTACAATTAACAAACCACCCGTAGCTGTCATTTCTGTTATCATAGCAGGTGTTAAAAAAGATTTTAAGCTACTTGCCATTAAAGTGATCGTACCTTGATAGATAAGTACCGGTATTGCAGAGAAGACTACACCAAAACCCATGGTAGAAGTAAAAATAACTGCGGATGTACCATCTAATAAAGACTTTGCATAGAGAGTAGAAGCATTACCGGTTAATCCATCCTCCAATGCCCCCATTATAGCCATCGCCCCTACGCAATAAATAAGACTCGTGGTAACAAAGGCTTTTGAAATTTCACCTTCTCCAGCACCACCGACTTTTGCTTCTAGTAATTTTCCGGCTCTATGCAACCAGTCTTCTATCTTTAATAGTTCTCCGACTGTTCCACCGATAACTAGGCTTAAAATAACGATTAATTCATTTTCTGTCTTAAATGCCATTTTAAACCCTATTAGGCCAACTGCCAGTCCTATACCACTCATAACCGTGTTGTTTACAGATTCATTAATTCCTTTTCTAAATAGTAATCCTACGGCTGTACCTGCTACAATGGCGGCTGCATTTGCAATGGTTCCTATCATTCCGCTTTTCTCCTCTAGGTTGGATGTTTCACGTGAAACATCTAATAAAATGCCACTCTAATAGCTCAAATAAGCTAAAAAAGCACTATTTTTAAAACACCTTCTTAACTTCTTAAATACTTAACGTAATTTTAAAAATTACTTTTAATGTAGCCTTACCAGATTATAATTATTCCACTATGTTTCACGTGAAACATTAGGCTAATTGCTCATTTTTAATTAACAATTCCAATAATCTATTTAAATCCTCATGATCATAGTAATCAATCTCTATTTTTCCGCCTTTTCTACTGGTCTTAATTTGAACTTTGGTGCCCAATGAGGTTCTTAATTGATCTTCTAAATCTACAATCACTGGATCTGGAGGTCTTAATTTTTTTACAATCTGTTGTTCTCCTTTAAGCAAATTTTGAACTAATTCCTCCACTTGGCGTACAGATAATTGCTTTTTAATAATAAGTTCGCAAATATCTATTTGTTTCTGACGAGATTCTACTGTTAATAATGCCCGAGCATGACCAGCCGAAATTTCTCCATTACTCAATCTAACTTTTATTTCATTAGGCAGGGATAGCAACCGGACCATATTGGTGATTTGGGGTCGACTCTTACCTACTCTTTGTGATACCTGATCTTGTGTTAACTGGAATTCATCCATTAGTCGGCGATATGCGGTGGCTTCTTCTAAGGGATTAAGATTTTCCCGCTGTAGATTTTCTATTAAAGCAATTGCTGCAGACTGAAGCTCTCCATATTCTCTAATCACTGCCGGGATATACTCATACCCTAACTGTTGACAAGCACGCCAACGACGCTCTCCGGCAATTAATTCATAACCACCTGGTTGAGATCTGACCACTACCGGTTGGACGACGCCATATTCCCGAATAGAATCAACAAGTTCCTGAAGTTTTTCCTGATCTATTTTCAATCTTGGTTGCTTAGGGTTAGGTTTTATCTCTGAAACTTTAATATCCTTAAGAATTCCTTGATTGTTATTATTTTCTTGAGATACAACAGGCATAAGAGCCTGCAACCCTTTACCTAAACCTCTTTTTTTAGTCAATCCCCATCACTTCCTTGGCTAGTTCTTGGTAGGCTTCAGACCCCCTGGATTTAGGATCATAAATAACCACTGGAATCCCATGACTAGGTGCTTCACTTAATCGGACATTGCGAGGAACAATGTTTTTAAACACCTTATTACCAAAGACTTTTTTAACCTCATCTACCACTTGGATCGAGAGATTTAATCTGGCATCAAACATGGTTAACAAAACACCTTCAATTTGTAAATTTGGATTAAGATGTTTTTGCACCAATTGAACTGTATTCATTAATTGCCCGACCCCTTCTAAGGCATAAAATTCACATTGAATAGGAATTAGTAACGAATCCGCTGCTGCTAAAGCATTTATTGTCAATAATCCCAAAGAAGGAGGGCAATCTATAATAATATATTGATATTTTTCTTTTAAAGGACCAAGAGCTCTTTTGATAATTTGTTCTCGGGCTATGAGTGAAACCATTTCTACTTCTGCCCCTGCCAATTGTATGGTAGAGGGGAGAATATCAAAATTTCTAATACCTGTAGAAATAATCACATCCGTAGGAGACACTTCGTTAATCAATACATCGTAAACACATCGTTCTAATTGATTTTTATCTATACCTAATCCACTACTGGCATTCCCCTGGGGGTCTATATCAACCAGTAGTACTGGTTGTCCCATCAGGGCAAGGCTGGCACCTATATTAACTGCAGTTGTAGTTTTAGCCACACCTCCTTTTTGGTTGGCAATGGCTATAATTTTCCCCAATCGAGCACCCCCTTAGTAAAACTTGGCTTGCGCCAAGTCTTTAGACGTTGGCGGAAGCTTAGTTTGCCCTTATGCAGATCAGTAACCTTATACTTTCTGATCTGCTAAAATCTATTAACCTAATTTCTATTCAACAAGGATTTAGTTTGTTCCTTCTTAGGATTGTTGAATCACATGATTTGTTAGGAATGTTTCACGTGAAACATTCCTAATTGTAGAAAAATAACTAAAGTAAAGGCAGACTAGCTATTTCATACATGAAGAGGAATATTTGAAACCTAGAGGAATACTTCCAAGAGCTGCTAAATTCTACCTATTCAATACAGTTCTAAAAAAACTAAGAACCTAGAGAAGTCACAAGACTATCTCGTTAGCATTGCCCGGCAACCTGAGGAAATTTGGTCAACTCTGTAGAATGTTTCACGTGAAACATTCTAACAGCTCAACAACATAAGAAAACCTAAACCTTACCAAAATCTAAAGGATACAAAAGTCTTTAGAAATTGGTAAAGGCTTAGGTTACGTTACAATAATGGTTTTTTAGCAGGCATGCCCGCTTTACGGGGATATTGTTTTGGGGTAGGAGATACTTTTTTAATAACCACCATACTCCGCCCATCTTGAATAAGAGGTAGGTTCAGTTTTTTAATTTCTTCTATTTCTCCTCCCAGTATCGCTAATGCTTTTTTAGCTTCATCAACTTCTTCTTCAATAGTAGGACCCTTTTGAGAAATAAAATA
>CAMKDG010000172.1 GCA_946411205.1 uncultured Desulfotomaculum sp.
GTGGTAAACTATCTGCCGGGCAGCGGTGGGGCCATTGGTGATTTCCTGGTCAGCAGCCCCAAAACTAGATTTATTAACTTTACCGGTTCCAAGGAAGTAGGCTTAAGAATTAATGAGTTGGCTGCCAAAAAGGTTGAAGGGCAGCGGCATATTAAACGAGTTACTGCCGAAATGGGTGGTAAGGATTGTATTGTCGTAGACAATACTGCAGAAATAGAGGCAGCGGCTGCAGCAATTGTTGCCTCATCCTTTGGTTTTCAAGGGCAGAAATGTTCTGCTTGTTCCCGGGCCATCATTGTTAAAGATGTATACGACCAAGTGGTTCAACTAGTGGTGCAAAAGGCTGCACAGCTTACCATTGGTACAGCTGTCGAGAACTACCCCGTTGGCCCGGTCACAGATAAAGGTTCCCTAAACAGAATTAAGTCCTATATAGAAACAGGTAAAAAGGAAGGGGAACTGTTGTTGGGTGGTAATACGCTGGAAAGTATGGGAGGCTACTATATTGAGCCTACTATCTTTGGTAATGTCTCACCCAACGCTGTCATTGCCCAGGAAGAGATATTTGGGCCGGTACTGGCTGTAATCAAGGCAGACGATTTTGACCAGGCCTTGGAGATTGCCAATAACACTGAATATGGCCTGACGGGAGCATTATTTTCCCAGGATCGCAGCCATTTAGAAAGAGCCAGAAGTGAGTTCCACGTAGGAAATCTATACTTTAATCGTAAATGTACTGGTGCTTTAGTGGGAGTTCATCCTTTTGGTGGATTCAACATGTCCGGTACTGATTCTAAAGCAGGTGGACGGGATTATTTGCTGTTGTTCACCCAGGCAAAAGTAGTTTCCGAAAAGATCTAATCCTGTTTGGAACCTTATTTTAATTTGCTTTCATGTAATGTTAATATAATCGCGCCTATTCCCCCGGCCTGAACCGGGGGACTTTTTTTGCACTTTTAGAAAGAATAAAGATCTTCCGCCTTCGTCAAAGAATTGGCGCAGCCAAGTTTTTCTAGTATTATATCAGAAAGTATAAGTTTTAGAGGTAGCCCTTTACTTGTATTATATCAGAAAGTATAAGTTTTAGAGGTAGCCCTTTACTTGCAAAATTTGATAAACTTAGAGTATGGGAACAAATATTTTGAAACGAATATTTTTTGATGAGAATAGAAACTGGGATACTTTTGTAAGAAAGTATAACCGTAGAATAAGGCCAGTAGTTATCAAAGAGATAGAGAAATTTGGACATTGTGGAGACTCCAAACAAGGGTTTAAAATGCTGGTATGTGAGGGATGCCATGATGTTCGAATAGTTCCATATCGTTGCAAAGGACGTTTCTGCCCGACCTGCTCCAGCGGGGAAACAGAGGAGTGGAGCAGATTAATAGAAGAAGATGTTTTGCAAGTTAATCATCGTCATGTAGTATTTACAATAGATGAGGGTCTCAGAACCGTGTTTCAAAGGCACCGAGGCCTTTTAAAGGAATTCATGAATGAAGCGGTGCGGATAGTGCAAGAGTGGTTCCAGAAGAAGTTTAAAGTAACACCCGGAATTATAGCAGGATTACATACCTTTGGAGCAAGGCTGAACTTTAATCCTCATGTACATATGCTAGTAACGATGGGAGGTATGAAAAAGAACGGGGAGTGGAAGTGGTATGACTATATTCCATTCCCAATGCTTCGAAAGCAATGGCAAACAGTAGTAATGAAATTAATACGAAGATCACTGAAAGAGATAGAAAAGAAAAAAGTTCAACCGTTGTTACAGAAAGCCTACACAGCAAATGGTGAGGGTTTTTATGTTTATGCTCCAAAACAGAAAGGAAACGTAAAAGAGCAATTAAAATATATAGGGCGGTATATCCGACGACCCGCAATAGCATTACATCGAATTGAGGAATATGATGGTCAATATGTGAGTTTTCGATATCATGATAAAAATGACGGACAAGAGAAACGGGAAAAGGTAACCGTAGAAGAATTTATTAGCAGACTAATCGTGCATATACCGGATGAGCAATTTAAAACAATCCGTTATTATGGGGTATATTCTAGGAGAATCAAAGCTATCTGCAAAAAAGTGATAAGTGCTTGGCAAAAAGAAGTTAGGAAGATGATAGTCAAAATTAAAAGAACCATTTGTAGAAGAAACTGGGAGCAAAGAATAAAGGAAGGAACCGGGACCGATCTTATGGTATGTCCACATTGTAAGTGCTACTATGAATACAAGGGAGAAGTCTGTCATAAAGAAGGGCAACTTACAATTAAATGGGCTAGTTGCAGAACAGCAAGAGCCTATCTGGAAAGGATGATATACGATCTCACCGGTATCAAAACGTCGGAAATCAGCCCAAAAGAAGAAACCTCAAAAAAATCTAAGGAAGTTAGAAGACTTACAGGAGACGGTCAAATATGTCTGTTTGGAGTGTAATGAAATTGAGGAAATCCCCTTAGAAGTAGTGAGAGAGTTTGATGCTATGGATGATGGGGATGTAACCGTGCCACCCCAGTTTAGCTGTGAGAAATGTGAAGGACCGATGTATCCAGAGTATTATAAGGGGATTCATGGATATGAATACAAGATTACTGATATCCGTAAATAAAAAAGGACCGAGGCGTTTTTTGCCTCGGTTTTTCTAGCATTTTTAATGAAGAATATTTTCTTCTGGTTGTGCGTCCGGATAAGTGCTTGCCCAAGAATTTTTTAACCAGGAATTATCCTCCATTAATTTCGGGAGCAGTTCTTTAACTTCACTGACCAATAAAGCAATTTGCGGATAGGCCTGTAAGGTTCCCCTCACCACGATAGGGCGTCCAAAGCTAACCCACTTAAGGCGTCGGGAAGTAAAACCTCCGATTTTCATTAGGGTGTTAATTGTCCCCAAAGTACTCACCATTAGCAGCTCATGCGGGTTACCCCCCGCTAATCTGTACATATCGCGAATCGCCGGAACCACAACCGGGCTGGCATATTGACAACTAAGGGTATAAACGTTGTTGCCCCACTCATCGGTGCCAGCATAAAGAATCCTGCCGTAATCAGCTTTCGTAGTGTTATCAAACTTTTTCATTTTAAATAACTCTGCCGGTTTGGGGCTTCTTTCCGTGGGGAGAATGTTTAGGTGGATGCCCGCAGCGGTTTGTACAGAGTGAGCTCCTCCGACATCATAGTAAATAATTAACATCAACACATCACCTCATGATTAGCCTACCCAGATTGGTACTGATTAGTAATTTTAGATAGGTACGGCGGACATTTCTAATCAAATTCTAATGTTCTACTAATTAGGCTCTAGTTTTCCCTTCCTATAATAAGCTTGTAAACAAAAACTTGCTTGGAGGGTTACAAAATGACATTTAATTTAAATCATATTGACGAATTAAAGAAAAGAGCCAACGTGAGTTACGGGGATGCCAAAGAAGCACTGGAACAATGTAACGGTGATTTACTAGAGGCCTTAATTTATCTGGAACAACAAAATAAAATTAAACCGGAACAAAATGATAGTTGTAGTTTTCTAACCAAATGTAAAAATCTGCTTAAAAAAGGAAACAACACCCGGTTTGTGATTACTAAGAAAGGCAGCACAGTTCTGGATTTGTCGGTAACCGTCTCCGTTATCATAACAGCATTTGCCTCCTACATCGTTATTCCGGTACTTTTACTGGCTTTGTTTACCGGTCATAGAATGAAGTTTGAAGGAAAAGCTGGAGAAGATAGTACGGTAAATAAAGCATTTAGTAAATTATCCAACGCAGTTGATTTGGCAAAAAAGAAATTAATGGATGAAGAACCCACCGTAACCCAGTAATGGAAAATTATTATGCATAATGAAAATAACCTACCCTAGGTGTAGGTTATTTTCATTATGTCCTTTGCACCAGGAACGGGTATAATGACAGTATTATCTCGCAATAGTTGGCATAATTTTGGAGGAATTTTAATGGACGAACAGAAAATTCTTCTCATTGAAGATGAAGTGAAAATATCTCGCTTTTTGGAACTGGAACTAAACCATGAAGGATATCAAGTAGAGCAGGCCTATGATGGCAGAACCGGCTTGGCAAAGGCATTGGATGGAGGCTTTGATTTAGTTATCTTGGATATCATGCTACCTTCTATCAACGGTTTGGAAATCTTAAGAAGAATCCGGAAAAATTCGGATATTCCTGTGATTATGCTGACAGCTAAGGATGAGACCATGGATAAGGTCATGGGATTGGATATGGGTGCGGATGACTATATTACTAAACCCTTTGCCATCGAGGAACTATTGGCAAGAATTAGAGTTGCCTTAAAGAGAAAAACACAAGTCATGAAAACTAGCCTTTTAGAAGTAAATGAGTTAAGGCTGGATTTAGACAAATACGCGGTTTCCTATAACCATCACCCTATTGAGTTAACCAAAAGAGAATTTGATTTACTAAAATATCTTTTGGAAAACAAGAACATTGTCCTCACCAGGGAGAAGCTTGTTGAAGCGGTATGGGGGTATGATTATATGGGGGATACCAACGTGGTAGATGTATATATTAGATACCTCAGGAGTAAAATTGATGATCGATTTAACCACAAGATCATTCATACGGTCCGAGGGGTGGGATACCTACTAAAAGATGAAGAATAAACGGTCTCTATGGAAAATATTACGGCAAGTAATAAAGATTTTATTTAGACTGTTGATGATGTTGTTTAAAGTCATACCGCTGGCCCTTAGCAAATTTCACAAATGGTTAGTTAAACGGTTGCATTTTTCAATTACCTTTAAAATTACCACGGTGTATGCCATTATTTTTACCTTTGTGCTACTGCTTTTTAACACGGGGATCTGTGTTGCCACGATAGCCTATTTGGGAGTGTATGCTGCTGAAGATTTAGATAAGAATTATCAAATGGTCACGTCTTATCTAACAGAAACGACAGAAATGCCCAGCAGGAATATTGAATATTTGGCCAAACTGGAACAGGTGGATATAACTCTATTTAATGAAAACCAAAAAGTTATCTATACAACAACCGGGGAAAACACCAGCCCAGTATTCTATGATCAAACGAATCACTTTAATTTTGAGGGGAAATATTTTTTTTCGTTCAACAGGAATCTCATTCCTAGCAATCATTCCTACAGTGCAAAACCTGATCAATCAGGTATTGCCATGGTTTTACAGGATACGATGCTTTGGAACTCAAATAATATTCACATTCAAATCACCCATCACTTGATGAAGGAAACCATTAGTGTAGGGGTGCTAATTTCCGTACTTTTTACCCTAACAGTCATAGCGATCATGATTGTGATGATCATTGGTTGGAGAACCAGCAAAAGGATGCTCAAACCCGTAGAGGTAATGACTAAAACTGTGAAAAATATAACCATCAATGCTTTAGATACTCGGTTGGATGTTACAGGTTCACAGGATGAACTTAAAGAATTGGCGGAAACCTTTAACAGTATGCTGGATCGAATCCAATTCTCCTACGAACAACAAAAGCAATTTGTTTCAGATGCTTCGCACGAGTTAAGAACCCCCATCGCTGTCATTCAAGGGTATGCCAATTTGTTAGATCGATGGGGTAAAAATGATCAATCAATTC
>CAMKDG010000173.1 GCA_946411205.1 uncultured Desulfotomaculum sp.
AACCACAGGATATTATTCTCGAAATTGTGTACGGTAAAGTGAGTGATCATGGTCTTGATCGAAAGATGCTGATGCCGCTGGAGCTTATCCAGGAGAACGGCGATAATAAGTATCAGTATGGTACCAAAATATATTTAATGCAAGGAACTTCCGGCTATACCCTGCGCATTCGTCCCAATGCCCAGGATTTTGCCAATTGCTTTGAATTGCCATTGATAAAATGGGCAGAGGTTTTTTAGAGGTAAACAGATTGAGATTATGCTTACACCTAAACAAAACAGCACTTATCACTGATGGGTGCTGTTTTGTTGTTTGAACAAATCATTGATAGGAGGGATCAAATTAGGGCTTTGATAATATCAATGACTATTTGATTTTTCCAAGCAGGCTTTTCAAGTTAGGGCGTCGAACGCTTGAAACTAAAGAGAAGAAGGAGGTTTTGAGAGCGCAGTTTTAAAAAAAGCGTTCGCCTGGAAAAATAACCTTAGAACCTTGAATTTGCCTACCATTGAGAAATTTTTGCAAGAAAAAAAACCGCTATTTTTCTTGGTGAAACCAAAACATGTGATGTATTGAAACCGATTGTGACACGAATGGCAGACGCTCTCTAAGTTGTGAAACCAAAACATGTGATGTATTGAAACTTTTTATCCTGCTTTATTTGACAATCCCAGCCCTGGTGAAACCAAAACATGTGATGTATTGAAACAATGTATCTTAACGATAGTAGAGAGGCTACTTTTAAGTGAAACCCAAACATGTGATGTATTGAAACTGGAATGAGGTTGAAAGCTTATTACTAAAACATCCCTGTGAAACCAAAACATGTGATGTATTGAAACTGCCTTCCTTCCCCCTTGCACGGCCTCTAGCATCCCGTGAAACCAAAACATGTGATGTATTGAAACTTCTACTTGCCTTGCCAAAATCATACCCCCTAAATGTGAAACCAAAACATGTGATGTATTGAAACGTTAAATATTCCTATTGATATTCAAAATATTGTTTTGTGAAACCAAAACATGTGATGTATTGAAACCCGTTTCAAAGCACACGATATTGGCCTTATGGTCTTGTGAAACCAAAACATGTGATGTATTGAAACACCGATCCAACTGCTACGCAGGAATAATCTACAGCAGTGAAACCAAAACATGTGATGTATTGAAACTGAAGTATTGTGCAGCGAAATCCCAAAAATCCAAAAAGAGATTGAAAGGGCCAAAACAACACTAAATGACCCTAAGTTCATCCAGCGGAAAGGATCCGGTCTCTGGTAGATATGGGTAGCCGAGTTGGTTACAAAACAAAGACGGACAGCTTTTTGGGATACAAGGTAGGATTTGCCATGACACCAAAAGAACGGATTATCACAGCAGTAGACAGTAGACGTACATGGTGGTGCCTATGTAGACGGGATAGAATTGGAAAAACTTTATAGACTGACCCAGGAAAGTGGTATATCAATCGAGGATGTTTTTGGGGACAAAGCCTATTTTAGAAAACATATCATTGACATACTTGAGGAAGAAAATATCAACATATGCGAGACTGTTTACAGAATAGATGAGAGCAAATACTCCTACAACAAACTACGCTAGATAACTCTCTCTTATTATCAAAAAAGATAGTCGTTGAACACAATTTAGATTAAAGATGTAAACAAAACACAGGCTTAATAAACAGGCTCTATTTTACAGTAGTATCATATTGTTGCCCGGCTATTTGTGTCACTCAACATTCTCAAATATGTCTTTGATGTTGATAACCAAATCATTATAAAGAGAAACCTTGAGAGTTACAGCAGTTTCTGATTTTTCTTTTTCCGTCATTTTAGCCCATTGCCAGTCTGGGAAAATCGTATAGACATTATCCAAATCATATTTTTTATCTTTTAATAAATATACTTCAATAGATTTATCTGCAGGGTTTACAATCCAATATTCTTTTACACCGTGTTTTTCATAAAGAATTTTTTTTTCGAGCTTATCACGACGAGCGGTGGCTGGAGAAAGAATTTCTACAATTAAATCCGGCGCACCGTATATGCCGTCATGTTTAATAATATCTTTGTTACATACAATCATTGTATCGGGGATAACAATGTTTTGTTCATCCAAATGTACATCAACGCCATCAGTGAAATTACGACATTTTTTTCCTTTTAAATAGGTGCCAAATAGTAAAGTTAAGTTTGTAATGACGATATTGTGGCTAACTGCCGGACTTGGCGTCATCATGAAGGTTTTGCCATTAATAATTTCGTAACGGGGTGCTTCCTGAAAAATAGTGTTTTTCATATAATTCAGTCCTTTCTTAGTACCCCTTTCCTAATTCATCTATCCTTAGTATAACAAAATTGACAGCTTTATCATACCAGGTTGGCGATTATGCTTACGACCAAATAAAACAGGCGTTAGAAACAACAATATGGGGTTTTGGCCGGACAGTTTCTCCACCTGCCTGTCCAGCTCCATGGCATCGTGGAGAGAGCATAAATCGATAGTTTTAACTTACCCTATTATTACGTGATCAATTCCCAGCGGGCCCCGGCTGGACCCGATCATTCTTGATAAAAGTTTCCACCAGCCTAAAGACCTGCTCCCTCTCACAGTCACAGCAAATGAAATGCCCGGATTCCGGCAAAAAATGCAGCTCTTTACGGGCGGAACTGGCCCGTTGAAAGATATAGTTGGCACTTTTTGGCTTAACCGTATCATCCTTATGTCCCTGGACGACCAGCAGCGGAACAGTTATTTGAGGGATCAGGGGTTTGCTTTTAAATAACAGGGTCTTAAAGTTAAGTATTGCCCGAAGAGGTGTTTGGAGGACATTACCGGCATATTTATGGATGCGCTGGTAATCTTTCCTTTTAAGCTCCTCCATTACGTTTAAGATAATTCTTCTTGGCTCCAGCACATAGATAGGAGAACTAAGGGTCACCAGTCCCTGCACCGGATATTTCCGAGCCAGGTGAATGCCGATGAGACCCCCCATGGAAAAACCGATAATCACCACCCTGGAATGGGACTCCAGCAGTTCCCTTAACACAGCCTCCGCCGAGGCAATCCAGTCCTGGTAAGAGACTTTGCCCAGTTCCCTTGGACGACCTCCGTGTCCCGCTAGGGTAGGCACCCCCACTGGGTAACCACGCCGGGTTAGGTGCTCGGCCAGAGGCATGACCTCAAAGGGACTGCCGGTAAAGCCGTGAATGATTAAACAGGCGGGCTGTTTTAGAGACATAGGGTACACTCCTCTACAAGTGAATTACCGTGCTAAACGCTTGGGTGAAAAAAACATCAGGGCCACTACCAGAAGCAAAACTACGCCGGTGGCGGTGATGGAGGTGTTGATACTGGTACCTTCCCGGGTGGCCAGGGTGTAAGCTGCCACACCGATAAACATAAAGGTGTTTTCCACAAAGTTCTGGATGGCAATGGTTTTGCCAGCCCCGATGGTGTGATGCCCCACCTGCTGCAGACAGGTATTCATGGGTACGATGAAGATGCCACCGAGGCAACCGGACAGCAGCAGGAAGAAGAGGGTCATGAACAAAGAGTTAATTTGAGTAAAGGCAAAGATACACAGAGCCATGCCTATACCGTAGTAAAGGCAACGGGTATAAGTCTTAAGGGTAATTAGGTAAGGAGTCACCACCGCTCCAATGGCGATACCGACACCGGTAACCGCAATAATCAAACTAATCTGGGTATTGCTGTTGATACCCAAAGTTACCGGTAGCCAGGCGATGATGATCATCCGTAGAACCGCCGAGACTAGCCAGAAAGCCCCCGTACCCAGCAGGGAGAACCGCCCCGCGGGACTTTGCCAAAGGGAATGGTTGTCAGTCTTAAATTCTCGCACTGCCCTTTTGTACAAAATTAGAGCATTCCCTTGGCGCTGGGGGATTAGAGTATTAAAGAAAACTGATGCTCCGTATAGAAACAAACAGACCAGCAAAGACAGGAAGATGGATTTATCCGAGAGAGCTCCTCCGGCCACCGAGCCCGTCAAAATAGCCAAGATGGTGAAGCCTTCGAGCTTGGAGTTGGCCTGCAGCAATTCGTCCTCCCCGCTGGTCAGTTCCGGCAGGATGCCATACTTAGCAGGGCTGTAAACCACCGCACCGGTGCCAACCACCGCGTAGCACAGAGCCGGGTTCAATCCGAGCATCAGCATAACGATGCCGGTGGCCTTTAACAGGTTGCCGATAATCAATACCTGGGTTTTACAGTTCTTATCTGCGAACCGGCCCACCCAAGGGGCTAATACAATATAGGAAAAGAGGAAGGTGCTTTGCACCAGGGGCAGATAATAGTCTGGATAACCCTGTCCATTAATGACTGCCAGGATGATAAACAAAATCATGTTATCCACGAAGGCGGATAAAAACTGAGCAGTCAACAAAGCGTTAAGGGGTCGTACCATGTTCACCCTTCCTTTCCATGGCCAGGCTCCTTAGGGCAATGTAGTCGGTTTTACCGCTGCCCAAAAGCGGCAGTTTATCCAGGTTGATCACTTCCATCGGCATTAGCAGCATACTGTGGTTTTGTTGGCCCAGAAATTGCCGTATGGTTTGTTTAGCGGCCCCTCTCCAACTGGTAAAGAGAACGATTTTCTCGCCCTTTTTGGCATCTGTTACATTCACTGCGGCGTTTTCCGTAGTGCCAAAGCATTTCTCTGCCAATTCCTCCACCAGATTTAAGCTGACCATCTCGCCGGAAATCTTGGCAAATCTCTTCAGTCTGGACTTGATGGTGATAAAGCCTTGCTCGTCAATGGTCACGAGGTCCCCGCAGTTATACCACCGATCCACAGGCACAAAGCCCTGGCCATGCAGCAGGTAGCCCTCCATCACATTGGGTCCCTGCACCAGCAGGTTGCCGCCTTCCTTAATGCCGTCCACTTTTTCCAACTGCCACCGGATGCCGGGCAGGAATTTACCCACGGTGCCTCTTTTATAAAAAAGATTGGTGTTAAGGCTCAGGATAGGAGAAGTTTCGGTGGTGCCATAACCTTCCATAATCCGGATGCCAAACTTATCCTGCCAGAGGGATCGGACTTCTTCCTTAAGTTTCTCAGCTCCGGCAAAGACATAACGAAGGCTGTAAAAGTCGTAGGGGTGGGCATATTTGCCGTATCCCCCCAAAAAAGTGGAGGTGCCGAAGAGGATAGTGGCGTTATAATCATAGGCCAATTGCGGAACTATCTTAAAGTGCAGCGGGCTAGGGTAGAGGTACACCTCGATGCCGCCTAGGAGTGGCAATAGGGTTCCGGCGGTCAGTCCAAAGCTGTGAAACATGGGCAGGGCGTTCAGCATACGATCCCGGGAGGTAATGTCGATCACACAGAGTGCCTGATTGATATTGGCCAAGATGTTACTGTGACTGAGCACAACGCCCTTGGGCTTGCTTTCGCTGCCGGAGGTAAACAGGATGAGCCGCTGGCCGGTCAGGGGCC
>CAMKDG010000174.1 GCA_946411205.1 uncultured Desulfotomaculum sp.
TGCTGCTATAGCTCAGTAGGTAGAGCGTATCCTTGGTAAGGATAAGGTCACCGGTTCAAATCCGGTTAGCAGCTCCAGTAGGCCTTGCAAAAAAACTTGTGAGGTTTTTCTGCATTTTATCAAACCTTAAAGAAAGTACAGGTGTACCCTTGCAATCAAGTGGGGGTTCTGGTACTATAGCAATTGACAATTTCTTATGCCGACGTGGCTCAGTGGTAGAGCAGCTGATTCGTAATCAGCAGGTCGTGAGTTCAAATCTCATCGTCGGCTCCAACATCCCATGGTATGATTATCATGGGATTATTTATTACATTTACCTTACTTTCGATTCGGAAAATTGTCTTGACGCCCCTGACATTCTATAATTAGGATAAAAAAAGGGGGTATCCTCTAGTGAAAATAAATGTGCTCGGTAAAATAAGTCAGTCTGAAATAGATGATATTATTCAAGAAGAAAAGGAACGCTACGTCTTGAAGGGAAAAGAATTGGCGGAAATTAGTATTATCGAAATAAGCTCTGAAGAGTTGGAGGTACGGTCCCGAGCTAAGTCCAATATTAAGCGAGTTCGTAGAATTACAGGTTATTTAAGTACTCTTGACAGATTTAACGATAGTAAGCAGGCGGAATTATCAGATAGAGTGATACATGGCTAAACCTCAAACCACCCGGTAATCCGGGTGGCTTTATTTTAGTCCTTTCTCCTCTGGATAGCTTACTAATTTATTGTGACAGTTTTCCAATATCCTGGCTGTGACGTGACTGTTCTTGGATGGTTGGAATATTTGTATTAAAAAGACGGCAGGCTTAGAGCGCAGGCCCTACCGTCCTTAATAAGGTTGATCTAAACAATTCCCTCATGTTTTTGAATAATATTGATAGCCTTATTAACATAATCATCCGTAGTTTTAAGCGTGAGGAAAAAGGCATGTTCAAAGTCAATACGAGCCAGTGCTTCTCCGGTACCTTCCGGGTGAATTGATGAATTTGCTAAGAATTGGTCTGCATCATGTCGGTCTGTACGATCTACCATTGGCAAATCAAAACCTGCTTTCTCCAGGGCAGAGGCAGCATTTCTGGCGGCTACCAGGGTGTCAAAGAAAGCGTAAAGTATTCTTTCGCCGGGGTATAGGGTCATGGTCAACACCTCTTTATCATATTTTGTTTATTATGACCCTAGCCAAAGAATTTTACTATTTGACGCCTAGATAAAAGAAAAGATATACTCATAAATTATGGGGCAAGCAAAGGATAATACAGATGTCAAAAGGGGGAGTTACCTTGAGAATTGGCATTGACTTAGATGGTACCGTTGCTGATAATTTTGATTTGTTAGTAGATACATTTAACGCCTATTGCGGCAAATCCTTACAAGGGAAGGATATAAAGCAATATAGCCTCTGTAAAGCCTATAGTATTAGTGAGCAAGAATTTAACGAGCTAATGGATCAAAAAGAAGAGAGGATTATTACAACAAGCCCCCTGATACCTTTGGCTCGGGAAAAAATTAGCCAGTTAGTTAAGGAGGGGTGGGAGGTTCATATTATTACTGCCCGCCATCCCAAATATAAGGTGATCACGGAAAACTGGCTGCAAAAAAAGGGTATTCCATATACGGGTTTGCACCTTTTAAATTCTCATGACAAGTTAGATCTTTGCAGGGAACTAGAAGTCCGGTGTATGGTTGAGGATAATATACATAATGCCTATCAATTAGATGATGGAGGAGTAAATGTTATTCTTTTTGAGGCACCGCATAATGAGTGTTGGCCTTGGCAGGGTATTCGGTGCCACTCTTGGGCGGAAATTTATCAGACTATAGCTAGCAGATATAAATAATAACGGGAGCTAATGGCATTCTGAGTAGAGAATGCCATTTTCTTACCAGTTCCAACAGGATTTACAAAGTTTGTAACGAAATCATTATCGGTAGCGTCTAATTAGTAACTAGTGGAGTCAGTCGAATGCCTGCATCTCTTAGTAGGTATCCGACTGGTTCACCAGAGGAGGTATATTATGAAAAAAAAGCTATTCACTTGTTTGGTTGCAGTGCTCTTCATAACACTTATATCTTGGTCCAATGCTGAGGCTGTATCCTCCCATTTATTTAAAGATACCACCGGCCAATGGTGGGAGCAATCAGTGGCTGAGTGCAGTGCCGCGGATATTGTAGGAGGGCGGGGTAATGGCTTGTTTGCCCCGAAGGATTCCGTAACCAGGGCAGAAGCCATTGTGTTTCTAAATCGAGCTTTGGGGCAACGGAGTGCAGCGGATAATTATGCTATGTCCCAAGGCGGGTATAATTTCTCAAAGGATTTTCCTGAGTGGGCTAAAAAAAATGTAGCCTTCGCGGCTGATAAAGGGTATATATCCAAGGCCGGTATCGCTGGTATGCAGCCCAAACAATCGGCTAGCCGTCAGGAGATTGCCGTGCTCTTTGCCAATGCTTTAAAGCTATCAGCCGATGGTTACGAATTGACCTTTAAGGATAAAGCATCCATTGATCCCAGTATGCAAACCTTTGTGGCGGCTGCCGTAAAGCATGGGGTGATGTCTGGGAAGACGAATAATTTGTTTGATCCCAAAGCCAACGTTACCCGGGGTGAAATGGCTGCTATTGTGGCACGGCTATTTGAAAATGGCAAGATAAATCCCTCCCCTGATAAATATTTCATTGGCAAGCTTTCTACAGTGGATGTAACCGGTAAGAAAATAACAGTGACTAAGGACGGACAGAGCAAGACCTATAGCATGGATGCTGATGCTCTATGTTATCGGGATGGTAAACGCACAGGGATTGGCGTTTTTAAGGCCAATGAAAATGTTAAGGTTGCCCTGGATGCTGCCAATAAAGTAACGGTGATGGCTTATACCACAGCCACCACCACTGCCCCACCCAGTGTATCCGTTGCTACCACTTATACAGGAACCATCCGTAACTTGTTGTCCGGGCCATTGGCAGTATCTTTCCAACCAGATTCCGGCAGCCTTAATTCCTATCCGCTTTCAAACAATGTAACCATTAAACAAAATGGCCAGGTAAAGGATGTAACCTATTTAACTTCCGGTGTCAGGGCCGAGATGCGGGTTACGGATGGCAGCGTAACGGAAATAAACATACTGAGTACGCTATCTTCAGGCAATGAGCTCAAGGGTTATGTTGTTAATGTCTATTTGGATTACTTGACGGTTCGTTACGATAATGGTACCCATGAACAACTGCAAAGGATATCTAATGTGAGTTTTGCCGGTATTGTCAGAGGCCAAAGAATTGCTCTAACCAAAGTGGATAATATGATTACCGGTATAAGCTCCTTAAGTGACACGCGCAAGGTTTTTGGTTACGTGGAGAGTGTTGGTTCCTCAAGTATAAACCTTGAAGACTTGGATGGTTATGAAAGAACATTTGATCTGGCCAGTAATTACAGGATTAGAAATGAAAAGGACAACTCCATAGACCTCAGGGATATTAAACGCGGAGATAACGTTGAGTTGGAGCTTACTGATCAGGATAAAGTGCAGCTAATTAAATTGACCAGTGGTTCGTCATCAAGCTCCTCGGATTATGAAGGGGAGATTACCTATCTTAAAACTTCCGGTAATTACAGGATTACCATTAAAAAATATGACGGTTCGGAAAAAACCTACGATGTTAAAGACAATGTGGAGGTTTACCAGGATGATCGGAAACGGGATTTTGACCGTCTCTACGAAAAGGATTTTGTTAAGCTTAAATTAGATAGCAGTGATCGGGTGACCAGGATTGATATCCTCACGGTTGAAGTGCTTGAAGGAACCGTAACCCACATTGATACCTATGATAATACCATTGAAATTGAAAACTCCAACGGCAGAAGAACGGAGTATGATGTGTCCCGTGATGTAAAGGTTTGGGAGGATGCCAGAAGTCGCACCATGAGGAATATACGAAGCGGTGATAAGGTTCGTTTAATCCTTGACAGTAAACGGTATGTGACCGAAATTAATCTTGGGGAAGGCACGTCGTCTTCCGATGGTTCTTACTTCGGCACAATTTATAGCTTGGATATTGACGAAGATAAACTGATCATTGAGAAAAGCGGCAAGAAAACCACCTACAACTTAGATGATAACGTGACTGTAAGGAGTAATGGCAACGGAAATTACCTGGAAAAATTGATCATTGGCTCTGAGGTAGAAATTAGAGTGGAAAAAGGTAAGGTTACCAGGATTGATGTGGATAATTATGAGCGTATTCCTCTAAAGGGTACATTTGATAGGATTTCTGCCGGGCGGATTTATATTGAGCAGGAAAACGGCAATGGCAGTGGTTTACGGTTGACATTGCTTTTGGATGAGCGCGCTACATTAAGAGATGACAGAGACCGATCCTTTGATATTAGTGATTTAGGGCGTTACACGGGTAAAGACGTAGAGTTCGAAATCCGTAATGGTGAGGTTGACTACTTGAAAATTCTCTAAAACAAAGGGTGAGCTAAGGGCTCACCCTTTGTTTTGTGGCGTGTTTATCTTTTATAGCCCCCCAAATCTAAAAGGGAATTGTAATAATCCAGGTCGGAAATTTCCATGTCTTCAACCGTAACATTAAGTGGAGTGGTTTTAGCAACGGTTAGCGAGGCCATGTCTTTTTTTATTAGAAGTCGTATATATTGGCTGCGATTGGTTTCCTCGAAGGAGCTATGATTGATTTGAGTGATTTTTTGATCTAGATATTCAATTAAATCCTCAGGAATACTTATGGTTATGGTTTTATGTCTGCGCATGCTGTTTCCTCCTTTGCTGGTATTGTTATGGTATATCTTATGTGAAGTTAACAGGGTTCAATAACCTGAATTGGCAAATTAATCAATAAAAATAAAAACAAACATTTTCAGAAAAATTACCACTCATACCAGTGCGTCTAAAACAAATAATAAGGACAAGTACTTTTTAAAAGGAGGCTTCAACAAGATATGTATAGCCCAAAGGAATTAGGCCTCAAAGTAAAAAAAGCCAGGGAACACCGGGCTAAAAGAAGTGGACAGGATTTCTCTCAAAAAATGTTGGCATTTAAGATTGGGGAAACTTCTAAATGGGTGCAAAAACTAGAGAAAGGCCAATTTTACCCAGAGTGGGATGCTCTGAATTTGATTTCCGATACCTGTGGAGTAGATATTGAGTTTCTGACAGAAGAAAAATTTGAAAGTGAAGTAGAATACGAAGAGGCAGTTAAAGGTGGTTACGTTGCTAGCAGAATAGAGCAGGAAGAACTATATTTGTAGTTGCTTATGAATTTTAAAAAATGGCTTATTTGCCTGTGACCCTATGAAGCTATATCCGAAGGATAGTCGAGCCTAGTTTGTCCTTAGGCATATCGGAAAGTCTAAACTTCCGCTGATTAAAAAACCCGAATGCCTTCTGAAGTGCCCCCTGTCAAGTAGACAGTGGAAAAAATAAAAACCTTGACACCA
>CAMKDG010000175.1 GCA_946411205.1 uncultured Desulfotomaculum sp.
CCGCCTAAATCCATAGGATGCTCTTCGAAGTTAGAAACTTCATTAAAGATGGTTTGAATGTGTTCGGTTTTGGTACCCAGCAGAACCAAGTCACCGGTAGAACCGTGCAGGTTGGTCAGACCAGAACCATACTTTTCCCAAACATCACAAACCTGACGCAGAGACTTGGTGTTGTAATACCAACCGGAAGGCTGGTTAATACGTACAGTGTGGAAATGTTCTACGTTGGGGAATTGTTCGGGTACGTCTGAATAGCGACCGATTACACCACCACCGTAACCCATAACACCTACCAGACCACCGTGCTTCCAGTGGGCTTTCTTGTCTTCATAAGAAAGCTCAAGCTGACCAAGCAAGTCTTGGGCGGAAAGGTTTTTGGCAGCGGCTCTCTTCATTTCTGTTACGAAACTGGGCCAGGGGCCTTTTTCGAGTTCGTCCAAGAGAGGAGTCTTCTTGGCTTCGGTCATTAAGTTCACCTCCGTTTTTTTGTGAGAAAAAAGGATAGTTTTTTCTATCCCGCCATAAATGGCACAGCCTCTTTTCCATTAACCAAATCGTTCGTTAGATAATTAATTGGCATCTAACGCTGATTCAGGTTAGACAAAAAAAGACAAACTTGTCCTTACCCTGGAAAAGCAGGCAATAAGTTGTCTAAAAATGCACAATCCAGAGCAACCGTATACAAGTATACTCCACAGAAATATTAACACCTGTCCCATTGGTCTGTCAACAGATATTCCGTATACATATTGCTGAGTTTTGCACAAAATCTGAATAGTGTAAATTTTATTTCCTGTTTGTCAACGAATTAGTCACAATTCCTCGCTGCGATTTACATTATAGCACACGCTGCTAAGCTTGTCTCGTAGGTTTTTCTGGAAGATAACTTTGTGCCGAACTATCGACCATTAGCCATCAGCTTTTAAGCTGATGGCTAATGGTCGATATCTAACTAGGCATAATTTTAAAAAACTATTTCTATAAATTAAATCCTTGTTCAAAGGCTTTTAGGTTGACGTCGATAAATCTTTCCGGGACACGGGCTTTTAACGCTTTAAGCCAGATTTCTTTAGTAATGGGTAAGCGCTTCGCTAACATGCCCATCAGGACAACGTTAGCAGCCTTAGGATTGCCGCAGTCCACAGCAATGTTTAAAGCATCCACTACCATGGTATGGCTGGCCAATTGTTTTACCCGCTCAAGGCAATCTTCGGGGTATACAGCAGCACCCGTTAAGACAGGTACCGGTGCAATAGCTTGGTCGTTAATAATGATGTGACCATCCTGTTTTAGGTAGGGCAACCAACGCAGTGCTTCCATTTTTTCAAAGGCTAAAATAACATCGGCTGATCCTTCGGCAATTAGCGGGGAGTACACTTTTTCACCCAAACGCACTTGTGTTACAACACTGCCGCCACGCTGGGCCATACCTTTGATTTCCGATACTTTGATGTCGTAACCTGCCTCCTGAGCAGCTTTGGCTAAGACACGGGTGGCTAGGATCGTACCCTGACCGCCCACCCCAACTAATAGGATATTTAGTGATTTACGCATTTTCTTCACCCCGCTTTACAAGGGCACCCTTTGGACAAACCTGAAGGCACAAGCCACAACCATTGCATTGAATGGCCGTAACATGGGATTTATCTTCCTGACGTGAAATTGCCGGGCAACCCAGTTTCAGGCAGATACCACAATTGATGCAGGCCTCTTTATTAACTTCCGCAGGCTCTGAGGTAATTGCTTTCTTTAACAGGGCACAGGGTCGTCTCACAACAATTACGGACGGTTCGATGGCGGCTGTTTCTTCTTTAACAGCCCGATCCAATTCTTTTAAATTTAAGGGGTCCACTGTCCGCACACGTTTGACGCCAATGGCCCGGACCAGTGCCTCCAGATCTACCTCCGGGGCAGGTTTACCCATAAGGGTGCTGCCGGTAGCAGGGTTTTCCTGATGGCCGGTCATGGCGGTGGTTCTATTATCTAGGATGAGGACGGTAGATGTCCCCCCATTATAGACAACATCGATGAGCCCAGTAACACCGGAGTGCAAAAAGGTACTATCGCCAATTACCGCTACGGTGCGGCGGGCCATATCCGGATTGGCTTTCTCCATGCCCAAGGCGGCACCAATGCTGGCCCCCATGCAAATACAAGTATCCATGGCGTTTAAGGGGCTCATGCTGCCCAGAGTGTAACAGCCAATGTCACCGCTGACAACCAGTTTATTTTTCTGCAGGGTATAGAAAACACCTCGGTGTGGACAGCCAGCGCACATAACCGGTGGCCGACCGGGTAACGGTGTTTCGGATGCTGCAATCACCTCTGGTTGGGCCAAATACTCTTCTGTCACCGCAATACCCAGTGGGGCAAGGCCGCGAGCAATGATAGAAGCACTTAATTCCCCGTAGGAGGGCAGCAAATCTTTCCCTTGGACCGTTAAGCCCAGAGCTTTAATTTGCAGCTCCAGGAAGGGCTCCAATTCCTCTACAACAACTAGCCGCTCAACTCCGGCAGCAAATTCTTTAATCAAATTCTCCGGCAAGGGATGGGTAAAACCCAATTTTAGGACGGAAGCATTGGGGAGTGCTTCTTTGATATAGTGGTAGCTAATACCGCTGGTGATGATGCCCACGCTACGGTCGCCCCACTCAATAAAGTTTAGCGGACAATTCTCACTGTATGCTTTTAATTGGGCTGTCCGCTCCTCTAAAAAGATCCGGCGCAAACGGCCATAAGCAGGAACCATTACGTATTTAAGCGGATCTTTGGCATAGGGACGGATATTTTTGGGGCTCGGCTCTTTTATCTCTACAAAGCTCTGGGAGTGAGACACTCTGGTGGTGAGCCGCAGCATCACCGGGGTATCAAACTGTTCACTGATTTCTAACCCCTGGCTAACCATATCCTTAGCTTCCTGGCTATCGGAGGGCTCCAGACAGGGGATTTTGTTCATTAGGGCATAAAAACGGTTGTCCTGCTCATTTTGCGAGCTGTGCATGCCTGGGTCATCGGCGGATATTAAAATAAGGCCACCATTTACCCCGGTATAGGCCAGCGTAAACAAAGGATCCGCTGCCACATTGACACCTACGTGTTTCATGGTAACCAGTACCCTGGCACCAGCGATGGAAGCACCGGCACCTACTTCCAGGGCCACCTTTTCATTGGGTGACCACTGAGCATAGATATCGGGATACTTCGCAAAGGTTTCCAAAATTTCAGTACTGGGAGTTCCCGGGTAACCGGCAGCTACAGTAATCCCTGCCTCAAAGGCACCTCGGGCAATGGCGGCATTGCCGGAGAGAAGTTCTTTCATGATGCTCATCCTCCAGTTTCGTTAGTTAGTGATGAGTTTGCTATACTTTCTGTCCTGAAAGTCTAAAAGAGTTGAGGGCCTATTTATTCCTCAAATCCACAACTCGTTTGGCCTTCCCTGCCGTCCTTTCTAAAGAACGAGGTTCCAGCAGTTTCACTTTGGGGTTGATGGAAAGTACGGCCAACAGACGGGCTCGGACAGTTCTCTCTAGTTCCTCCAGGTCTTTCCAGTTGCCAGTAAAGGCCTCATCGGTCATCTCTACTTGTATTTCTAGAGCATCCAGGTAACCTTTTTTGGTAACAATGATCTGGTAATGGGGTGCTACCCCATTTATTTTCAACAAAACATCTTCTATCTGGGAAGGGAACACATTGACCCCGCTGACAATGAGCATATCATCGGTTCGGCCGCTAACCTTGCGGATGCGGGCGGTTGTTCGCCCACAGGCACAGGCCTCGGTAGTTTTGATGGTAATATCTCTCGTCCGATAACGAATGATGGGTAAGGCTTCTTTGGTCAGGCTGGTAATAACCAGTTCCCCCTCTTCCCCGTCGGGCACCGGCTGGCCTGTTTCAGGATTGATTACTTCCACCAGGAAATGATCCTCCGAGATGTGCAAGCCATTTCTTTCCCGACACTCCCCGGCTACGCCGGGTCCAATAATTTCGCTCAGGCCGTAGTTGTCTGTGGCAAAGAGTCCCCAAACCCGCTCAAGCTCCTCCCGCATGCCTTCGGTCCAAACCTCGGAACCAAAGAGGCCAACCTTAAGACCCAAAGATTTTGGGTCTATCCCCATCCCACTGGCCACTTCGGCGATGTGTAAGGCATAGGTAGGAGTCGCAATTAACGTGGTGGTGCCGAAATCCTGCATTAACATAATTTGTTTTTCTGTATTACCCGTGGAGGAAGGTACCACGGTGGCACCTACTTTTTCCAGACCGTAGTGTAAACCTAAGGCCCCGGTAAACAAACCATAACCAAAGCAAATCTGGGCCATATCCTCATCGGTAACACCGGCAGCGGTGACTAGTCGCGCCACCAACTCAGACCAGGTGTCAATATCCTGGCGGGTATAGCCCACCACCGTGGGTTTCCCCGTGGTTCCAGAGGAGGCATGTAAGCGTACCACCTTTTTCATGGGCACTGCAAACATAGTAAAGGGGTAGTTATCTCGCAACCCAATCTTAGTAGTAAAGGGTAATTTGGTAATATCCTCTGCACCTTGGATATCTTGAGGCCTGATTCCATGTTCTTCAAAGAGGTTCCGATAAAAGGGAACATTTTGATAAACATTCTCTACGGTCTGCCGCAACCGAGAGGACTGTAACTGCTGCAGTTTTTCCCGATTCATGGTTTCGTACTGTTCATTCCAAATCATAGCTGTTCCACCTTTTTGTTTTTCACTAGTTTTGAGTTAGCCTATATATTTGGGCCCTTGGCCGTTAGCCATTAGCCTTTGGTCCTTAAATTTTAAGCCAATGGCCAACAAGCCAAAGGCTAATGCTTATCGTTTTTAACGATTGCGATTACCATAACCAAAGCCGCATACGTGTAGAGAACATTAAATGCCTGCTCAAATAAGTAACTAGACCCAGGTAACCGAAGCAGAGTAATGAATCATGAAGACCAGGATGATTAGAGCAGCGACCACCTAAGGAGCGGCGATTGGTAGCGGGCAGCGAACAATTACGGCATAGCTAAGTATTTAGCCGCACAGTCATGAATCTGATACGTTTAACTGCGGAGAAATAGGTGGTGCCGTAGGTAAAGGCGGCAAGCCCGGAACCTACATTCCGTCCACCGAGGAAAAAGTCATTCCAGGTTTTCACCCTGCACATACAGCAAAGTCCACTAAATAAAAGAAACCCTATAAAAAGGGTTAGAAATATCCCTTTCATTCTACCATCCTCCTGTTCTACGTTTAGGGCTTTAGTATCGGCTATCACATAACTGCCTACAAAATCTACTGTGCTGCTAGCTACCGTTCTACTGTCCTACGAACTCACCTCCAAGCAATATAGCTCTAATTCTAGATTACTAGGTCATTTCCTGCTAAAGCACTTAATTTTTATACCACTTTAACCTAACCCTCAATT
>CAMKDG010000176.1 GCA_946411205.1 uncultured Desulfotomaculum sp.
GTTGAAATAAAAAAACTGACTACCACAAGGGGAGCATATCAGATTTCCGTGAGGTTTTTTTGTCTATCGAAAATATGAGCTTTTCGCTAGGCACTAGGAGACTAGACTTCCGTTGCCCCCTAATGATAGTTGGCACACCTTTTAGATCACCAAGATGGACGTATATTCCCGCTTAAATTAGGTAGGGAATGGTCCCTTACCCGAGTACGTTATATATTCGTAGATGGCCCATCTAAATTTTTATGAAACCCTTGCAAATAATAGCTTACTATGACACCACCAAACCACACTGGAGCAACATATAAAGCTACTCGGGTGCCTTCGCTAAAGGCCATCATAACAACGACCAGGGCAAAGAAAGCAAGGGTTAGATAAGAAGCCATTGGCCATAAAGGTGTTTTGTATTTTATGCGTTCTCTTTGACCCGGCGATAGGCTCTTGCGATATTTAATCTGAGCCAGCAGCACGATACCCCAGACCCAAATAGCGCCGGTGGTAGCCACACTGGTAACGTACACGAAAACCTCAGCAGGTACAACATAGTTTAAGGCTACGCCAATCAACAGGAAGCATGCGGAAACAATAATAGCGGTAGCCGGCACGCCACGGTTGCTTATCTTAGCAAACATAGCGGGCGCCTTCTTTTGCAGGGCCAAATTGTAAAGCATCCGACCGGTACTGTAGATACCGCTGTTACAAGAGGAAAGGGCCGCTGTCAAGACAACAAAGTTAATAATACCCGCAGCAGCAGGGATACCTACCTTAGAAAAGGTCATTACAAAGGGGCTGCCCTTGGTGGGATCTATTTCATTCCAGGGGTATAAGCACAGGATAACAAACAGAGCACCTACATAGAAGATTAAGATCCGCCATAAGACCTTATCAATGGCTGAAGGAATAGTTTTCTCGGGATTTTGAGCTTCACCCGCAGTAACACCAATAAGTTCAATACCCAGATAAGCAAAGGCAACCATGACCAGAGCCAAAACCGGCCCGCTGAATCCTTTGGCAAAGAAACCTCCATGGGCATACAGATTGGAAATACCAATGGCCACACCATTGTTAAAAAAGCCAAAGAAGATCATGCCGCAACCGAGTATAATCATAGCAATAATAGTTACAACCTTGATTAAAGCAAACCAGAATTCAAATTCTCCGAAGGCACCAACGGCAATCATATTGACAATTGTCATAATCACAAGAGCTGCCAAGGCCCAAGCCCATTGTGGGGTGCCGGGATACCAGTAGGTCATATAAATACCTGCCGCCGTAATTTCCGCCATACAAGTAACTATCCACATAAACCAATAGGTCCAGCCGGTAATATAACCTGGTAAGGGACCGATAAATTCGTAAGCGTAAGTACTAAAGGAACCGGCTACGGGGTATTCAACTGCCAGTTCACCCAGTGCCCGCATAACAATGAAAATCGCTAAACCACCTATAAAATAAGATAACATGAGTGCAGGGCCGGCAGTTTGAATCGCCGTGGAGGACCCTAAGAAAAGTCCTACGCCAATTGCTCCACCGAGGGCAATTAATTGAATATGCCGTTCTTTTAAACCACGATGTAGATTTTCATTGGGTGAAGTTTGCATAAATCTCCTCCTGTTCACTTGATCAGATTAGCTTCCAGAATCATTTGTAACCAGATTGTCAGGATATCACCACCTCCAGTAGGTCAATCTGTCTAGAAGGCTGAGCAGATGTTTAGTTAAATCCCAAATGGCCTTAGCCTTCCGTTAGCCTGAATACGAAGGGTTGATAAACCCGCGTATTTCTGAGTAAAACAAGTAAAATCCCAAAATTCTAACAGTCAGAAGATTCGGGAACATAGTTAGTATATTCTTTTTAGATCGAATACTTCCTGCAATGTTTTAAAAAAAAGTACAAATATTTATAATATTTGATTAAAAAATTAACCAGATGAGTAAGTTTCTATCATCCGGTTTGGCAGAAAGAAAATTATGTTGTGAGTTACCATCAAAAGTCTTTTGATGGTTCGTTAGTCAGGTATATAAATGCTTTGCCCGACCTCTAAAACATTAGGATTTGTTAAATGGTTAACGGCCAGTAGAGTATCCAAGGAAACATTATACCTACTGGCGATTTTCCAAAGAGTGTCTCCGGGAGCTACAATATGCACGCGATGGTCTAGGGGGGGACCGCTGCCTGGATTGGTATGGGAGGAAGTGCCGGTAGTGTTATAGCCCGGAATGGATAAGACCCGTACCGGAGTGCCCAACGGTACTTGGGGAAACAACTCTTCAACACTATAATTTTGCATCCGAATACAGCCCAGAGATACCCGGTTGCCGATGGAAGCGGGGTTGTTGGTGCCATGAATACCATAGTTACCGCCGGGGATATTTAGGCCCATCCAGCGGGAGCCCAAGACACCACCCGGATTCATAACTTTATTAATAACCGTGTAATCTCCTGCCGGGGTGGGAGTAGCCGCTTTACCCACGGCCACAGGATAGGTTTTGTTTAATTCCCCCCCGAGATACACTCGTAACTGACGACTTCCAGGGTCGATATGCAGTTCCAGGCCTGCTCGGTACATAGTTAGATTGACCATGTTTTCCCTCCTCGTAGTAGTTTTTTCTACATACTATGAGTTGGCCTAAGCAAAGGGAAACCTTTTAAAAGCAGTATTTTTTATCCTCAGAAAGCAAATAATACTACTATTTAGGTTAACCATTAGCAAAAAGAAGGTTTTTCCAACGGACATAGGGAAATACCGTTCAATGAGCGCTTGCGCGAATTGTGCACCAAAATGCGGGCGCTTTAGCGCCTACATTGCGCATTTTGTGTGCATCGCGCCGCGAGCGTTTTTCTCAAACGCCCTTAAGGGCGTTTGAGAAATTAGGGTTAAAGGAGGAGTTTACATGGGGCTAATCATCAAAGCCCATGGTAAAATAAACTTGACCCTGGATGTCTTATCCCGGCGTCCGGATGGCTATCATGACGTAGAAATGATTATGCAGAGTATCGCACTGCATGATACATTACGAATAGAAGGCCAAGAAGAAGAGATTATGCTTACAGCAACGGGGCAGCCTGTGAGCATTGATGAGGATAACCTAATTATCAAGGCGGCTCGCCTGTTACAGCAGCAAACCGGTACAAAGCGTGGGGCAAAGATACATTTGCAGAAAGAAATTCCAGTGGCTGCCGGTTTAGCCGGTGGGTCCACCGATGCAGCGGCCACCCTGAGGGGATTAAATGAACTGTGGCAATTGGGTCTAAGTCAGAAGCAACTTATGGAGTTGGGGGTTCGGTTAGGCGCGGATGTTCCCTTTTGTCTGCTGGGAGGCACGGCGATTGCTCGAGGAATTGGCGAGGAGCTTACACCACTCCCGGCAGCACCTAACTTTGGCGTAGTACTGGTAAAGCCGGCCTTTGGGGTAAGTACTGCAGCGGTTTACCGGGGACTCAATGTAGCCAATCTGAGGCAGCATCCCCAGACTAATTCTATGATGGGTGCCCTAAGGTCCGGTCAATTAGCTGCCGTGGCAGATGAATTAGGCAATGTATTAGAAAGTGTAACCCTGAGTTTGTACCCGGAATTACAGGAGATTAAAGAAAAACTTACAGGGGTAGGCTGCCAGGGTGTGCTCATGTCGGGTAGTGGACCTACGATCTTTGGCTTAACAGAGGATGCTGCAGCAGCGATACAGCTGGCTCGGCAACTGGTACTTCCCGGCTGTCAGGTGGTAGCCACGGCTATGATGTAAAAAAGTAAGATATAGAAATAAGCATAGAAAGCAATTAGGGGGGCGGAGAGATGACAGAACCAAGATTAGTTCCTATCCAACTGGATGCATATAAGCCGTTACGAGAGATTGTTTTTGAAACACTACGGGAGGCGATCCTTTCGGGTAAGCTGGAACCCGGTGAACGCTTAATGGAAATTCAGTTAGCCGAAGAAATGGGTGTTAGCCGGACACCCGTGAGGGAAGCTATTCGGAAGCTGGAGTTAGAAGGCTTTGTGGTCATGATTCCCCGGAAGGGAGCCTATGTGGCAGGAATCTCGCATAAGGATGTCACCGATGTTTTTGAAGTACGGGCAGCCTTGGAGGCCCTGGCAGCGGGATTGGCGGCGGAACGTGCCACGGATGAGGAGATCGAAAAACTGGACAGGTCTCTCCTGGCCTATTCCGAGCAAACGAATAAACAGGATATTGATGGGATTGTTGAGTCAGATACCGGGTTCCACGAGTTACTGTATAAATGTAGCCGGAACGAGCGGTTGCAATCCATGATTACCCTTTTGCGAGAGATCATTCAACGGGTAAGAACCGTGTCCCTTTCCCAACCGGGCAGAAGTAAGGATGCCGTAGAAGAACACAGACAAATTGTGGATGCCATTGCCGAACGAAATGTGGAGTTGGCACAACATTTAGCTCGGGAACATATCTACAATGCAGAAAATAGTATGCTGAATTCCCTTAAGGGGGCACCAACAAAGCATGATTGATGCGCTGGTTTTGGCCGGCAGTCCCAATACGGGAGCATTACGGGAAGTAAGTGAGGAGCCTTACGAAGCCATTGTTAGAATTGGTCCAGCTCCGATGTTTCTCTATGTCATTAAGGCTCTGCAAAATAGCGGCAGGGTGAAGCAAATAACGGTTGTGGGGCCGCCGGAACTAAAGACATATCTGACACCGGATATTCGCTGGGTGGCTTCGGGCCATACCTTAATGGAAAATCTGCAGCGAGGCAGTTTGCAGATGGAAGACCGTTTTTTGGTAGCAACAGCGGATATTCCGCTGCTTACGCCTGGGGTTGTGAATGGTTTTTTAGAGCTGTGTGGAAAGAATGTTGCGGATTTATATTTTCCGCTGATACCTCGGGCTGCGGTGGAGAAAGCATTTCCCGGAGCCCGACGTACCTACGTACAGTTTAAGGAAGGAACCTATACCGGAGGAAATTTGTTTTTAGTGAACCCTGCGGTGGTGGAGCAGTGCCTGTCGATGGGGCAGGAATTAGTTACCCTACGCAAAAACCCCTTTGCTCTGGCCCTGCGGGTAGGTGTTATTCCGCTGGTGAAACTGCTGCTGAAGGTACTTACACTAGCGGAAGTTGAAGCTAGAGCATCGCGACTACTGGGGATTCAAGGACAGGTGGTGCTTTGCTCTTACCCAGAAGTGGGTATGGATGTGGATAAGCCGATTGATTTAGAGGTGGCTGCACGGGCCTTGGGGTTTTATAGCGAATCACGTAGGACCTCCTGTAGTTTGAGAAGTGAGACCTAAAGTAGAGATTGGTCAATTTTATGATGGAAACGTAAAGGGGCATCTTCATGACAAACGGGATCATTACACTGGAAGATATTTTTGCGGCCAGGCAGCGGTTGGCGGGGGTTATCCGGCGCACGCCACTGGAGCCTTCGGAGAT
>CAMKDG010000177.1 GCA_946411205.1 uncultured Desulfotomaculum sp.
ACCAGCGAGGAGACTCTTTCAGGTATTTTAGACCAAAAAGAAAACCAATTAAGCCCAAACCGCCCATCCAGAAGATATAGCGCCAAGCCTCATCATGCATCGGCACAACCATCCTGGCGATAACACCAATCACAGGCATGGCCAAGAAACCAAAGCCGGCCGTGATGTTCTGCCATTTCCCCCGGCTTTCCCCAGGGCTCATTTCAGAGATATAGGCGATGGATACCACCATCATGCAAAAGATCCCAAAGCCCGTGACTGCCCTGGAAATCGCAAAGATGGTTAAATTGCCAGCAAATCCGTTGGCAATGGAGGCTACGGAAAATATGACGATACTGGCTAAGAAGGTTTTTCTACGCCCGATAAAGTCTGAGATAACGCCGCCCAGCAAGCCGCCCAGGGTCATGCCGACAAAATATAAGGAAGTAATATGCGCGATATCCTCCATCGTGATTCCCCAGGATTTAATCAGAGCCGGAGCTACAAAGGAAAAGTTGTTGTTATCTAGCTGTTCAAAAAAATAGGCCAAAACAATAATTAGAAAAAGACCAAAATGACCCCTGGAAACTGGTAAACCGTCAAAATAGTTGTTTTTAATGACAGCACCTGCGTTAATAGCAACGCTACTATTGGTTAAGGGAATCCCCTCCGGGATACTGATATCAATACTTTTCTGCATTAGTTATCCGCCCCTTTGAACAATTTTAACTGCGAGCTCGTTTGTGTATGTGATAATTATCTTTAATACAATCTTACACAAGAGTCCCCTTTGCGACAAACAAACAGTCATTGTGACGACACAACAAATCGTTGTTTTATTGCATTACAGGTCCTATAAAAAACCAGTGTCGACCGCTAAGCGAGGTCAAACACTGGTTTTTCTCTCAAAAGCTCCTTATCTCTAGCTTTACGTCATGCTCAATCATGCAATATCACTATTATTTTGGCATTTAATTCAAATTCAATTCATTTTGCCTGAATCCGGTAGTAGCCCTTTTGTTTATTAATTTAAATCTTCCTTTGAAATAGAAAAACCGTGAGTTGAGTGCAAGCTATAGATGGAACAAAGGATTTATTACTGTTAGTCTATACTACATAAAAAGCAAAAAAGTGTAGGATTCACGTTAAATCTAATTTTTATCAGTGCCTGAGCTGGTTTAAAAGTTGACGGCTTTAAAAAACCTGCCTAAAATAGAAACAATGAATGCTAATTCACATTGTACTTTTAGGACGTGATTTGAGAATGGCCTACCGGCAAACCAATAAAGTTATGGAAAAATTTCAGTCTAAGAAAAAAGAAATACTAAAGGCCGCCCGGGAAGTCTTTGCGGAAAACAGCTACCAGGGTACCTCCATTAAAACCATTGCCCAAAAGGCCAAAATCGCTACGGGCACCTTTTATCTGTATTTCACCAATAAAGATGCCCTCATTACGATGATCGTGGAAGAAATGTTTCATGAACTTCTAAAATGCATTAAGCATGAGCGAGCCAATTTCACCGATGGTTTTGATAAGCTGCAGGCCTCGATGGAAGCCTGTATTAAACTCTTTGTGAAAGAAAAAAACATGGCCAAAATACTCCTGGTCCAAGTACCAGGAGTTAATAATGCCTTTAATGCCAAGCTCATCGATATTGAAAATGAACTGATTAAGCTGACCAAAGAAGATCTGGATGAATTGAAAAAGCAGGACAGAATACCCGATGAGGATACCTTTGTCACGGCTCTCGCCTTTGTGGGGAGCTTCCGTCAGGTGATTATCAACTGGCTGCGGGAGGGCAAACCCGAAGATCTGGAGGCCGCCTTTGCAACACTTATGAAATATAATTTGAGGGGAATGGGAAAAGGAGATGGCAGTTGATTATCTTTCCATAACATCCTTGCATGTGGAATACTTACAAAAGGGCAAGACCTTCACGGCGCTGAACTCTGTTGATCTCTCCCTTTCCCAAGGCAAAACAGGAGTTATCATCGGTCCTTCCGGTTGCGGCAAAAGCACACTTTTTAACGTATTGGCGGGCTTAAATGACCGTTATACCGGCCAGGTGTTAATCAATGGTCAGGCCCCGCGGGGGGGCGGTGAAACAGCCCTCATTTTACAGGAATATGGGTTGTTCCCTTGGAAGACGGTCTGGGATAATGTGATTTTAGGGTTACAATTGAGGAAAAAAACGCCGCGGGAAATCCAAAGCCAAGCAACCATGGTTTTAGACAAATTGGGCCTTTTACCTCTGGCCAAAAGATACCCCGCTCAACTAAGCGGCGGCCAAAGGCAGCGTGTTGCCATTGCCCGGGCCCTAGTCCTGGAACCTAAGCTGCTGCTGATGGACGAGCCCTTTTCTTCTCTGGATGCCCTCACCCGGGAGGAAATTCAGGACTTTCTCCTGGAAATCTGGCAGGAAACCGGACTGACCATTTTACTCATTACACACAATATTGAAGAGGCCGTCTTCCTAGGGCATAAGATCTTTGTGATGTCGCCCGGGCCAGGACATATTGAACAAGTAGTGGAAAATGAAATGGCCGGAGATTACGAACTGCGGGGGAAGATCCCCTTTTTAGAAATGTGTAACCTATTGCGTTCTTATTTGCACAGGAGGAAAAAGTATGCAACAGGCGTTTAAAAAAGCTGAAAAAACCTTTGTCTTTTTAGCCTCAGTGGCTATCCTCTTGTTGCTCTGGTGGCTGCTTTCCTTGGGCTTAAAAAGCCCCGCGGTGCCACTACCCCTGGATGCTGGGCAAAGTTTTCTGCAAAGCCTCCGGGGAGAACTACTGCTTCACCTTGGGGTAAGCCTCTATCGGGTACTCCTAAGCCTGTTTCTGGCTACCCTATTGGCGGTGCCATTGGGGATTCTCCTGGGTAAGGACCCGGCAATTGATAATAAAGTAGCACCGCTGCTTTATTTAACCTACCCGATTCCTAAGGTAGTATTTATGCCTGTTTTTTTGATTGTGTTAGGCATCGGCGACAGCTCCAAAATCCTTTTAATTACACTCATCACCTTTTATCAAATTTTAGTGACCACCCGAGATGCCGCCAAAAACATGAAAAAGGAATATGTTTCATCTATGAAATCCCTGGGCGCCAGTTCTTGGGATCTCTACCGTCACGTTTATCTGCCCGGTTGCCTACCGGCCATCTTAACTTCCCTCCGACTGGGATTAGGGACCGCCCTGGCGGTGCTCTTTCTGGCCGAAACCTATGCCACCCAAACCGGTATCGGCTTTTTTATTATGGATTGCTTAAGCCGGATGAATTATGAAGAAATGTTTGCCGGTATTATTGCCATGGGATTAATGGGCTTTTTCCTTTACGTGCTGCTGGATCAAGCTGAAAAGGTCTTATGTTCTTGGATTCATCTGTAGGCTCAGGGTTACGTAATTTTTCCCAAAAGGTACCCGGCGGATAAAAAGATACTAAAAAAGAGTGATAAGCGAGCGGTTCCAGCCAGGGTAGCATTCAGAGGTTTCCCCTGTTTGGTCCGAATATCTTGTATGAGCGGTAGGCCAAAGGGTAAGGACAACCAGGCACAAAGGACCCAGCCGGAGGCAATTCCCTGCAGCCACATGATTAAGGGCACGGCAAAGGAAGCGGCTATTAAAAGAAAATACTCACCCTTCGTACCGGTAGGGCCTAACCTCACTGCGATGGTTCTTTTGCCTGTTTTTTTGTCCTGAGGTAAATCCCGTAAGTTGTTCACAACCAAAATAGCGGTAATTAGAAATCCCACTGGCAGAGACGCCCACCAAGCCGCAGTACTGACATAGCCCGCTTGCACATAATAGGTGCCACAGACCGCCACCGGTCCAAAGAAAATAAAGACAAACACTTCGCCCAGCCCATGGTAGCCCAAGGGGTAAGGCCCGCCGGTATAGGCAATGGCCGAGATAATGGCGGCAATCCCCAGGGCGAGGATTACCCAACCACCCACCCAAGTAAGATAAAGTCCCAGGGCTAAGGCCAGGGCAAAGACAACCCCCATACCACTCATCACCTGACCGGGGGTGAGCAGTCCCGCCTGGGTAACCCGCAGTGGTCCGGTTCTTTCCTCAGTATCCTTCCCTTTTTTAAAATCAAAAACATCATTTGCCAGATTAGACCCAATCTGCAAGAGCAGCGACACCAGCAAGGCAGCCAAGGCTGGCAGAAAAGCAAAGGCTTGATCACCAACTGCCAGTGCGGTACCCACTACCACTGGCCCCATGGCGGCAGGTAAGGTTTTGGGTCGCATCGCCAGCAGCCAAATTTTAAAAGAACTTAGATTTTCCGTAGATTGCGACATGGTCTATAATCCCCTTAGAATTTTTTTAGTTTTGCTTGTGTTGATTTTATACATTTCTTTGTTTTTATGACTTTTTCCTTCTCTATCAGATAACTGACTAAATTTGCTTACCTCTCCTTTAAAAACCTGGCTTGTTAAATTAGTTTACCCTTATGCATTCGAATTGTTTTAACCTTTTCGATCTGCCAAAACTATTGACTTTCAGTCTAGTAGATTTTAAGATAAAATAAAATGAATCGATATTCATTTTATTAAATTAAGGGATTGATTAGGAGGTACCGAAAAGTGGCTTTGGGGAAAAAATTCACTATGGTTTTGGCATTATTACTACTTGTAACTCTTTTGGCCGGCTGTGCCCAGGAAAAGAAGACCCCCCCTAAAACAGAAAAACAGCCCTTAAAAATTGGCGTGCTACCTATTGAAGATATTATGCCAATGGTAGTAGCCGAGAAGAACGGTTATTTTACCCAGGAAAACCTTCAGGTGGAACTTATTCGTTTCCAAAGTGCGGTGGAACAAGGCAACGCCATGCAATCTGGACAACTAAATGGGATGGTTACCGACATGATTGTGGCAACTCTGATGAAGGACACTGGCTTGGATCTTAAGATGACCTCCATCACCCTGGGTGCCACCCCACAGGAAGGAAGGTTTGCCATTGTTGCAGCCCCTGGATCTACGATTAAGACCCTGGCGGATTTAAAAGGAAAAAGCTTAGGCATTTCTCACAATTCTATTATCGAATACGTTTCCGACAGTTTACTAAAGGACGCAGGCATAGATCCCTCTGAAGTAAAGAAAACTTCTGTCCCCAAAATTCCTCTGCGTATGGAAATGCTTTTTAACAAACAAATTGATGCCATTACTGTCCCCGATCCGATGGTAACCTTTGCTGAGTTTAAAGGTGCCACCGTGATTGCCCAGGACACCACCCGTAATCTTTCTCAAGCGGTGATACTTTTTGACCAAAAAACACTGGACGAAAAGAAGGCTGCCGTGGCTGGTTTCTATCGTGCTTATGCGAAAGCAGTGGAAGATTTAAACAATCATCCCGATCAATATAAGCAATTAATGGTGAAAAAT
>CAMKDG010000178.1 GCA_946411205.1 uncultured Desulfotomaculum sp.
AGTAATTTTTAAGAAAGCCTAGCAGTTAGCATATACTGTTAGGCTTTTGTTTTTGCCTAAAAACCCCTACAGACGATCAAAGGTCGCCCTTACCCAATAACATGGATAATATCTGCCTGTTCCTCTAAACATTAAATCGGAAGTGCATGATATCTCCATCCTGCACAATATATTCTTTACCTTCTAAACGAACCCCTTGCTTGTGCCCATAGCCTGAAAGAAAAGCGCTATCGGTTATTGGCCCCCCGAAAGCCGATGGATTTATAGTTCACTTTGGCGATGAGCTAGATCATTTAAGGACTACTAGGAAAAGATGAGCTAGATCATTTAAGGACTACTAGGAAAAATGGTGACGCTGGAAGGTCCGCCCCCATAAGAGGAATTTCACAGGTTGCTTTATATAAAAGAAGAATATAGTGAAGCACCCACAAGACAGTGGAATGTCTTGTGGGTGCTTTTATTACATAATGGATGTTAACGTCAACATACCTTCAGATTCTAAATTACTCGCCAAGAACTTCTGCAATTTTTTCTTCGACTTGTTCATCCTCAACGTTACCGGCAATTTTTCCTTGAAGTTCACCCTCATTGAAAAAAACAATTGACGGAACTCCTCTTAAGGAAAATCTTTGGGACAGGTTCTTATCTTCTTCGACATCAACACGATAGAAGCCAAACTTACCCTCATATTTAGGTTGCAATTCTTCTAACATGGGAACGACTTCTTTACAAACGTGGCAATTTTTTCTTGAGAAGACTACCAAACAGGGATCGCCGTTATCATAGATAATTTCTTCAAAAAGGGTTGCATTTAATTGCTGCAAAGGCATATGCTACACTCCTTAGATAAATAGTTTTTGTTTCATTAAAAAGCAGCTATCAGAGTGCTGCTTTTCTGATAGCTGCGCATTTAACAATTTATCAAATATCTTCTGAGAAAATCTGATAAATTGGAGCTCCTTCACATTGCGCAGGGTAACGCAAGCCTAGCAATACTGAGACTGAAGGGGCAACATCAACTTGTCTGATAATACGATCTGTTGTAAAGCCAGACTTAATACCAGGACCTGCCGCTACAAAAATTGGCGAAACTGATGTATCAAAATAGCCCTCTGAAGTTGAAATACTATCGCCATGCAATCTGTTGTGACCTTCCTCAATGGAGAAGAAGATATCGCCACATTCTGGTCCATGAGTACCAATTAACACGGCATCTTTGTTTCTGAGACAGATACCTACAACACGTCTACCGGTTCTCTCATCTCTGTAATTGTACAAATCATTGATGATTTGTTCTTCTAACGCATATTTATCTTTCGGGTCTACAATACCATGCTTGTCACGGCCCTTGAGATTGATATAAATATAGTTACTGCGGATCTGAACGGCCCTTGTCTTCTCCCAATCAACTTCTCTTAGGGAATTACCATTTTCATCTTTCTTTAGTACAGTATAGCCCAATTCTTCCATTACCTTTGTATTGAGGCCACCATACTCACCTAAAATAGGAGGTACATTTTCCCCTACGATCAGTCCGTGGTCACTTACAAGTAGCATAGTCCAACCTTCATCTAATAAATGCATGAACTCACCGATATATTCATCTGTTTGCACGTAGAAGTCTTCAATAAATCCTTGATAGATCTTTTCATCTGTATGATCCCACTCGGGCAGTGTCTTACCAAGGTGCCATAACTGGTGACCTGCACAGTCAATATTGTGTAAATGGGAGAATACAGCTTCATAACCCTTTTCTTTGATGGCATAATTCATGCAGTCAGCTTGCCATTTGTTATAAAGTCTCCAAGAAGGTTCAAAGATTTCACGTACTAATTCGTCATCTTCCCCGCCGATTAAGCTAACCGGTGGAACCTGACCAACGTTTTCAACGATTTCTTGATAGAGGGATTTTGGATGCCATAATTGGTCACTAGAAATATCAAGAGCGTTGCTAATCCATACTCTAACGCTATTGCCTGCTGGATCAAGTTCTAAAATCTTCATTGAACGGCAGGCTGGTTTTGTTACTTCTTTTTTAGTAACATCATCAATGACACCTGATACCATTACATTTTTTTCCAAAACAACAATCGGTTCTGCAGCTTTCTTATTCTTATAAATGGCTACGCGATCATATTCGCCAGCTTCATTTTTAAGAATCAAAGCAGGGCGTCTCATGACACCACCAGAGGTTAGGATAGTGAATTCCTTGGCTCCTTCTGGAGCATTTGCCCAACCTGTAGCATCTTTCAGCGGAGAGTTAATAATATCATAAGCTACCTTGCTGCCAATAACAACTTCGGTATCTTCATCATCCATTACGTAGGTACGAATTTCACCGCCTTCGCGAGCTTTATCGCCCCACCAAAGTTCCATCATTTCATCATCAACATCACCATCTAGAGTGTCTTCCAGATCGGTAATTATGCAACCAACACCAGCCGGTTTATCCACTCTTGGTGCGTAACGTACTTCTTTAATGTCTGGTGAAGCAACAATAACTTTTTCCCAATCAAGCTGGGCAACACCCATATTAACGGAACCTGGTTGAGTACCATCTACAACACTCAGATTCTCACTATGAGAAGTTGGGGGCCAGGAACTCCCGGGCCAATGCCAAACTAGGGTTTTTAACCCAGATTCAGATGTAATATTCCAAACTTGCTCTGCGGTGCAATGACGGGAATCCATATTATAAACAACTGCATCCAAACTTTCTGGGGATTGTCTCCAATAACAAGTAATACCATGGGTTCCTGGATAAGCACCTGTAGCAAGTGTTGTCCAACAAGGAGGTGTAATTGTAGGAATTGCTCCGAGTAGTTTCAAGTCTTCTCTAGCAGCTCCACGGTCAATTAGTTTTTGTAAGTTGGGCATTTTTCCTTCGGCTAGGTATTTACGACTAATTCTTGGATCCATGCCATCGACGCCTAGTACCAATAATTTATTGGTAAGAGCTTTTCTCTTCATGAATATTATCTCCTTTCTTCTACTATCTATGATTGGTTTAATTGTTGCCATAAAGCTTTTACCGTAATGCCTAGTAACTTTACCCTATGATCATTCAAAAGGTTTCCATGATCTTGGATTAAGTTCTTTCCTTCACTAACTACCTTAATTATAAAAATTATGTCACCTTCTGTACAATACTCACTATCTATACCCGGTATAAGTAGTGCGTATATTGTTGTTTAAAGTTTATACTGATTTTTCCAGAGAATATTGCCAATTGTCACAACATCTTTGTTACTTTAGTACATTAAAAAACGTGAAAATTGGATGGAGGATATTCGTAAGGTCGGAAAGAGTCTTTTTTAATGAATATTTTTTATTTGAGTTAGAGTATCGGTATGTGGCTAACTATGGCTACTTGAGACACAAGCCCAGGGAATAGGTGGTCGCTAGACTAATTTTAGAGAAGACCAGTAGTCATTAGCTTCTGGTCTTTTCCTTTTGTAAGGTTGTTTGACCAAATTATTTAAATATTTGCCTGTGAATAGATTGGACGATAATGAGATAATGTCCATTTCATGTATTATAAATTAAACAATCTAGGTTGACATATTAGACAAAATACATGAAAATCATACGTATGTTAAAAATTAAATTGTACAAATATCAAAAAATGTACGATTAGTTAATCAACAAAACAAAGGGGATTAATTCATGCAGTTAACTAGGAAAGAAGTGTTTTATACTGGATTAGCTTTACTGGCTATGTTTTTTGGTGCAGGAAACCTGATTTTCCCTCCGTTTTTGGGCCAACAAGCAGGCGAACATTTGTGGATTGCTATGTTAGGTTTTATAGTTACCGGTGTAGGATTACCACTAATGGGTATTACGGCAGTGGCCAAAGCAGGGGGCGATCTAGAATATTTAGCTAATAGAGTTCACCCACTTTTTAGTAAAGTGATTACCACGATAGTCGTTTTATGTATTGGGCCTCTTTTAGCTATTCCTCGTACTGCCGCCACTACTTATGAGGTGGCTGTGGTTCCATTTCTCGGGAAGGCATCGGGTCTAAGCTTAGCCGTTACTTCAGTGGTGTTTTTTACGGTTGTTTTACTTTTTGTTTTACGTGGTTCAAAATTAATAGATGACGTAGGTAAAATACTTACGCCACTTTTAATATTGTTTTTAACAATCGTAATTATTAAAGGTGTGTTTTATCCTCAAGGAAGTATAGGGGCAGCACAATTTGAGTTACCTTTTTCAAAGGGTTTTTTGGAAGGATATAATACCATGGATGCTCTGGCATCAGTAATCTTCGGCATGGTTATTGTAAATGCATTACAAGATAAAGGTGTAAAGGATAAACAGGTAATTGCCAAGGTTACTATTACGGCAGGTATTATTGCAGCTGTTGGATTGTCAATTATTTATTTGGGACTGGCCTATATTGGTGCTACCACTGGTAATTCATTTACCGGAGACAATCCTGGTCAAATGCTATCATTCCTTACCACTGCTTTGTTAGGTTCTTTGGGTAAAGTTGTTATTGCCATTGCTATGACATTAGCATGTTTAACTACTGCCATTGGCTTAGTGGCCTGCTGCGGAAGCTTTTTTAGTAGATTAAGCAATAACAGAATTAGCTATAATACGATTTGTTGCATGACAGTCATTTTAAGCACATTATTAGCCAATATGGGGCTTGCTAAAATATTAGAGATATCGGTTCCTCTTTTGGTAACTGTATATCCGATTATCATTGTGTTAGTAATTCTTGCCCTTTGTCATAATTTGTTTAGGGGCAATAGAATGGTCTATGTTACATCAATTATCGGTGCTTCACTGGTAGTATTAGCTGGACTGGTTGAAATGATAGCAGCCAAATTTGGTGTTAACTTGCATATCCAAAATGTATTAGCAATCATGCCTTGGCAAGAACATGGATTAGGTTGGGTAACGCCAACTTTGTTTATGGCAGTTTTTGGATTATTTCTTGCTCCTAAAACAAGGCATCAAAATTAGAGATTGATAAGAAAGGGGGGATTAGTCCCTCCTTTTTTCTTATCAATATAGTGTTTTATCCTAGGTACCCATTGCAATAAGCAAAAGAACATGTTATGATAAAAAACGTCGCCGATGTTATGACAACTAAGGAAAGACAAGTTACCAAAACTTTTACTTGCAAGAAAGTGAAAGACATGGTAAGATAAAGCTCCGG
>CAMKDG010000179.1 GCA_946411205.1 uncultured Desulfotomaculum sp.
CAAAACAGTTGCCTTTCTTCATAATAAAGAAAAGAGAATCGGAAAGTGGGGTGTTCTTCATGGGATTAATTTATACTGGAGCCAAATGTCGCGACTGTTATCGCTGCGTCCGTATTTGTCAGTTAAAAGCCATTCGCATGACTGCTACTGGGGAGAAACGCAGATTTCACGCCGAGGTAATGGATGAATTATGTGTGCACTGCGGCCAGTGTATTTTAGCCTGTCCGCAAAAGGCCAAACGACCAGTTTCAGATCTCAAGCAGGTACAACAACTGCTGGCCGAAGGAACCCCGGTTACTGCTGTCGTTGCAGCCTCCTTTGTCAGTGCACTACCCTTAAAAAATCCAGATGCTTTACCTTCACTATTAAAGGAACTGGGCTTTGCAGAAGTGCAAGAGACCTCCACCGGTGCCAGCTTGGTTACCAAAAAGTATTTAGAACTGGGGTTTGAAAAACCCATACTCATAAGTTACTGTCCGGTGATCGTAAATCTTATCGAACGACATTATCCAGCTCTAATTCCCATGTTGGCACCCGTAGTAACCCCGATGATTGCCCAAGGCCGTTTAATCAAGAAATCGAATCCCGAAGCAAAAGTCGTCTACATCAGCCCCTGTGCTGCCAAGCGGGATGAAGCCCATCTACTGGGATTACAGGATACTGTTGATTATTTTCTCGGTTTCAATGAACTTTGGCAGTGGGCTAAAGACAAAGACATTAACCCTGAAAGTCTCTCCCCTAGCCAATTCGATCAATTTTCTCCTAGGCAAGAACGAATTTATCCTGTGGAGGGAGGCATGATTTGGACGGTGGCAGAGGAACTTGGGGCAGCCGGGGAAAGCTTTATTACCTTGTCTGGCCTGGATAATTGCATTGATTTCATTAAATACTTAAATAACGATGAAATTAGCAACCCGCCCAAATTGATGGAACTCTGGGCCTGTAAAGGTGGCTGTGTCAACGGGCCATTGTCCCTTTGCCTGGATGAGAGTGTGTTTATGCGTCAGCGGAAACTGCTGGATTATTTTCATTCACCCTCCCTAGCAGTCCAACCGAAACCACCTGTTTCGTTACCGGAGATTTCACTCAGTCGAAGTTTTGACAATAGAAAAGTGGAGATACCCTTACCCAGTGAAAGTGAGATTAAAGCTATTTTGGCTCGCACCGGCAAGATTACGCCAGGTCAGGAGTTTAACTGCGGCAACTGCGGTTACAATTCCTGCCGGGACAAAGCCATCGCTGTGTATCAAGGAAAAGCGGAAGTGGAGATGTGTATTCCCTACATGCGAAAGCGGGCCGAATCCATGTCCAACCGGGTTATCTCTGCGATGCCTAACGCTATCGTCGTGGTGGGAAAAAATTTAGACATTTTAGAGATTAACCCGGCGGCAGAACAACTTTTCCAATGTGCCTCTTCGGAAATGGTCGGCCAGAGACTGCTGGCTTTGATGCCGGCGGGTAATTTTATGAAGGTGATCCAAGGCGGTGAAATGCTTCATACCACCGGCAGCCACCCGGATCTCAACCTGATCACCCGAGAGATCATTTTCCCTGTCAAGGGTACCGATGCGGTGGTGGGTATATTCCTCGATATCACCAGTGAAATAAAGCAGCAGGCACAACACGAACTCTTGAAGAGCCAAACCATTCAGCAGGCCCAAGAAGTCATTGAAAAACAAATGATGGTGGCCCAGGAAATTGCCGGTCTGTTGGGCGAAGCCACCGCCGAAACAAAAATTCAGCTTGGTAAATTGATTAAATTAATGCGGCAAGAAGCCCTTTAGGAGAGGAGTGCCGCCCGATGAGAATAAGTTTAGATATTGGCGTACATCAGCTAAAAAAACATGGTGAAGAACTATGCGGCGACAGCGTGGAGATTGTCCGCACCGGTCGAGCCGACCTGGTGGTAGTCTCTGACGGCTTGGGTAGTGGTGTAAAGGCTAACATCCTTTCCCGCCTCACTGCCAAAACCGCCGCCACCATGCTGCGTATGGGTGGTCATATTGAAGAAGTGATTGATACCGTGGCCAAAACCCTGCCCATCGATAGGGAAATTAATGCCGCCTACAGTACCTTTTCTATCTTGCAAATCCAAAACAACGGCAAGCTATACCTGGTGGAATACGATAACCCGCCGGTCTTTATTGGCAATCGTAATAGTTTATTTACACCACGCCGGGAGGAACGTCTGATTGCCGGCAAGAAGATTCGTGAATATGAATTTGAGGTGGACGACCAGGACTGGTTGGTACTCACTTCGGATGGTGTTCTCAATCCCGGTATCAACGGACATATGAATGCCAGTTGGGGCTGGGAGCGGATGGCTAATTTTATTGAAGAATCTTACGGGGAAGAAAAAAGCGCCGCTGATTGGGCGGAGGAAATTGCCGGTTTGTGTTACAATCTCTACGGTGAAAAACCTGGTGACGATGTTACGGTAGTCGCCGTGAAGGTAAAACAACCCCAGCATGTAACCATGCTTATCGGCCCGCCACAGAATAAAGAGGATGACCGGCTAGTGGTTAGAAAACTCATGGAATCGCCTGGGGCCAAAGTAGTGTGTGGTGGAACTACCGGTGAAATCGTAGGCCGCATTCTCGGCCGCAAAGTATTTATTGACCTCTCTTCCGTGGCCGAAGGAGTACCGCCGGTGGGTATGCTGCCGGGTATCGACCTCGTAACCGAGGGGGCCGTGACCCTGGTACAAACTTTGGAACATCTCAAGACCAACAACCGCTCGAAGGAACTGAAACAGGCCCGGGACGGTGCCAGCCGCCTGACCCTCCTTTTACAAGATGCTACCAGCATCCATATTATGGTCGGCACCGCCAAGAATGATGCCCTAACGCCCATCCACTCCGACGCTCCTGTTATTTACTCCTACAAGCAGCACATCATCAGGGATCTCATCAAAACCCTGCGGGAGATGGGCAAGGATATTCAAGAAGAGTATTTTTAAGCAAAACAAGCAACGGTTTTGTGCTTATATACTATCTTATTTTGATGACGCTTTCCTATGTAGTGACAATGTATTTACATCATCTCTGATCTGGGTATAATAGAGGTAAAGGAGTTGACCGGTATGAAAGGAGATATGAATCCTACTATAACGAACACGGCCAAGACCGCCACCTTCCAGATGCGGATTAATCCTGAGATCAAGCAGCAGGCTGAGACTGTCTTTGCCAGATGTGGCCTGACGCTGACAGATGCCGTTAATATATTTATCCAGCAATCATTAAATGTAGAGGGGCTTCCCTTCCTTGTCTCAAAAGAGAACGCAGAATACCTTAAGGCAAAAGCAATGACACAGCTTGTTAGTGAGGTTGAGAAAGGCTGGAAGTCTGTCAAAACCGATGCAGATTGGATCTCAGAGGATGACCTATACAACCGTCTGGGAGTTGAGCGATGAAAATAAGATATACTCCTGAGGCACTGAAGGATTTGCAGGAGATGAGTGACTACATCTCAAATGTCCTTTACAATCCGCAAGCAGCGGTAAGCATCAAAAAAAGCATCCTTGATACTTGTGGCCATCTGAAGGAGCAGCCTTTTTTAGGAGTTTCCGTTCAGGAAAAGACGGGCTACGAAACCGACCTGCGCTTTCTAATCTGCGAAAAGCATCTGGCTTTTTACCGTGTAGAAAACGACTATATCTCAATAGCCCGTATCATTAATGGAAAGCAAGATTACCTCCGCATACTTTTTGAAAATGTAAGGGAATAACCAACCAGCTAATAAAACAATAACAAGCGTCTAGAGAAGCAATCCATACTGCGCTTCCCTAGACGCTTGTTTTTATTTTGGTACCTTAGCTGTTTCTACTCTAAATGCTTAACAATATCCCGTGCTATATGCACACCGCAAGCACCGGCTTGGGCCAAACCCCGGGTGATACCGGCACCGTCACCACCGGCATAAAGGCCATTAATTTCCGTCTCAAACCTTTCATTTAGTTTGGGACGGGAGGAATAAAACTTAGCCTCCACACCATAAAGCAAGGTATGTTCCGAGGCAATTCCCGGCGTTACACTATCCAGGGCCTGAATCATTTCAATAATACTCTTCATGGTGTTATAAGGTAGCACCAAGCTCAAGTTACCGGCTACAGCTTCTTTTAGGGTGGGTTCTAAAAAGCCTTCTTGAATGCGTTTCTCGGTGGAGCGGCGCCCTTTAATGATATCGCCGAATCGCTGAATTAAGACACTGCCGTTGGACAAGTCATTGGCCAGACGGGAAATAGATTTCGCATATTCAATGGGCTTGTTAAAGGGATAAGAGAACTTATGGGATACCAATAAAGCAAAGTTGGTATTCTGGCTACCTAATGCTTTATCCTGATAAGCATGCCCGTTAGCCAGCATGACCCCGCTATGATTTTCAATAACCACATGTCCGGAAGGGTTACTGCAGAAGGTCCGCACCGTGGTTCCCGTGGAAGAACGATAGATAAACTTCCCCTCGTACAAGTGTTCATTAATTTCTTCCATAATGGTATCCAGGGTTTCTACGCGCACCCCAACATCCACCTGGTTATTGGTCATCTCCAAATTGTGTTTTTTAAACAGTCCGTCCAACCATTCGGAACCGTCCCGGCCAGGAACCAGAACCACTTTTTTAGCAAAAAATTCCTCTTCCTTTTTGGTGGTAATGCCGTTAATATAATAGTTATTATCTTTTTGTTCGAGAAGAATATCTTCTACCTCGGTCGCAAATAACATATCAATCCGTGTTTTGAGGAACTCAAAAATAGCCTTCAATATTTCCAGGTTTTGCTCGGTACCCAGGTGTCTTACTTCTGCTCGGAGCAGTTTTAGACCAGCTCCCAGACCACGTTTTTCAATGTTCTTCACAGCCGGTGTGGTAGGGTCGGAAATAATCTGGGTAGCACCATGCTTCAGGTTAATTTGATCAACATATTGAATAAGGCCTAATACTTCCGAAGGGGGCAGATAATCCGTCATCCAGCCGCCAAATTCAGTAGTAATGTTGAATTTGCCATCGGAATAAGCCCCAGCACCACCAAAACCGTTGGTTACGGAACAGGCTGGCATACAACCGGCAGTTTCTTTCTTTACGGTAGGCGGTGGGCATTTGGTCAATCGCTTTTGCAATATCGGACAATG
>CAMKDG010000180.1 GCA_946411205.1 uncultured Desulfotomaculum sp.
TCCTGGACGTGAACGAATTGACGTCGAATTATCAGGATGAACAAACCCGCTACCGACAGCTGCAACTGTCCCTGGCTGGGGCCCAGGCAGAGCAGGCGCAAAAGCAAAGGGATTACGATAACCTGAAGTACCTGTTTGATCATGAAGCGGAAACAGCGGTAAATCTGCAAAATGCCGCAAAGAATCTGGCGGACGCACAAAGAAACTGTGAGGATATGCAGCTTACTCTGGAAATACAAGCCAGAAAGGTGGCTACCCTGGCCCAACGGGTGGCTAACAACGGTGTGTATACAGCAGCCGTGGACGGCATGATCACAGAATTGAATTGCGTCGCAGGCTCTATGACCAATAATGCCCTGCCCCTGTATAAATTGGCTGATCTCCAGCAAGGATTCCGGCTGATCGTGCCAATTGACAAGGATCTAGTTGATTACGTCAAACTCGGAGATACGGTGAATGTTAATATCCTCTCCCTGGGGGATCAAAAAACCGAGGGAAAAATTGACAAGATTGTGGAAAACAGCCAGCACAACGGAGATAAAAAGGATTTATGGATCGACGTGTCTCTGGAAGGCCTGACAAGCGGCGAAAAGGGTGAATTTTATGTAAGCAAAAAAACCAAACCTTACGCCAGCCTCGTACCGAACAGCGCGGTTTATAACGACAACAGCGGTGCCTATGTCTTCGTTCTGGAATCGAGAAAGGGACCTTTAGGTACAGAGAACTTTTTACAAAAGGTGAAAGTAAATGTGGCAGACAGCGATCATGAAAAGTCTGCTCTCACAGATAGGGTGATGGGAGAAATGGTGCGGCAAAGCAATAAACCGGTGGAAGACGGGGATAGAGTTCTGAAGGAGGCGGCAAATTGAAACCGTCCCAATTAGCCTATCCGGCCTATCTTATGCTGGCCCTGGGCCTAGTGGTTTTAACCTGGAGCACCGTCCTGGGCTCAGCCCTGCCCGTTAAATTGGCAGAGCTCGGCGGCCTGCACAAAACCAACAAAATCACCGCCACCTGGCTGGGCAACTCCCACCAGCCGGAAAAAGGATCTTTTTCCCTGCAAGATATGAGGCAGCTTACTCAATACAACCTACGGGACTATGATCTGGCTTACGCCCTGGAGGCTTCAACTTCTGCCGCCTATCAAAAGAACCAATGTCAAGCTCAGGTGCTGGGGGTAAATGACAGGTACGCTCAATTCCAGCAAATAAACCTGCGATCAGGCTGTTTTTTAACGTTGGAACAGGAAAACCAACCAGTCGCCGTCATTGATGAAGATCTGGCGCAGGCACTTTTTCAAAACTGCAATGTGGTGGGCCTGGAGATAAAGCTGTATGGCCGGAAATTCAAAATAACCGGGGTGGCCGAGGCTGACCATTCCCTGATTGGGACTCTGACGGACAGGGGATACGGCACAGTGTACATACCGGCAAAAATACTGTTGGAACTGGAAGGGGATTCCCGAATAACCTCATTGGCCGTGGCAACCAAGGATGCCGGCACCACAGGACGCAACGCCGCCGTTCTAGAAACGGCCCTGGCTTCCATCGGTCAGGATCCCGCCAACTACAAAATCATCGATTATAACGTGGCGACTCTCGTGATGGTACAAGAAAACCTGTTGCGCAATTTTGTAACGGGGATGGTGGCCCTGGTGATACTTTTCGGCTTGCTCAGACAAAAAATAAAGGGTATTGATTATTTCTGCCGCCTGAGACTCCGGGATAAATATTGGTCGGAGATTCTCAAGGAGGACGCTGCCGGGCTTGTGCTTGGTCTGGCGGAAATAGCAGCACTGCTTGCCGTAATGCTGCTGGTATGGAAATTAATCAGGTTTCCTTTATATATTCCACCGGAAAACATATCCAATGAACTTATTGATGTTTCATTTTGGGCCGACCTCATTAAAAACCAGATTCAAACCAGGCTGCAAAGCGCCGGTTATCTAGCGCCGCTCGGAGAAGTTCAGTTAAATATCCTTACTACCCTCCAGCACTGGAACTTGTTTTTAAACATCTCTCTCGGTTGGCCGCTGTTCTTGCTGGGACTTTACCAAATCAAGCTGTTGCAGGAAAAACTACTCAAAGTTGAAGTGTTTTGCAGTGCTTTCCTGCCGGCCGCCTTCGGTTTGGGCACTGCCTTGCTGTTGATCATAAAAATGCCTCCCGTTATCGAGAGCAGAGAGGTGTTGTTGGTATTCAGCTCTATATTTTTAGCCGTGGTTTCTTTGATTGAAAGGAGAGCAGCAGATGGCAAGTTTATATCTGAAAAATCTAGCTAAGACTTACTCCGGCAGGGTTACGGCAGTCAGGGATTTCTCTCTGGAAATAAAGGATCAAGAATTCTTAATCCTAGTAGGGCCCTCCGGCTGTGGCAAAACAACCGTTTTAAGGATGATTGCCGGGCTGGAGGAAATTTCATCCGGTGAACTATATATTGATGATCAGTTCGTTAATGACGTGGCAGCCAAGGACCGAGATATCGCCATGGTTTTTCAAAATTATGCTCTTTATCCCCATCTATCGGTCTATGACAATATGGCCTTTGGACTTAAGTTGAGAAAGATACCCAAAGCTGAAATCAGGGAAATTGTGCAGGAAGCGGCCAGAGTTCTGGCACTTGAAGATCTTCTGAAACGCAAACCCAAGGAACTTTCCGGGGGGCAAAGGCAAAGGGTAGCCCTGGGGCGAGCTATTGTTAGAAAACCTAAGGTTTTCCTAATGGATGAGCCTCTGTCTAACCTGGATGCGCAGTTGAGAACCCAGATGAGAATAGAAATTGCCAAACTCCATAAAAATCTGCAGACAACCTTTGTTTATGTAACCCATGATCAAACCGAAGCCATGACCATGGGCACCAGAATCGTGGTGATGAAGGACGGCCTGATCCAGCAAATTGACAACCCGCAAGCCATCTATGACCACCCGGTGAATATGTTTGTGGCCGGTTTTCTCGGCAGCCCCGGGATGAACTTTCTGGAGGTTTTACTTATTGAGCAAAACGGCTGTATTTTTGCCAAACTGGCCGACGCCCTGTTGCCTGTTCCCACTGTCCAGGGAGAAAAGTTAAAAAATCAGGGGTATCTGGACCAGAAAGTGGTCCTGGGGATAAGAGCGGAGCATCTCTGCGGCAGCGGAGATTTTTTGGACCGCCATCCCGAGTGTGCTTTGCCTGGGAGGCTGGAGTTTAGCGAATTGAGAGGGGCTGAAACTTACTATTATGTAAGGATAGCTGGCAGGGAGGTGGTTGTCAGGGTAAGTCCGGACTCGCGCGCTGAAACCGGACAGGAAGTCAGTATAGGTTTTACTATGGCCAAGACCCATTTTTTCGATCAAGAAAGTGGGGTGAATATCAGTCAGTAGGCAATCCGGAATAATTAAAGAAAAGGGTGTTTTTGATGATAAAAAACAAATGCGGAGTTATCCTCATTTTGGTTCTGATCCTGGTATTTACCGCTGGCTGCGGCAATACTCAGCAGGCTGCCAAGGAAGCTAATAATCCTAATTCCCTGACCATTGCGGTGGTAGCCAAAGATACCTACCTGGATACGGCAGTAAAAAAGTTTAAGGAACTTCATCCTGGCGTTAGTGTGGAAGTGAAAGAATACACCTCCAGTACTTCGGAAAAAGGTGAAGGTCTCAGGGCAACAGAGCCCGGCGATATTGAAAAATATATCACAGCTATGAATACCCAGCTCATGTCCGGCCAGGGCAGCGATATCATTTTATTAAACAACCTGCCCTATCAGAACTATGCGGATAAGAATCTTTTAGTTGACTTGGGCAAACTGATGCAGTCTGATCAAAGCTTCGACAGCGGCAAATACTACCAAAATATTTTCAAGGCTTTAGAATATAAAGATAAACTATATGCGCTGCCGGTTAATATCGGTATCGATATGATTGCCGCCGATAGAACCTTACTGGCTGATTCCCAGGTATCAATCGATGATAGCAACTGGGACTGGAACGATTTTGTCAAGACGGCTGAAAAGATCATTAACGACAAGCAAAACGGGGAAACTCGGGAGATGTATGCCTTAGCTGGGATGGATGAAAAAAGGCTGATTGCGACTCTGGTTAAAGAAAACTATGCCAGTTTGATCGATCCGGAGAAGAAAACAGCCAATTTCACCGGCCAAAAATTTCTTAATTTACTGAACCTGAGTAAATATCTGATTGACCACAAACTGGTTAATACGGATACAGCCCAGACCAACATTATAGATATGGCCTCCCGGGGTAAACTTGTATTCAATTTCACCTCTCTTCAAGGGTTTTGGGACCTGCAAGTGGCCAAGGCCATTTTCAGCGAAGGTGTTCAGCTTTTAAAGCCCCCCGGAAACGTGTTCTTTTCCACGGACGCCATGTATGGGATCAGCAGTAAATCAGCCAATCAAGAACTGGCCTGGGAATTTTTAAAATTTTTGGTTTCTGATGATATGATGACGCAAGGAGGAATGCCGATTAATAAGAGTGTACTGCCCCAGATTGCCCAAAATTTCACCCAGGCTATCCAAAAAAGGGGTGGGAAAATGATTATAAAAGACGACGGCATTCCAGCCCAATCGATAACACTGCAGCCCCCCACCCAAGAGGATGTCGAGTATATGGAAAACCTGCTGAGTAAAGCAAACGTCTACGTCGGGACGGACCAGAAGATTATTTCGATTGTTCAAGAGGAAACCGTAGCCTTCCTTACAGGACAGAAAACAGCGGAGGCGACTGCCCAATTGATTCAGGACAGGGTGAGCACTTACTTAAATGAATAATATGAGAAACCTTAAAAAACCAATGTGATAGAAAGAGCACCGAGCGATTCGGTGCTCTTAATGATGAGGTCATAAGGCATTGTGCACAGTAATCGCTGCAGCAGGGTAAGATTTGATGTATAATAATAGATATGATTTCGAAAATGAGGTGTAAAAATATGTACAGTTCATTAACTATTAGATTAGCCACTTCAACTGATTTAAATGATATAAATTTATTATTTAGAAAAGTGGTCGACGATCTTTGTACTATTAAGAAAATAAATATGTGGAATGATGTATATCCATTTTGTGAGTTTGAAGATGATATTAAAAATCAAGTTATGTATCTGATTGAAAATG
>CAMKDG010000181.1 GCA_946411205.1 uncultured Desulfotomaculum sp.
CCTTTAACATATTCTTTGCCTTCACAGCTCCACCGGAATAAGGCTGCAGGTTTTGGTTGTAACCCAGAAAGCCGGGGGGTAGAATACTGTTAGCGGCTAGAGCAGGGCTGCCAAATAACTTGCGAGATATTTCTTTTCTATCAATGGCCATACACACGGCCCGTCTAACCCGCGGCTGGTTAAAAGGGGTCTTGTTATTAAAGAGTCCCAGATAACCTAGGGAGGCGGTCGGCTGATTATTTAGGATTACATTAGGGATGTTCTTTGTTTTCATCTCAGCCATGTCTCCAAGGGTAATGGCACCGGAGGTAAATCCGGCAGAGCGTTGTTCTGGTGCTAGGTGAGAGTAGGCGATGGATTTCAGGGGCGTTTTATCGCCCCAGTAATCGGTAAAGGCAATAAGCACAACACTTTCTTTTTTCCATTGTGCCAGTTGAAAGGGACCGGTACCTACCGGGTGCTGTCCCACTTCATCTCCATATTTGGTTACAGAGTTGGGACTAACGATGGGAGCTGCCCAGGGCATCGCTAGGTTTCTAATAAAGGGAGCGTAGGGAGAACGCAAGGTAAACTTCACCGTGTAATCATCAATGGCATCCACGGCTTGTACCATACCAAAGGCAAAACTGCCATAAATCATATTATCCTTTTTTTGCGGCGGCAGTTGTCTTTCCACAGAGAATTTGACTGCCGCCGCATTAAAAGGAGTATTATCGTGGAACTTTACATTTTTACGTAATTGAAAGGTCCAAGTTTTACCATCCGGTGAAATCTGCCAAGTGGTAGCCAGACAGGGTTCAACATCGGTAGAATTAGGTTTGTAGCGAACCAGCCCTTCAAATAAATTATTGATAACCTTAGCTTCGGCTAGATTGCTTGCTTTGGCTGGGTCCAGAGTTTGAATGGGCTCCGCCAGAGCATAGTTTAAATCAATTTTTTCCGGCACTTGAATATTGGTGAAAACAGCAGAGTTAGATCGCTGCAGGCTTATGACGACAGAAAAAAAACTAAGAAACAAGAGTAAAAAAGCAACCTGGTAAAGCTTTCCTCGCATTAAAAACCCTCCATTCCAAAAAGTAACTAATAGTATATTCTTCCAATAAATGTAAAATCCTTCCGTTGAATGGGGTTAAAATGCTGTGCAGGACAAGAAAAACATTATAAAGGGGTATTTAGATGAGTATTCGATTTGGTTCGGCCGGGGCACCGGAGTCTTTTTACGGACAAGGTCATAAAAGTTCTTTGGAGATGCCGGCTTGGTTGGCGGCTAGGGGATTAAATGCCTATGAGTATCAATGTAGCCGGGGGGTAAAAATAAAAGAACAAATGGCCAGGGAATTGGGAGAAAGGGCTAAGGAGCATGATATCGCACTGTCTATTCATGCACCTTACTACATTAATCTTAGTACCGAAGATCCAGAGAAACAGATAAAGACCAAGGGTTATATCATGGATTCTCTGTGGGTAGCTCGCTGGATGGGAGCTACCACAGTGGTTTTTCATCCCGGTGGTGGTCCCGGTACAGATCGGCGCAGTACACTGGAAAGGGCCAAAGGCTGGTTTACTGAGATCCTAAAAGAAGTGGCGGCAGCAGGGCTGGATGATATTTTGCTGGCTCCCGAAACAATGGGGAAGATCAATCAAATCGGTTCTTTGGAAGAAGTTTTAGAATTATGTATGCTAGCTCCCCAGGTAGTCCCCTGTGTGGATTTCGGCCATTTAAACGCAGTGACTCAGGGTAATTTAAGAACGAAAGAGAACTACGCGGAAATTTTGGACAAGATAGCTACGGCATTGGGAAAAGAAGCTTTGACCCACTTACACGTCCACTTTAGCCCCATTGAATTTACCAAAGCAGGGGAAAGGAGACATTGGACACTGCAGGAGAGCCATCTCTACGGTCCTCCTTTTGAACCGTTAGCAGAACTGCTCTGGGAGAGAAAGCTGGAACCGGTGATTATCTGTGAATCAGCTGGGACCCAGGCAGAGGATGCACTGGCCTTTCAACAAATGTACGAGGCGATGAAAGCTCATTAGAAAAAGTAAAAAGAAAAGACGCCGGGTTGGCGTCTTTCTTTTTGGGGTTAGTGAATTTCCACGTTTTCCCCACCGGCCTGACGGAGAATTTCGGAGGCATGCTTGGCGTGGTTGTCATCGGCTTTAACCGATATCAACGTTTTGCCTTGTTTAACACGGTCTTCATATTCCCGACCCTTTTCAGCAGGAATACCGTAGTCGATTAATCCTCCGGCAATACCGCCAGTGGCGGCACCGGATAACAGCGCCGCAATGGGGCCTGCTGCTATTAACGGACCAAAACCAGGAATGGCTAAAGCACCGACACTCATAGCCAGACCAGCCACACCACCGATGGTTGCACCACTGGTGGCACCGTCGGAAACAGAGTCTCCACCGGTGAAGTTACTGGTTCTTGAGTTTCCGTTTTGCTGTTCTCCTTTGGCAACCAGAGAGATATCCTTGTCAAAACCCTGTTGACGCAATTCCGCAATGGCTCTCTCAGCTTGTTGTTGAGAGGAGAAAAAACCGGTAATAGTTTTCATTTGTCCGCCTCCTTAGGGTTGATTGGCCGTACAGCATTAGCGTCCCCGCCTGATGTCTACTTCAATCATGATAAAACTGCATGAATTTGAATAATTTCTTTTAGTTGGTAAAAAACAGTTTATTTTCGACAAGACTTTGGTATAATATGTTTTGTGTTTAGGGAGAATGGATAAAAAGCTCAAAAATAAAGGAGAACTGAGAATATTACCCACTCCTAAGAAATATTTCGTAACCACAGCCTCATCTGAAGGTAGAAACGAATTAACGGTGTTTGACAACGCCCTGTTAAAAGACCGCTTTGGTAATGCAACCTAATCATGAATTTTTCGGACAATTGTAGTCAATAGGTGGCAGAGGGAAGCATTATAACATGGTGCAAGAAGCCTTTGAGACTCGCGGTATGGAAATTAAAAGAGGTGAAGTTGCCTCTGAGGAGTTGTGTAGTAATCGCAGGTTCCCTTTGATATTAAGAAAAGGAGGTTACTGTATATGGAATTATGGTATACAGAAAGAGGTATTGTACCTGGACTGGGTTTAAGCGTGCAAGTGAGCAAGGTTTTGCATGAGGAACAAACTGACTTTCAACACCTAGCTATTGTGGATACACCGCTCTTTGGGCGTATGCTGTGGCTGGACAACATCATCATGACCAACATTAAGGACGAATTTGTCTATCATGAAATGATCAGCCATGTGGCTTTAAATACACACCCCAATCCCAAGAAGGTACTGGTTATTGGCGGTGGTGATGGTGGAGTGATTCGGGAAATCATTAAGCATCCTAGTGTGGAAAAGGCTGTACTGGTGGAAATCGATCGTCGGGTGGTGGAAACCAGTAAACAATACCTGCCCGAAATTGCTTGTGGTTTAGATGATCCTAAGGTAGAAGTGCTGTATGAAGATGGCATTAAATACGTGGAAAATCACAAAAATGAATTTGATATCATTATTACCGATTCTACCGATCCCATTGGGCCTGCGGTTGGCTTGTTTGAGGGTAGCTTCTATAAGAGCTGCTATGATGCTCTGAAGGAAGACGGTATTTTTGTGGCACAAACTGAATCACCCTTTTACGATGAAGAACTGATTCCCAGGGTGCAGAAAGACATTCGTTCCCTGTACCCCATTACCAAATTGTACTTAGCTTTTATTCCCACCTATCCCGGCGGTTGCTGGAGCTTTTCCATGGGTTCTAAAAAGTATGACCCGGAAACCGTGGATTTAAGCCAAAAACCAACCTATACCACTCGGTACTATAACCATGGGGTGCATAAGGCAGCCTTTATGCTACCTAACTTTGTACGTGATTTAATCAATAAGTAAACCGGAGGGCTGGGCATGTTTCATCTGCTGGATCAATACACCGGCTTTATCGGTAGCTCCTCGGACTATCAGAGCTCCCAGATTGTACTGGTGGGGGCACCAATGGATTTCACGGTTAGTTTCCGACCGGGTACTCGCCAAGGGCCCCAAAGTATCAGACAGGTATCCATTGGTTTGGAAGAATATAGCGTGATGTTAGATCGCGATTTGACCGATTATGCCTATTATGATGCTGGGGATATCGCCCTTCCTTTTGGCCATGTGGCCGGGAGCCTGGAACGAATTGGCCAAGTGGTGGGACATATCCTAAAGGACGACAAGTTCCCTTTAGTGCTGGGCGGTGAACATCTCATTAGTCTGCCGGTAATCCAGCAGGTGGCAGCCAAATATCCCGGACTAAAATTGCTCCACTTTGATGCTCATGCCGACTTACGGGAGGATTACATGGGACAACCCCTGTCCCATGCTTCCGTTATCCGGCGGGCAGTAGACGTAGTGGGTGGCAAGAATATCTACCAATTTGGCATTCGTTCCGGCACCCGGGAGGAATTTGCCTTTGCCAAACAAAATACGAATATGTTTGTAGGCAAGGTGTTAGAACCCCTAAAGAAGGTTTTACCGGAACTAGCTGGACACCCGGTGTATATTACCCTGGATATTGATGTGGTCGATCCGGCTTACGCTCCGGGTACTGGAACGGCAGAACCCGGTGGCTGCTCCTCTACGGAGATTCTGGAAGCGATCTATGCCATGAAAGACCTTACTGTGGTGGGGCTCGATCTAGTAGAGATCAGCCCTGTTTATGACCATTCCGAAAGAACGGCAATTTTAGGATCTAAGCTAGTTCGAGAGAGTATTATGGCCTTTGGTCCACAAGGTCTTTAAACATGAAGTAAAAGTAAAATTTCTTAAAATAGTGTAAAATTTTGTTTGACTTATGAAGTTACATTTTGTATACTTATCAATGTCGGCGGCAAACGCTGACAAAACTTTGGAGCTGTGGTGTAGTGGCCTAACCTGCCTGTCACGCAGGAGAACGCGGGTTCGACTCCCGTCAGCTCCGCCAAATGCCTCGATAGCTCAGTCGGTAGAGCAGCGGACTGAAAATCCGCGTGTCGCTGGTTCGATTCCGGCTCGAGGCACCATATTTTCTTACCATGCGGAAGTGGCTCAGTGGTAGAGCATCGCCTTG
>CAMKDG010000182.1 GCA_946411205.1 uncultured Desulfotomaculum sp.
TTGCCAATTATAAGATATATTCTACAATTAAAATAAAGTTCCTCTTACCAGCTAGCAATTTTCTGGTAGCGTATGCTATCTTTACTAATACGAAACGCCGCTAACAGGAATACTATCTACAATTCCTATCGTAACAAGCAGGTATTTTTCATCACAATAGCTAATAAGCAAAAAAATCTATGCCATACAGAATAACAGGGGGGTTAACATGAATAACGCAGTATTCCTTAATGTAGAAAGACTGGATTTTGACAAAAAACTGGATTTCTCCTCAATAACCAAACTAACGAAACTCACTAAATACGAGGCCAGCAGTAATGAAGATATTTTAGTCCGGGTACAGGGTCAAAATATTGTTATTACTAAGGAATTACCCGTAGGAAGGGATATAATATCCCAATTTCCACCCTCTGTTAAAGTCATTTGTGAAGCCGGGACTGGCTATAACAACATAGATGTTGAGGCAGCCAAGGAAAAGAATATCATGGTTTGCAATGTGCCGGGATACAGTACCGAAGCAGTGGCACAATTGGTGATGACACTGGTGTTAAATTTTTCTTCTTCTCTAACCCTGCAGCAGCTAATGATCAAGCGAGGAAATTTTGATAACTTTACCAAGGATATACTGTTACCGCACTTTGAAGTACAAGAAAAGACCCTTGGTATCATTTGTAGCGGTTCCATTGGGCGGCAGGTCATGGATCATGCTCTTAATTTTGGCATGAAAGTTCTGGTATACAACAGAACCCCTAAAGAATGGCCTGATTCTAACATTCAAAATGCCAGCCTGGAGGAGTTGCTTAGGCAAAGTGATTTTATTTCCATTCACTGTCCTCTAACACCCGATACCAAACATTTAATCAATAAGGAAAGATTAAAGTTAATGAAATCAACAGCTTTTATCATCAATACATCCAGAGGGCAAATTATCAAAGAAACTGACTTAATTGAAGCGTTGCAGAATAAAGAAATTGCCGGTGCTGCCCTTGATGTTCAGGAACAGGAACCTCCGGAACTGGATAATCCTTTGTTTTCGATGGATAACGTCATCATGACACCCCATATTGGTTGGAAAACCATAGAATCAAGACAAAGGCTGATTGATCTCTTAGCCATTAACATCGAGGCTCATCTAAAGGGAAAACCCATCAATGTCATAGCAAAATAATCTGATTTGCTAAAAAAGGAAGCGACCAGGGCTCATACCTGGTGCTTCCTTTTTACTCGTTGGTGTTGTCTTGGGCATCCCAATGTTTTGGACGGAAAAGCGATAAGGGTAACTTGGTAGCAGAATTACCTTTGGCAACATTGATTTGAGCTTGGGTCAGAAAGATGCTTTGTGACAGGTTTGCTCCCCGTACATTGGCATCTCGAAAGTCAGCGCCAATGAAGTCGGTGCCACTTAAATCAACACCTTCTAAGTTTGCGGCAATTAGGCAAGCCCCTCGCAAATCCGCACATCTGAGATCCTTTTTTCTCAAATCCCGGCCAAAGAAATCTTCTGTTACTTGACGTTCTTTATCAGCCTTGAATGTTACTTTGTTAGTGCGGCTTATTTCGCTTCGCACAAGTTTGCTTGTATTCCTCAGCAAAACTTTAATTTTTGTACGATGTGCTGAAAGATTAAACTCTCTTAAGGCATGTGGGGAGAGCTGGGTAATGCGTTCTGTTTCATAAAGAGCCTTCCTAATGTCCTCACAGATGGGAGGTGCCACTTGGAATGATAATGCTTCACTAAGATACCAGCACATTTCGTGTAATTGTTGCATTATTAAAAACACTGCAAACATCAAGTCGGCTGATACGGATTTCAGTCGCCAATGCTGCCCCGCAAAAGTAACTTGTGAAACCTGCTGCCCTGCACCAAAACATTCATAGGCTATACAACCTTTTAAGCCTAAAGCTCCAAGCTTTTCGTGAATCGTACAACGAAAGTCCGCTTCTAAATTAGGGCAGGGGGTTCCTGCACTTTTATCAGTGGGAAAACCATCTTGTTTCGAAAAATACAATGCAACACAGCAAAGTCCAAAGCATTTTTCACATTGAGGTTTTAGGTGCTCTATCTTGTCATGAAGTGATTTGTCCAAAGGCCTAGTTTCATCTGTTATTTGCGCCATATCGTCTATCCCCTAAGTGCATGATAAGCCACATTGCCAATCTGTTTTAATAAGGTATTTTACCATAACTCCCTGTATAAGGGTAGCGTCGGGTATTCAACAATTACAATATTTCGATATACCCGTCTGTTCCATGCACACGAATTCGCTGGCCATCTTTTATCAGTTTAGTAGCGTTTTCCATCCTAAATTTCTCTCTTTATGAAATCATACAATCAAGAAAGAAACAGAGGCCTTAGTTTTTAATTTTCGGGCATAATACTGGAAGCTATCTCTTAGCTACTATATTATTGGGAACGGAGGGAATTTAGTGGAAAGTTGTTCGCCTGAATTACAAGCTATCAAAACAGCCATCTTAAATGAACACGAAGGCCACCAATTTTATCTTCTTGCTGCAGAAAAGGGGGACTCTGATGAAGTCAGGAACGTTTTTTTATATCTTGCAGAAGAAGAACAAAGACATGAATATTACCTAAGAAGACTTTATGACGCAGTGGAAAACAATATAGATATGAAAAAGGCAGAAGAAAACTGCAATTTAGTCCAAGCACCTAATATTTTTAAGGAGGAGGATTTAAAGCGGGAGAAACCTTCTTTAATTGTTTCTGCTTTATCAATGGCAGTTAAAATGGAGAAGGAATCTCTGGAATTTTATCGAGAAGCATCGGCAAAGACCAAGGACGAGAAAGCCAGGAAGGTTTACCTTGAACTTGCCGAAATGGAAGGGGAGCATTTAGATACTCTTAGCCGGGCCTATGATTTTGCTAAAAATGAGTGGTGGGCTGAACAAGGTTTCTCACCCGCTTAGTCATGTAGTAGACTAGATATTGGCAAAATCAGTATATAAATTGATAATAATCCTTTTATTCTAAAAATAAGGGTTTGCACACAAGTGCAAACCCTTATAAAATTATATAGTTCTGTTTTACAAGAGAGGGGGACAGGGTTCATTGGCACCCACTGGAAATATTTTTAGAAATCGCTTTATTCAAGCTATCATGTTATCCGCTATTCTTTTACAAATAGGTATTTGGGTTCGTAATTTTGCCATTTTATTGTATGTGATGGAAAAAACCAATAATAATCCCTATGCTGTTTCACTTATTTCTGTGGTTGAGTTTGCACCAATCTTCTTATTTTCTATTATCGGCGGGACCTTCGCAGATCGTTGGCGACCCAAGAAAACGATGGTATGGTGTGATCTACTAAGTGCTTTGTCTGTATTTATCGTACTAATCACTATAATTTTTGGTTCCTGGGAGGCAATCTTTTTTGTTACCTTTATTTCGGCTATTCTTTCACAATTCTCCCAACCCTCGGCCATGAAACTGTTTAAGATCCATGTACCCCTTGAACAACTTCAAACCGGGATGGCAATGTTCCAAACCTTAATGGCCGTTTTCATGATTATAGGTCCCATGTTAGGTACCTTTGTTTACCAGAGATTTGGTATTCAAACATCTATTTTAGTAATGGGAATAGCCTTTCTACTTTCTGCGGCAGTTCTAACCTTGCTGCCGCCCGACAAGCTAGTAGATAAAAACAAGATGACAGATTTCTGGGGAGAGTTAAAGGAAGGCTGTCGCTACGTTTTTAATCGGAGAGAGTTTACCTTGCTTGGCAGTGTATTTGTTATGACGGGTTTGGCCGTGGGAATTATTCAACCCTTAGGAATTTTTATTGTCATGGAAAGAATCGGTTTACCAAAGGAAAACCTCCAGTGGCTCTTAGCGGCAAACGGTGCTGCCATGCTCATCGGTGGTGGTCTGATCATGAGCTTGGCCAAAAAAATACTACCCCAAAAGCTCCTTGCCATGGGCCTACTGATCAATGCTGTTACCGTAGTCGGTGTCGGGCTATCTAGCAATTGGACGTTAACCTTAGCTTTCGAGTTTCTCAACGGCTTGTTTATGCCCTGCATCCATATTGGCATTAACACCCTAATCCTAAAACTTACCCAAGAAGAGTTTATTGGCAGAGTAAATGGGGTTCTTAACCCTATGTTCATGGGTGCTATGGTAATTACCATGAGTCTTGCCGGTTGGTTGAAAGTACAGTTTTCCCTGGTCTCTATGTTTGGGGTGTCCGGGCTGCTTTTCTTACTGGGAATGCTATTAACCGTGCCACTTTTTAAAATGGGTACAACTCAAAAGCAACAGGATCCTGACAATACGACTACTTGCTGCTAAACAGGATCAACCGTCTAACTAAAAAACGTATTAAAACGTATTAAATAGTAGCACAGACCACGACCCTGGTTTGTGCTACTATTTTAATACGTTTAAGAAAAAAACAGTTGCTGTTTTCAAAAATAGCTTCAATAACGGGTGTTGAAAAAGTACCTACCCATTTCACAGGATAGGGGCTTATTCGGCACCTTCTTTCATGAAATCCATATTATGTATAAATATCATAAATAAGGAATTCGATTAGGCGCTGAAAAGGGGATATCCACATGAAGCATATAAATAAAGAAAATGAGCCAGTGCTGGGGAAAAAGTCGGTTCTGGTACTAGCTTTATGCAGTCTGGTGTTTGTGGCCTTCATCACCCTGCTTTTCACGCAACAAAAACAAAGGATAAATGAGGAGTTTTCAAGCATGGTGATGAGCAGCCTAAACATTCATACCTACGACAATGCTGATCATATCAGTAAAGCTATCACGGGTGCCATCAACACCCTACGGGCGACAGAAGCCACGTTGCGATTTATTGATGTCCCTTGGTCCCAAGATTTTTTAGAGCAGCTAAAGATCATGAATCCTGACCACACCATCAAATATATTACCAGAGAGGAGATCGTGGCAGGCGTTTTGCCAATGGAAACCTATCAGCGGTTGATACGGGGTGAAACCGTGGTGAGTGACATACGCTATTACAAGCCCTTGGCGGGCTATTATTTTTTCGTGATTACGCCACTTCTGAAGGATGGTGAAGTAACAGGCGCT
>CAMKDG010000183.1 GCA_946411205.1 uncultured Desulfotomaculum sp.
AATTCTTGATTTTATGGGCAGCGAAGAACTTGCGGCAAATCTTTTCCGCATTACTCAAACCGAGAGCAAGCTGAAGCGCGAGAATATACAGGGAGCTCAGGCAGCGACCACCACACACTACACCGTAGGAAGAAAAGTTCGCCAAACAATCAAGGATTTAGGCGGCACCCTGCCGGAGGACTTGCCTATACCAGAAAAGAGCATAGCTCAAGTAGAGCGTGAACAAATCGCAGCTTTAAAGCATAAAGCTAAGAAAAAGCCACTGATGTTGGACGAGTAATTTCGAGTTCATCGAAAGTTTGTCTGCAAAGCGAGGAGAGTTTTTTGAAAGAGGAAATTACTAAACTTTTACAGTATATATCGAATTACATTAGCAAGTTTCCAGTGATGTCCCACATCAGTATAGGTTTTACAATAATTGGAATAATATTTTCCTTTTCATATAGCATCGGCTACATATTCCTATACGGAATGTATTTTAGCGAAACAAACATCTCCTTTTTAGAAATGAGCTTCACATTTGTGCCTCTTTCGGTTGTTGCTTGTAATATTGCAGGGGCCTTATTTGTAGTTACGGTTCTTTACCTGTGGTCATTATTTAGAAATTGGAAAGATAATAAGACGTATGTTTTATCAAATATATTAATGATATTTGTTGCACATATTTCTCTTACATCAATCTTTATTACCACAAATATTGATTTTCAAGATTACGTTTATAAGTTTATGTTGGTTTGGATAGGACCAATTGTCTTGACAATAATGTTATTGCTTTTGAGATTTTATTTTGATAATGCGGGAAGATGGCTTGGTGGTGTTATATACAGCCTTGTTATAATCATGTTAGCATATAGTTACTTTGATTTTAACGAATCTCTACTTCCATTATTTGTATTATTTTCTTCTACACTCATAAGCGTGATATTCAAAAAAATAAATTTATCAGATAGAAAGTCAGTAATTTTAAGTTCGATTTTTATACTTTTGTTTGTAGCAGGGGTCTTAATAAAAAGAATGGTTGGGCCACTAGATAACAACGATCTCTTAATCCTTTTTGCATTTTCATTAGTATTTTCTATAGTTATATCAAAACTTGAAATCAGTATAGTTTCTAAAATAAATGATATGTTCAGTACTATTGCAAACAGTAAAATAAACTACAACAACAATCATTACTTACTCATTAGCAAAATTTCTTTACTTATTTTAATTATTCCCCCACTTATTGCTCTCACATCTTATTTAACTGGCCGCTATATTGGTGATGTAGTTGACATTTCTGAACTCAGAAAAACACAAGATATACGCATAGGAAATGAATGCATTGAAGGGCAACTTATTGCGAAAGATAATACTTATTTGTATATTTCAGAAAAGGGAAAATTGTTATTAATTCAGACAGGCAATAGGGATGTTAAAATAAAATTCAAATAACTATCTAATACGATTCAATAAAATAAAATCCTTTTGTACAAACGCCAAGCAGAAAAAAGCACCCGCTAAGGGTGCCTTGGACAATTAAACTGATGTAGCTAACCTTACCACTGAACTACGTATACGCTCTGGAATAATATCATGACGAAGCAAATCAGCATAGTCTTCCCGCCGCACGATCAAATCGGCTTTGCCTTCTTGTACCAACACCATGGCCGGACGTGGTAACCGATTATAATTCATGGACATAGAGTAATTATAGGCCCCTGTGCTGAACACTGCCACAATATCTCCAGTTTTGACGATCGGTAGCTCAATATCCCAAATCAGCATATCCCCGGATTCACAGCACTTGCCAGCGATAGACACCTTTTCTATCAATTCTCCTTGCATACGATTGGCCACGCAGGCTTCGTATTTCGATTTGTAAAGTGCCGGGCGGGGATTATCTACCATTCCCCCATCCACGGAAACATATTTTCGAATGCCCGGGATATCTTTGATGGACCCTACCGTGTAGAGCGTGGTTCCGGCAGAACCTGCAATAGAACGACCCGGTTCTACCATTACTTTTGGTGGCGGTATATTGTATTCTGCCGCTTTGGCCTTCACTGCGGCTAGTAAGCTATCTGCATATTCTTTGATAGAGCGGGGTTGATCACCTTGAAAGTAATAAATACCAAAACCACCGCCTAAGTTAAGTTCTTTAACTAAAACCCCGATCTGCCGGTAGGCTTCCTGAACAAAATCCATCATTACATCGGCCGCATGGACATAGGATTCCAGCTCAAATATTTGAGAGCCAATATGACAATGGAAACCCTGCAGGACAATATTGTCCAACTTCAAACAGCTTTTTACGGCTTCCATAGCCATACCGTTTTCAATGGCGAAACCAAATTTAGAATCAATTTGACCGGTTTTAATGTACTCATGGGTGTGGGCTTCCACACCGGGACTTAAACGGAGCATGATCTGGGCTTTCACATTCATTTCTCCGGCAAGGGCATTTAATAATGTCAATTCATGAAGATTATCCACCACCATACGGCCAACCCGATATTCCAGGGCTAAACGGAGTTCCTCGCGGGATTTGTTATTACCGTGAAAATAAACCCGCTGCATGGGGAAACGAGCCTTGGCTGCGGTATATAGTTCACCACCGGAAACCACATCCAAACTCAGTCCTTCTTGTTCAACCATCGTGCAAATGGCTAAATTAGTTAGAGTTTTGCTGGCATAAATCACTTCCGCACCATATTCTTTTGTAAAGGCCCGATAATAAGCACGGCAGTTTTGTCTAAAAAGTGTTTCATCAATAACATAAAGAGGGGTACCAAATTTACTGGCTAACTCAACGGTATCACAACTGCCTATTTCCAAATGATTCTTTTCATTTACTTTCATGGTATACTGTAAGTTCATATATTACGCCTCCCAAACTATTATACGCCATCTATGGTTAAAACTGTCACAACTCACCATCTTCCTTATGTTGGAAAATAGATGTGTAAAATTAATGTCCGGGCACAAAAAAACAGGGTTACGTATTCAGCTTATAGAACGCTGTGCACGTAACCCTAAAAAAATAATAACTGCCGCCTGAAGGACGGCAGTCTAATTTTATTCGGCTTTTTCAGTGGTTTCTACTTGATCTTGGGTCCGTCTGGAGTTCCGTTTCTTGGTCGCCTTGGTTCCCGGGGCAACCTCACCTGGCTTTCCGTATTTGGCCCAGACCTCTTCCAGTTCTGCGGGAGACAATACATAATCGCGAACTCTGTTGTCTGACATACAAAGCACCCCTCCCAGTTTTAATCCATTAGACAATTAATTATATACTACTCCGAATAGCTCTTCAACCGGCAATAAATGGTATTTTAAAGTGCTTTTTGCTTATCTGGAGTGAAGGAAGTAATGGCCACACCGACTAGGATCATAGCACCGCCAATGAAAAAGTTACTCTCCAACACCTCCCGAAGAACGAGCCAACCCAAAATTGAACCAAGAACAGGTTGTACAAAGAAAAAAACTGCCGCTGAGGAGGCATCCATTAATTCAAAACCTTTATTCCAAAAATAAAAGGCTCCGGCAGTTGAAACTACCCCCAAGTAAAGAATACCTACCCAAACCAAGTGATTGGCAAAGGGAGTTACAGGTAGTCTGGTTACTTCCCAGAGGGCTAAGGGAAGAGTGAAAACAACGCCAAAGATAGCGGCATAGAGGGTAACCGTTAGTGAAGAATACTTTTGGGTGGCAATTTTACCGAGCACCGAATATAGGGCCCAACTCACCGCTGCCAACACCAAGAATAAATTACCGACCAGACTACCTTGCGACAAATCTCCAGAGCCAATACCAATCACCACAGCCACACCTGCGGAAGCTACCAACAAAGAAAGCAACTTCGCTAAGGTTATTTTTTCTTTTAATAAAAGTATACCAAACAAGACGATAAAAGCCGGAGAAGCAGAGGTGATAACGGCTCCCATATGGGCCGAAGATAGCCAGGTTCCTGCAAATTGTGCACTGATGGACACCGTGTAACCAATGAAACCGAGCCAAGCCATAAGTTTAAGGTCTGCTCGGGCCACCGCCTGATATCCTTTGACCTTAAAAATAGCACCCAATACTGCCACTGCAACGATAAATCTAAAAACCACCAAGGTTAAGGGCGGCACATAGTCCAAGACATACTTACTTACCACATACATACCGCCCCAAATTCCGGCAGCTAAAGATAAATAGAATGCCCCTTTTAATTTATCCATCTAACAATCTTCCCCATTTTCCTAAAATTAATCATGTGACTAAAAACACCTTCCTACACCGTGCAGGAAGGTGTTTTTGCATTCGTAGGCAGGCAACCTAAACCACATGTCCCGCTATTTAAGTAAAGAATCCATTTTTTAGCCTGGTTCACTCGTTTTTCTAAGTTATGCACCAGGGGAAGTAATTCTTCCTTGGTATAACTACCCTGGGGACGTTCTTGAAACACATCCCATAAAACTTTCTCAATTTGATCAGCACTATATCCTAAGGCCTGCATAGAAAGCATAGCCCTTTCAATTCTCCACCACAATTCCTGACGGTCCACTACCATGGCTTCGTCCCTACCCCTCTAAGGAGATTTATAACTCTTCTCAGCTTAATGATTATATTATACATAATTTTCGCTGATAGTTAAATATTTTCAGAAAAAGGAGGGACGATTTATTTGGTTTTCTCACTTTCAGAAGTATAAACTAATTCGATTCCTTTAGATCCTTCATACTAAGTGCAACCCTTTGTCTTTCTAAATCTACGGAAAGAACCCGCACCTGCACCACATCTCCTACGGAAACAACATCCAGCGGATGACGGAAACGGCGGTCACTTAGCTCTGAACGATGAACCATGCCGTCATTCTTCAAGCCAATATCAACAAATACCCCAAAATCCACAACATTCCGCACGGTTCCTTTTAGTTCAATACCCGGTTGTAAGTCTTCAATCTTTAATATATCCGTACGGAATAAGGGTGCCGGCAAATCCTCCCTGGGGTCTCTGCCAGGTCGCAGGAGTCCGTCAATAATATCTTTCAAAGTG
>CAMKDG010000184.1 GCA_946411205.1 uncultured Desulfotomaculum sp.
TAATCTCCATATATTCTTTTAAAGAACTATTTTTGCAGTCCATCCTTTCACGAATTAGTTGGGCAAATCCCCGTACCGAGGTAAGGGGGTTGCGAATTTCGTGTGCTACTCCCGCAGCCATCTGGCCAATTACCGCTAATTTTTCCTGTTCTCGTATCCGTGCCTCCTGCCGACGCATTAAAGTTACATCCGTATAAATACCGATAGCTCCTGCCACCGCATTATTTTCATCCCGAAAAAGGCTGGTATTCACTAAAAGACTAATATCTTGATGGCCATTTGTACAGTTACACTCAAGGTTCGTGAAGGGTCTTTCTTCGCGAATAGTACGAACCAGAAAAGATTCGTCACGGGAACATTTAGGGGACCGAAGGCATTGAAATTTCTTTCCCACTGCCTCACTGGCCGGGGCATCCCATATTTTTTCAGCTGCTTTATTAAAGAAGGTAACCACACAATCTTTATTTATAATCAAGACACCCTGGGACATAGCATTAAAAATGATTTCTCGTTGCTGTATAAGCTGACTTAAATTGTTGCTGATTTCTTGCAGTTGCCTAGCCATTTGTCTTTGGATATATCTAGCTTCCACCGCTTTGGCCGCTGCCACAGTGATGCTGAAGGTATAGGGACCTTCCATGCCACAAGGAACACTAACCTGGATCACAGCGAGTATTTTACCCTGCCCATCCAAGATGGGGGCACCCACTGAGGTCCATTGTTGAAGTGCTTGCACATAGTGCTCCGCACCAATAACTGTCAGAGGGACACCGGTGGCTAATACCGAACCGATGGCATTATTGCCGACAAACCTCTCGGCAAAACAAGCACCCGGTCTGAAATGCGTCTTTTGATCAGAGCCCTGATTACTATCTACATGGAGGACATAGCCTTCATGGTCTGCCACTAAAATATAATAGGAGGAACTGTGAGTACCTACAGTCTTTTTGATGGTTTCCAAGTGAGGCTCATAGAGGGTAAATAACTCCTGAATCCTGGCTCTTCTACCCGCTAGCTCCGACTCTGATAGTATATTAAATGACCATTTATGGGGGTCAATACCATACTCTTTGGATCGTTGCCAGCCCCTCATGGTTTCTACAAAAACGCTATCTTCATTAATAAATTCACCATTAACAAATTTTTCCCACTTATGAAACAAAAGTGGTTGATTTAAACGAGGGATTGAGATTAATCTATCGATCACGAGAAAACCTCCATTACCAAATTATTCTTACATAACTTGGAATTTCAAGTTGCTTCGACAAACACACCGGTTATCCCTTTTTTGGTAACAAAAAAAGTGGGTTTCCCCACTTTTTGCCTCTACACAATTGGTTGTGTGCCTGGAGTTTCCGTAGTCGCTGAATTATGACCACATCGGTTAAACATGCTTTGGATCTGATTCAACATCTGAGGTGCTGCATCGATCAGTCGATCATATAAAGCGTGATTGTCATCCACTGGTAGCAGACGTATTTGTCCATTGCCAACTACTAAAAAGCCCATCGGTTGCACCGAAACACCTGCACCACTGCCACCACCAAAGGGTCCGTTAGCGGACTCACCATCTTTACTACCACCCATACCATACTCCCCACCGCCAGCAGCAAAACCACATGCCACCCGGGAAATAGGAATAATTACACTGCCATCAGGGGTTTCTACGGGATCACCCACCACTGTATTTACATCAACCATTTCCTTGATACTCTCCATGGCAGTTTTCATTAAGCCTTCTATTGGATGTTCTGCCAAGGTAATTCACCCCCCGTCTAAATGCCTTTTTTCACTTTCAGCAATGATAAAATTTCTATTGATGAAAGATCTTCCACCGGCGTCTAAATACTTGGCGCCAGCCAAGTTTTTCTAACAATAACTTGAAACCTGTAACCATAATATGACCAACTCGAATTTTAAATATGCAATCAAAATAAGTTGTAAAACCTTCTTTTTTAAAATTTGGTTCCACCTTAAGTTCCGGCGGCGACCAGCCAGAGGCAATTTTTCGATAAAAAAATGAGGTAGCACCACCCATAAATGCCCAGGCGATGCCAGTTAAAATCCCTGTAGCTGCTGCATCCGAAGTACCAATGCCTATTCGCCAAACAAACCGTTCCAGTCGTAAATGCCGTAAAAAGTTATTTATATGGATTCGAATATTTTTTAGATAGGGCCACCACTCTTCAATCATCCGCAGAGCATCCTGAATACTATCAATACTAAATTTACTTGAACGTCCCATCAATTCTTGGGAATTATCTCCACCTGTTTCCAACTCTGTCCGAGTGGTTAGTGATATTTGGGTAAGTTTTTGCTCCAGGACCAGCACCGGAACTTCTATTTTATAATTGATAAATCCCCAGAAAAAAAATTCCAGACTGATCGTGTCGTCATCCTGAGAACGTAAATATTTAAAATGAATCCTAAGCCAAGAACAGAAGACCAAAGCCAGTAACAACAGGATAGATGTCAGTATAATAATTGTTAACAGACTTTGGTCAACTCCTTTCTCGGGGTATTTCTTGGGGGTTAGCCACTAGTCGAATACTGAGTCTAGCTCTTCAATGTCCAGAGCATTTTGGCTTAGATTAAATTCGAAGACCATGGCTTACCCCTAACCCCCGGCCTACGGTGCTCCGACAGTTTCTGGCTCGGTGCTGGTACTGGGTAGCAACGTCACCGGTACCGAAATCATGTCCTTTTCTACACCGCCTTCACCAACAACGAAGGCTTCAACTGAGGCCTTTTCCTCCTTTACCGGTGAGCTGAAGCTAATGGTAGTGTTAAATTTACCATTTTGTATCGACACGGGTTTCTCAGCTAGAGTTGAACCAGTGACATCCTTTAGGCGAACCCTTACTGTTCCCTGAATTCCATTAGCGGTACCAGATACCTGTAGCGGCCCTTTTACCTGCTGACCCGGTTTAGGGCTATCCAGTTTTAAACCTTTCTCTGCCGGTTGGCTAGTACCTCCCTGAGGGGGTGCCGGTTTCGCAGGGGTTATGGGTGCCGTGATCGGAGCAGGGGCTTTTTCTTTTTCAATCTCAAAGCCAAGGGCTTTAACCGGGCGATCAACGGTAAAGGCCACCACCAAAGGCTTTTCTGTATCAATCTTTTTCTCTGTGGGAAGATTGGCCGCCGCCAAATATCGTAGTTTGACATTAACCCAGTCAAAATCATTGGCCGGTATCCGTCGTTCAATCTCGGTAACTTGGATACCATTGCCAGCGGGTAGATTTTTTTGGCTTACCACCACGTAGTTACGATTATCCACCGTAGTCCAGGTAGCAAAATGACTGTCCTTTAAAGTTCTCGCTAAGCTTTGCACAATTTCCGGTGCCTTATCAAAATCAATAGTCTCAAAGGATATACGGGAAACATCCGGTACCACAATGGTTTGAGGCTTCGGTGCCGGCTCAGGTTTCTTGGCTGTTGAACAGCCGAAAGAAACTAAAAGTAGCATTGCCAGACTCAAACACAAAAGCCCAGTTACCTTACGCATAAAAGTTCCCTCCAAGTGTTTTTGTTACTATTGTTAGCAATTTTTGGAGAAATATGCACTATTCGTCAAATTATCTATTCTTGTGGTAAAATTAAGAGAAACGATTAACAAAGGTTGCGATTGCCTATGATCTCTATTGTTGGCATTTTTCTATTACTGCTCGGTTTAGTCGGTGCCTTCGTTATGCTCCTGTTGGCTATCCGTTCGATGTCTGCCAGCTACCCTATCCAATGTAAAAAATGCGGCCATTCCCTGGAAATTCCTACCCAGCCTGGGGAGTATTGCTGCCCGTCCTGCGGAGTTCCCCTAGCCAAGGTGGAAGAAAAGTAAAAAAGTAAAGAATATTCGACAACACCTGATAAACAAGTCATAATGGTTCTAAACTGAGATCGGGAGGATCAGAAAGAACATTATGAGCCAATTGCCCACACAGATCAACAATTACTTAACTTATTGCCAGTTCCAGAAAATGCTGAATGAAAAAACACTGAAAGCGTATAGGATTGACCTGGCGCAGTTTGCAACCTTCTTTACGGATGAACCGGAACCACTTACAAAAGATTGCATTTGTCGATATATTCAGGCGTTGCACTCAAAATATAAGCCTAAAACAGTTAAAAGAAAAATTGCCTGTCTTCGCGCCTTCGTTAACTACCTTGACTTTGACGAGCAAATCCCGTCGAACCCCATCAGCAAAATTAATCTGGAGTTCCGCGAGCCACTTACACTCCCAAAAGCATTACCCCTATCAACCATTAAAAAACTTTTGAAAACAGCCTACCAATCTTTAGAGCAACAGCAAACTCCGCATCAGCACCGGATCAAATTGAGGGATGTCGCGGTTTTGGAGCTTTTGTTTGCAACCGGCCTACGTGTTTCAGAATTATGTTCCATTAAACCTACAGAAATTGATCTGAAACATGGATACGTCAAGGTGCAGGGAAAGGGTGCCCGCGAAAGAATCATCTTTATCAGCAACCCTGACACCCTAACCGCCCTTCGCACATATCAAAAGGCTTACACTCAAAACATTTCTGATGCCGGATGGTTTTTTATTAATCGTCTCGGAAATCGCCTTAGCGAACAATCCGTACGTGGCATAATCAAGGCAGACACCAAGCTCGCCAAAATACCAGAACACGTCACACCGCACATGCTACGGCATTCCTTTGCCACCTTAATGCTGGAGGAAGATGTAGATATCCGCTATATTCAGAACATTTTAGGTCATAGTTCCATTTCAACAACTCAAATTTATACACATGTATCTTTGAATAAGCAAAAGATGATTATGCGAAAGAAGCACCCCAGAAATCGCATAACCTTATAATTGCACAATCTTGGGCTGTCGCAGTAAGACAGCCCCTCTTTTATGAGCGAAAAACCACTGATGATGAATGATGGATAATAAGTAATTATCCTCAATTGGGGGCTAGGTTAATTTG
>CAMKDG010000185.1 GCA_946411205.1 uncultured Desulfotomaculum sp.
AAACCATAGGCTTGCCCGTCTGTTTTTGTATTTTTTGAATCATGCGATCCAGAAGCAAACACGCACCATTTAAAATAAGGTCGGTTGCATGCACCATCTCCGGTGTTTTGCGAATCTTGCGGTAAATAATCATACCAGCTAGAATTGCGAGTGCCGGAATATCATACCGCGTTTGAGCATTCACATATTTTGCGGCGGCTTCGACAAGCGGCGCAACGGGTTTTTCAGGATTCAGACGCAACAGATATGCTTCATCCCCCTCCATGCCCTCCACCGCGCAAACATTACATACGCTAATACCAGAGAGTCCCATCTCTACCATCGTGTTGTTTTCACATACCATGGCAGCGTGGCTGACATCAGACCCGGTAAGCCACGCGATGCTTTTGCTAATCCAATGGTCCGCGGCTTTAAAAATAATGATATCGCCTGGTTTTAATATTGGTTTCATGTATTTCACTCCTTTGCTTGATTTATTAGCCCTTCAGCTTTATGTATTCCTTACGAATAATGTCACGTCACTGTTTAAGACGTTTTAAAGTGAAGAAAAGCTAATCTTTTTCTTCAACTAAAAAGGACTGTATTATCTGATAATTATTCGTATAGCCCAATATGAACGCGGTATGGTTTTGGAGTCTCGAGATAACTCCAAATACTTTTCAAACAGAGAATGATTATGAGAGGTGCATTCACTCTTTTTGATACTTATAGGGTACATATTTAAGGGTATTATGTAGTTGATGAATTACACGTGAAGGCAATGTTGATAGTCTCAGAAAAGCTGGAAAGCCTGTCGTTGCAAGCTATGAGAATAATGACTATGATCCTTTCCATAATACCACAGTCCTTATTTTTGCGCATTATTCTTTTTAATGGCAACTTGTTTGACACTTTTATTTATCGCCTATATCCCGCGTTTTACCAGGTTTAGTCGAAATCCTACTTTCACGACTTTAAGCACACATCAACAACCCTGCTGGAGCACCATTAAAGAACATTAGTAACAGACTTGGTCATAGTAGCCTCACACCACTGGGGATATTTATAAACAGGTGGATAATAATTTTAAAAAATAAGTTACAAAAGGAACAGGCATAAAAACCTGTTCCTTTCATTTTGACTATTGATTTGACTATATATAAACATAAAGAAACCCCGCAAGTTTTTAGACTTACGGGACTTCATTGGCGGGGGCAGAAGGACTTGAACCCTCAACCAACGGTTTTGGAGTGCGTGAAAGCCATTTTTATGATTTTGGATATTCTTGCTCATGCCTTGAATTTACTGGGTTTGTTTGATTACCATTTTTATGTAGATGACTACTTTTAAATAGTTTTTTATGAATTTCTGTCTATAAATCTGTCTATAATTTTATTGATTTTAGGGTCAAAAGTCTAGCTCCATGGTTAAAACCTCTTTACCACCTGCTGTAGGGAGGACGATTTTCCGTCCCCCTTTTCAGTTCAGAGATAATGGAATGGGATAAATTTAAGGTTCCCGGAAATTTTCCGGTAGGCTTTCCCCGCTCCCTCAAACCGTCTTGAAATAAGGAAATGGGCCGAATCCAAATTTGGATTGGGGTCAATATCATCTATGTACCCCCTTTATATCTACAAAAATATAAAAGGGAGCGATTATTTCGCATCCCTTTTACTGGCCCTAACCTTTTTCTTTTTGCTAAAAGCATTCTCCATAAGATCAGCAGCTTGCCGGTCCTTACTCTCTAGGAAGTGGCTGTAGACGTTTTGGGTTGTAGCCGATGTGCTATGCCCAAGCCTCCCGGCTACTGTTTCAATATCCATTCCCTCGCTTATTAGAAAGGTCGCACTGGTATGCCTTAGACCATGAAAGTTCAGTCGAGGAAGATTATTTCTCTCTAAAAATTCAGGGAACCACTTTGTAACTGTGTAAGGGTGCATCGGTTTCCCATCCCAAGCCACAAATAATCGGTTGTTATCTTGGCAAAGAAAGCCTTTTTGTCGCTGATCCTCTTTGTACCCATCAAGAAGATTTAATAAGGTATCATTTACCGAAATTCGCCTCTTACTAGATTCATTTTTAGGATCCTTTGTGAAAATGCCTTCCCCAGGTAGATACTGGCTACTTTGTCTAATCTCAATAACCTTATTATCAAAATCAATATCTTGCCACTCTAGCCCCATTATTTCACCTAACCTAGCCCCGGTCACTAAAGCTATCATGGTAGATGTTTTGTATTTGAGTTTTTCCGGGCTAAGCTTCTCTAAAGCTTCTAAAAGGGCTTGAACGTGTTTTTCATCGTAGCATTTAGCCTTTTTCTTCTCTATTTTGGGTGCATCAACATGCTTTGCCGGGTTAGTCCCTCGTAATACTTCCCATTTAATTGCCTTTTCAAATATGGCACATATTACCCTGTGGTAATGTTTAATTGTCTGCTCAGAAAGCGGCTCAGATTGTTTTTCCTGCCTAGTACCGTCTTTAGTGAGGCCCATATACTTATGTTTTTTTCTTAGGCTATTGTAGAATAATACCAGGTCAAGGGGTTTAAGTTTATCTAATTTCTTATCTCCAAAGGCCGGGTACATTCTACCTTCTAGCAGTTCCCTATACCTGAAAACAGTCTTGGGAGCCAGTTCTATATCTGCATAATCCTTAAGAAATCTTTGGGTAAATTCTCTGAATGTAATTTTAGACGCCTGCCTAAAGTCCCCGCTGTCAACCTCGGTAACAAATCTTGCCAATAGCTTTTCGGCCTCACGGTCACTTTTAGCCTTTACATATGTAGAAGACTCCTTATATCTAAGCCTGTAATGACCATCCCTAACCTTAACTATATTACCGGCCATTTATAAAACCCCCATTTCCTTAGCTGCCCTCAATTTTGAGGTGAGTAGTAAATTCCGACTCCGCAATTTTGCGGAGTCATGAAAGTTCAGGGTAACCCTATACGCCCTTCCTGGTGCCTCCGTCCCTGGAAGCAGGCCATGTGATACCCTTTTTAATAATCCCTACCAATATAAACCCATCCTGTAGACCCTGGACATACAAAGCGTCCTGTTCTATACTGGCACTTGTGTCAGCCGCTTCCTGGAGATCATCTAGTAGTTTTTCCGCTTCCTCATTGGCACCCAAACGATTATAAATTTCTGTTTTAATCCTGTAATATTTTTTATCATAGTGAGCAAACCGTCTGCCTTGTTCAGTATCTTCATTTAACTTTGTCTTGTGAGTGGCTATCTTGCGCCCAAAAATAAAGTCTACAAATTCCTCTTCAAAGGTCGAAGGAAAAATGTTGTTGTTCATTATTTAACCTCCTTACACATTAGTACCTAGGGCCTGCATGATTGTTCTTATGCCATCAGAAAAACCCTGTCGATATGAAATGTCTTCAACTTCGGATTCCATACGACCGTGAGCATCCACTAAAGCGATTAACCTCTTGTGGAACTCAGGTGCCAGCTTGCTCCTGATAACCTTATAATGTTTTTTGGACTCTTCTCTTGCCTTGGTGTATTCCACGGATAACTGATCTGGTAACATTCTCTCCTGGCGAGAGAAAAAGAAGTTTTGTAGGTCTTCGAATAATTCACCGTTTACCATATCTGCTAACACCTCCGGACATTCTAGCTAGTCAGTTATTAACAATCACACTTTAGTTCTGATTTTTGATTTTATGGGCCTTCATCCCCCGGGTACCAGTTAAAGGGTTGGATGGTGTCCGGCCTATAATACGACAGGCAATATGCAGAGTTTTCGGCTTTGACTGTTACCATTCTTCCACCCCAAGACTTTACTTCATACGTATTTAACTCTAACATCATTCACTCACACCTCTTAATTTATGTTATTAATTTTACCAATATGATATTTTAATAATCATAATGCTATTACAATTTAATGTCAATGGCAAATTGATAAAATAAATAACATTATGTTAGAATTATTGACGTTTTGAGAAGAGCAATGTTATACTACTTGGGAGGTGTTGGAAATGATAGTAAGTAAATTAGCTGAGATAATGGCAATCCACAAAGAAAGAAATATAGCAGACCTGGCAAGGCGAACAAGGTTAAATAGATCTACAGTTAAGGCCATATTTGACGATACCTTTCATAAAATTGACCGAGATGCCATAGATGCCATCTGTAAAGAGTATGGCATAAACCCTGGAGACCTGCTTCAATACATCCCCGACAAGGAGTAATAGCCATAACTCTATGGAGGTGACATTATGCAGCTTAAGAAAATCAGGCAAGACCAAGGTTTAAGCATCGCGGAACTATGTAAACCGGGAGATTGACACTCTCCCGGTTTTTTGCGCTTCCGAAATTCGGAACCGCAATTTTCGGATAAGTTAAGCGAACAATTTACTGCCCCCAAACTTGGCATACTTTCCAGGTTAACTATTTTATTAGCTATGAAGTTTGATTAGCTGTGTTGGTTTCCCTAAAGAATCATGCTAAAATAAGCAAAAAAACCTGTGGGGGTTGTGCAATGCTTAAAATCGAAGACTATATTGCACGAAGGAAGAAAGAGGATGACCTGAATGAATTAGATCACACTAAGAGTATTGAAAATATAAGAATCCTGGTTAATTACATTTTTGAATACTTTAATATTTATATTAATAGCCCGGATGCTAAAGGTGGTACTGCTTTACATCGTGAAAAGATTGATAAATACTATGAACAGGTTAAGGATTATGAACCCGAAATAAGAGATTGGCTTGTAGGTATTTATGATGATTTTGGAAAGCAGATTGCTAGAAGTATAAGTAGTATCTTAAAGAGAGATCATTATTTTTATCTTTATAATAAAGACAGTGAGTTCAGAGCCGTATCATATGATTGTTACTCAAAACTAATAAAAAAACTTCCTCTTTTAAGCAATCTAAAATGGACCCCAAGTCAAGGACAAATTGA
>CAMKDG010000186.1 GCA_946411205.1 uncultured Desulfotomaculum sp.
CCGATACAGCTCTCCGTACCGCAGACTCAGGTTATCTTACCCGTCGTCTGGTGGACGTTGCTCAGGATGTAATTGTGCGCGAGAATGACTGCGGCACCACTGAGGGCGTGGAGGTTAGTGAAGTTAGAGATGGCACTGAATCCATCGAAAAATTAGCGGAACGTCTAGAAGGCCGTGTTCCCATGGAGCAGGTGGTCCACCCAGAAACTGGGGAAGTGATTATTCCCCAAGAACAAGTTGACAGTCACACCCTGATTACAGAAGAGCAAGCCCAAGCCATTCAGGATGCGGGCATTCTTAAAATTAAGATTCGCTCCGTCATTACCTGTAAGACTCGCTATGGTGTTTGCAAACATTGCTACGGCAAGAACTTAGCCACTGGTGGTGCCATCGATACTGGGGAAGCAGTGGGTATTATTGCAGCCCAGTCCATCGGTGAACCAGGAACACAACTTACCATGCGTACCTTCCACACCGGTGGTGTGGCCGGGGATGATATTACCCAGGGTCTTCCCAGGGTAGAGGAATTATTTGAAGCCCGCCGCCCCAAAGGCCAGGCCATTGTTTGTGAGGAAGACGGTATCGTGGCCATTCGGGAAGTGAAGGGACGCCGTGAAATAGAGGTTACCAAAGATAACGGTGAAAAGAGTGTTTATGCAGTACCCTATGGTGCCCGAGTAAAAGTGAAAGAGGGACATCAGGTGGAGGCTGGCGATGAACTGACGGAGGGCTCTGTCAACCCACACGATCTCCTGAAAATTAAAGGACCCTCTGGCGTACAGATTTACCTGCTACAGGAAGTACAACGAGTTTACCGCCTGCAAGGTGTGGAAATTAATGATAAACACATTGAAGTTATGATTCGACAAATGCTGAGAAAAGTTAAGATTGAAGAAGCTGGCGATACAGAACTGCTACCCGGTGCACTGGTTGACATCTTTGAATTTGAAGAAGAAAACCGTAAGGTTGTCGAACGGGGTGAAGAACCCGCCGTAGCCAAACCGGTCCTGCTAGGTATAACCAAAGCATCCCTGGCCACGGATTCCTTCCTATCTGCCGCTTCTTTCCAAGAGACCACCCGGGTGTTAACGGAAGCAGCCATTAAAGGTAAGATGGACCCGCTGCTCGGTCTGAAGGAAAACGTCATCATCGGCAAACTGGTCCCTGCCGGAACGGGTATGTCCCGCTACCGTAATATTGAAGTACTATCCGATGCGGACCAAGAATCTGAAGATGATTATGACATCCTGTTGCCGATGGGAGATCATGAGATGATTTCAGGTGAAAATAGTGAGGATTTCGACCTGGCTCTAGAAAAATAACCCTGCAGGAACTGAAAATACAAATTCTTGACACGGGTAATGGTAAGTGATATTATATGTAAGTGTTTTATTGCTGGAGGTGGGGTTACCATGTCTTTAGAGCCGCTGCTCTCAGCGCGCAAAAAGACAATAGGCGCTAAACAAACCATAAAAGCCGTGGAAAAATCACAGGCCAAACAGGTTTACTGGGCTGCTGATGCAGAATTGCGCGTGGTGGATCCCATCCTTCGGACTTGTTCTTCTAAGAATATACCTATTATAAAAGTAGACAGCATGAAAGATTTGGGCAGAGCCTGCAGCATAGAGGTAGGCTGTGCCATTGCTGCTATTATTGAATTTTAACGTAGTATTTCGAGAGGAGGTGTAGAGAGTATGCCTACCATTAACCAGCTTATTCGTAAGGGTCGTGAGGATGTTGCTTACAAATCAAATTCTCCTGCTCTGAAAGAATGCCCCCAAAAGCGTGGCGTTTGTACCAGAGTTTATACCACAACCCCGAAAAAGCCTAACTCTGCTCTGCGCAAGGTAGCTCGTGTCCGTTTAACCAATGGCATTGAGGTTACATCATACATTCCGGGTATCGGCCACAACCTTCAAGAACACTCCGTAGTACTGGTCCGTGGGGGTCGTGTTAAAGACCTGCCTGGCGTACGTTACCATATTGTTCGCGGCGCGCTGGATTCTGCCGGTGTGCAAAACCGTAATCGTAGTCGCTCCAAATATGGGGCTAAACGGCCTAAGAAATAAGAAGATTTCTTTACTACTTATTAATATGAAAGAATTATTGCGTAAAGGGGGGAAAATTAGTGCCAAGAAGAAGTGGAATCCCCAAACGGGAAGTGTTACCAGATCCTGTGCATGGCAGCAAAGTGGTTGCAAAGCTGGTAAACCAAATGATGTTAGATGGTAAGCGTGGCGTTGCGGAAAAGATTGTTTACGATGCTTTCGAGATCATCCGCGAAAAGGCTGGCAAAAATCCGTTAGAAGTATTTGATGCTGCAATGAAAAACGTTATGCCTGTTCTGGAAGTTAAAGCACGCCGGGTAGGTGGTGCTAACTACCAAGTTCCTGTGGAAGTTCGGACAGATCGCCGTCAAACATTAGGTATTCGCTGGCTGACCACCTACACACGTAAGCGTGCAGGTAAGTCTATGGCGGAAAAACTGGCTGCCGAATTAATGGATGCAGCAAACAATGTCGGTGCAACAGTTAAGAAGCGTGAAGATACTCATAAAATGGCGGAGGCCAACAAGGCGTTTGCTCACTACAGGTGGTAAGGGGGAATCATTATGGCCCGACAGTTTCCATTGGAAAGAACCCGCAACATTGGCATAATGGCCCATATTGATGCCGGAAAAACCACTACCACTGAGCGTATTTTGTTCTACACCGGGAAAGTTCACAAGATTGGTGAAGTACATGACGGCGCAGCCACCATGGACTGGATGGTGCAGGAGCAGGAACGTGGCATTACCATCACGTCTGCTGCTACAACCGCTCAGTGGAATAGCCATCGTATAAATATTATAGACACACCCGGGCACGTGGATTTTACAGTTGAAGTAGAACGTTCGCTAAGGGTGTTAGATGGTGCTGTGGCTGTGTTCTGTTCGGTCGGTGGGGTAGAACCCCAATCTGAAACTGTCTGGAGACAGGCCGATAAATACGGCGTGCCCAGAATTGCTTATATCAACAAAATGGATCGTGTGGGTGCTGATTTCTTTAACGGCATGAGCATGATCAAGAACCGCTTGGGTGCAAACCCGGTGGCGATCCAACTGCCCATCGGCAGTGAAGATCAATTTAAAGGCATTGTAGACCTTGTGACTAACAAGGCTATGTTCTACGTAGATGACATTGGGACTAGAAGTGCGGCTAGCGACATTCCTGCTGATATGGAAGAGCTGGTTGCTGAGTACAGGGAAAAGTTACTGGAAGCAGTGGCAGAGTCCGATGAAGAATTGATGATGAAGTACCTTGAAGGTGAAGAACTGGCAGAGGAAGAAATTAAAGTGGCCATTCGTAAGGCTACCCTCGCTGTTAAGGTTACACCGGTACTTTGCGGTTCTTCCTTTAAAAACAAAGGTGTTCAGTCTTTGCTGGATGCTATTGTAGATTATATGCCGGCTCCCACTGATGTACCGGCTATTCAAGGGGTTAACCCCGACACCGGGGCAGAAGATCAAAGGATTTCCAGCGATACCGAACCCTTCTCTGCATTGGCCTTCAAGATCATGACTGACCCTTATGTAGGTAAGCTGACCTTCTTTCGGGTGTATTCCGGAGTATTAAACTCTGGATCCTATGTTTACAACACCACCAAAGGCAAGAGAGAACGTGTTGGACGTATTCTCCAGATGCATGCTAATCACCGGGAAGAAATTCCCGAAGTGTATGCCGGCGACATTGCTGCTGCGGTGGGTCTTAAGGATACCACCACCGGTGACACTCTCTGTGATGAGAAAAATCCGGTTATTCTAGAATCCATGGAATTCCCTGAACCGGTAATTCAGGTAGCCATTGAGCCGAAAACAAAAGCTGACCAAGATAAAATGGGTGTCGCTTTAGGCAAGCTCTCTGAGGAAGATCCTACCTTTAAGGTGCATACCGATGAAGAAACCGGACAAACCATTATTGCTGGTATGGGCGAGCTTCACCTGGAAATTATTGTGGACCGCCTCATGCGTGAGTTTAAGGTGCAGGCCAATGTGGGACGTCCACAGGTTGCTTACAAGGAAACCATTCGTAAGACTGTTAAAGCGGAAGGTAAGTTTGTTCGTCAATCTGGTGGTAAAGGTCAATACGGTCATGTCTGGATTGAGCTGGAACCCCTGGAGCCAGGTGGTGTTGGCTACGAATTTGTCAACAAAATTGTTGGCGGCGTAGTTCCCAGAGAATACATTGCACCGGTTGATAATGGGATCAAAGAAGCCATGGAAAACGGTATCCTAGCTGGCTACCCCATGGTGGATATTAAAGCAACCATTTACGATGGTTCCTATCACGAAGTGGACTCCTCGGAAATGGCCTTTAAGATTGCTGGTTCCATGGCCTTTAAGAACTGTGCCCAAAAGGCAAGCCCTGTTCTGCTGGAACCCATCTTTAAAGTAGAGGTAACTGTTCCGGATGAGTACTTAGGCGACGTTATCGGTGACCTCAATAGCCGTCGGGGACGGATTGAGGAAATGAACCAACGTGCTAATGCGCGTATTGTGAATGCCTTCGTACCGCTTTCCGAAATGTTTGGCTATGCCACTGACCTGCGTTCCAAAACTCAGGGCCGCGGCACATACAGCATGCAGCATGACCACTACGAAGAAGTTCCCAAGAACATTGCCGAAGGTATCATTGCTAAGCGTAACGGCTAACGTATATAAATATTTCCAAATGTGCAAGGAGGAAAGTATTAAAAATGGCTAAGGCTAAATTTGAACGTAATAAACCCCACGTTAACATCGGTACTATCGGTCACGTTGAC
>CAMKDG010000187.1 GCA_946411205.1 uncultured Desulfotomaculum sp.
CTTTCGATCAGTTCTTTGCGTTTTTCCAGCATGTTCATAAAAGGCTTGTAGGCCACCGCCCGGAGCAGGATTAATAAGACCAGGAAGTTGAACATCTGGGCTAACAACGTGCCATTAAAACCTAAGCTCTCCAAAAAGTTTCCCCTCCTTCCGTCTGGGCGGACAATAAGGAAGGCGATTGCGGGCTTGGAGAAAGCAGTAAGCCCGCCAATCGCCCCCGTCCATAGAAAACACTAGATTCTTAGAGATTAACCAAGTTTACCAAACAACATGAAGGCGAGTACAACGGCGATAATGGGGATAGATTCAATTAGACCGACAGAGATAAACATGGTGGTTTGGATGGTACCTTTAGCTTCGGGTTGACGAGCGATGGATTCGATGGCTTTACCAGTACAGATACCATCACCAACAGCAGCACCCAGAGCACCTAAACCTACAGCTAAACCAGTTGCGATAGCAGCAGCAGCTCCTACTTCCATTCATTTCCCCTCCTTTCATGAGATGTTAATCACTTAAACCTAGTGGTGGTCAGCGTCGTGGTGTGCAGCAAACTGGGAAACGTATGCGATGGTAAGCATAGAGAATACAAAAGCTTGAACAAGACCTACGAACACCGAGAAAGCTAGCCAAATTACGGACGGAATAAATCCACCAAAGACATAAGCATTAATGTTAATTAGACCTAATAATACAGCAATTAGAACTTCACCGGCAAAGATGTTCCCGTAAAGACGGAAGGCCAGTGTAACAGGTCTGGCAATTTCCTCAATTAGGTGGATAATTACGAAAGGTTTAAAGGGTTGAAAGTAGTGGCCAATATGACCACCCACTCCGTTGGCTTTCAGACCATGGTAGTGAATTAAAAGTACAACAATTAGGGCCAAACCAAAGGTCGTGTTTTTATCAGCCGTGGGAGAACTTAATGTAGGTATCAAACCTAACAGGTTACAAAAGGCGATGTAGATAAAAAAGGTTACAATGATGGGCATCATAGCAGCACCTAATTTGCCGCCCAAGTTGGTAAATACCTGTTCCCCCAAGAATTGCCAGAGTAATTCAAAGGTAGATTGGGCTTTTCCCGGTTTTCTAATATCCAGATTTCTGGTACAGAACCAGGCAAAAAGTAGTACCAGCGCCATAGCAACCCAGGTCATAATCATCGTCCTAGGGCTAATGCTGAGGCCCATGATGTTCCAATACTTATCGTAGTCCGTGAATAGTGGAAGATGCCAGAAGTTCAGATCCAGTTCCACCGCGTGCAGCATATCATGGTGTTCACCTGCCGCTTGCGCGGCTCCCGCCGCAGCACTCATGCGTTTTCACCCCCTTCACGTTGAATTTGCTTAACTTTATTATTATTGAGAGCATTTTGTTTTAAAGTACTCTCTTTAATTAACGTGATGATGAAGTCGGCTACAGACAACACCGGGGCAACAAACAAGCCTACCGCTGCGGCATTCACGTTGACAGTGGGAATTCTGATAGACAGCCACAGGGTGGCCATAATAATGATTAGGCGGATAAATAAGCCCCTGCGCATATATGAAATTGCTTTGCCAACATCTTTTATAGTAGAAGCCTTTTTAATTCTCTTGCTCAGCAGGATGGCGTTTTGCAAACTTACCAGTGAGCCGATAAAAAGTCCCTTATACACACTATTTTGAAAATCGAAGATAAGGGCCAACGCCATAAAAGCAACAATGATGGCCGTGGCTTTCACTGTTCTTTTCAATTGTGTTTCTAAACTTGGTATGATTTCAGCACCCTGACCCAGCATCGACTCACTCCTCGTCCTTTTTGCGGAAGGTTTCCAATGTATGGTAGACCCCCCACATCCCTGCGACCATTCCCAGCAGTAACCCTGCCAGCATCAGCCAAGGATCTGTATGAAATTTATTGTCGAGCCATCGTCCTGCCATAAAACCAAGCACGGTTGCTGTGGCAATCTCTATACTGATGGACGATGCGAGCGCCAAGGCTCTTAACGGGGCACCCTTAGGTTTTTCAGTCATGATCGTCGGCCTTCTTTGCTAAAATTTGAGATTGGCTTATTCCTTTATTCACAATTGTCGTCACCAAGACATCGCGTTTTTTGTCAGCCAGACGTCATTTCTTTTTGGATTACTTTATTATCTTCTACAACATTTTCTTAATTCCTCCAGTAAAATCATTAAATTAGCAAACTTTTTAAATAATTTTTCAATAAGTTTATCTTAATTTTCCAAATATGGATTTATTTTATGTTATTTTGCAGCTAAAAATTCTTGAGGCAGGTCCTCAGCTAGATTAAATTTGTGACAAATAAAATCTGTAATTCTTTTGGCGGCCAGTCCATCACCGTAGGGATTGACGGCTTCAGCCATAGATTGGTATGCATTGGGATTATTTAACAGCTCTCTTGTGACAGACAGTACAATCTGGCGATCGGTACCGACTAATTTAACAGTGCCTGCCTCCACAGCCTCTGGTCTTTCGGTAGTATCACGCAGGACTAGCACGGGTTTACCTAAAGAAGGTGCTTCCTCCTGTAAACCACCGGAGTCGGTAAGTACCAGATAACAGCGCTGCATTAGGTTGATAATGGGCTCGTACTGCAACGGTTCGATGAGATGCACCCTAGGTAGGTTCCCTAATACCTCCTGGACCACCCGGCGAACTGCGGGATTCATATGTACCGGGAAAATAATTTCCACATCGGGATGGGTTTCCACGATTTCCTTGAGAGCCAGGTAGATAGCTCGCATGGGTTCGCCAAGATTTTCCCTGCGGTGGGTGGTTACCAACAGGACTCGCCTACTACCAAAATCTATCTTATTCAAAAGAGGGTCAGAAAATACATAGTTTTCCTTTACCGTGGCCTTGAGAGCATCGATGACGGTATTTCCTGTGACAAAAATGTTGTCTATATTGATATTTTCTTGCAATAAATTTTGCAAGGACTTTTGTGTTGGAGCAAAATGATACTCCGCTAAGGCTCCGGTGAGGTGCCTGTTCATCTCTTCCGGGAAGGGGGAGTATTTGTTATGAGTACGCAAGCCTGCCTCCACATGGCCCACTGGAATCTGGCGGTAATAGGCAGCCAGAGCGGCCACAAAGGTGGTCGTGGTATCCCCATGAACCAGCACTAAATCTGGGTTACACTCTTGGAGGACATTTTTTAAACCGTTTAGGGCACGGCTGGTTACATCGTAAAGGGTTTGGCCTTCTTGCATAATGTTCAGGTCGTAGTCTGGGACTATATTGAACAAATCGAGAACCTGGTCAAGCATTTCCCTGTGCTGGGCAGTTACAGCCACCAGCGACTTTATTTTGTCACTGCGTCGATTTAACTCTTGAACTAAAGGCGCCATTTTGATGGCTTCCGGTCTGGTTCCGAAGACAGTTAATACTTTGATCATGCTATCCTCCGTTTTTGTCTGGGCTAATGGGTATTTCTTTATTACTCACTTAGGTAGCCCTTTCGTATTAGTTTTTCTATATGTTGTTCCTGAGCTTTTTCTATATTTATGTCGTAGTGTTCCTCAAGTACGAACATCATACTAACAGCGGTTTGGGCGACATCTAGCAGCTCTTTGGTAATGAGTTCCATCACTTCTTTTTCTTCACACCGCGCCTGTTCACCACTCATGCCGCGGAGTTTGCCAATAGCCTGGGCCAATTCACCGGCTTCTTCCATTAGCTTAAGTGCGGTGGATTCCATGGTGGGAGCGAGTTGGTTCAGCCTGGGTAAGGCAATATTTTTAGTTCGCACTGCTGCCTCCTAAGATTAAAAAGAATTACTTAGTAAACATTCATCTAGCGATTGGGAAAATCCTTCATACTTATCTATTTTTCATTAAATCAGAAAAGAAAATTCATCAAGAATGGTCTGGGTGGCTAATGGGTATTTTATTGGGTCTTGTTTAGAAGTTTAGAGGGAAATGCTTTGGGGTCCTGTCTGGGCTAATACTCATTTCTTTAGCTCAGACAAAACCCCAACAAAAAATACTTACTTGGCTAGACGGTTTTTTAGGGAAACCTAATTAGTTCTACTCCTGCTTCTTTAAAGATATCAAGGGACAGGTCATCCGGGTAGTCCCCACTGTAGATAACCTTCTGAATGCCTGCATTAACGATCATTTTGCTACACATGACACAGGGTTGATTGGTTACGTAGATGATACTCCCTTTAATGGCTGTGCCATACACCGCTGCTTGGATGATGGCATTTTGCTCGGCGTGTAGAGCACGACATAGTTCATGTCGCTGGCCTGAAGGGATGCCCAGCTTTTCTCGCAGGCAGCCGATTTCCAAGCAGTGGGTCAATCCTGCCGGAGCACCGTTATAGCCGGTAGCGAGGATGCGGTTATCTTTCACAATCAACGCACCTACCTTGCGGCGCAAACAGGTGGACCGGCTGGCAGCCACCCGGGTAATTTCCATAAAGTATTCATGCCATGAAGGGCGGGGCATGGTGCTTCTCCCCCCTTAGGCGTAAAGCGGATACTTATCGCACAGTTCTTTTACCATAGCTCGGGCTTTCTCTTGAACCACCTGATCATCCTTGGCCTTGAGGGTTATAC
>CAMKDG010000188.1 GCA_946411205.1 uncultured Desulfotomaculum sp.
TTGTTTCCCTGCTGGGCTTTAAGCAAATTCCAAAAATATAAACCAATAACCACGGCAAAAAATACTTGTATGAAGGTGAGAAAACCACCCAAGCTGGTCAGTTCCCCCATTTGCAGTACCTCCTTTGTTGGTGCTTGTTTCTTCTATTATTGCTAGTTTTGGAGGTTTTTACACGTAATGGGGGGATTTCTTTTAGAGATCATCGGCCAGCGACCAAGTAGCACCTCCACAAAAAGAAAAAGCACGGCAACATCTCCGTGCTTGGGTTACTACAAATGTTAAGCTGTCTCTTCTTTTTTCTTCTTATTCTCCATCGTAATCAACAATGGTTCACCTTTTTTCATAATAGATTCCTTCGTAATGATTACTTTGGAAATATCCTGACGGGAAGGAATATCGTACATGATGTTTAACATGGCTTCTTCCATGATGGCGCGTAAGCCACGGGCACCAGTTTTGCGCTTGAGAGCTTCTTTAGCCACTTCGCGTAGCGCTTCGGCCTGTATTTCCAGATTGACGCCATCCAGTTCAAACAATTTTTCATACTGTTTAGACAAGGCATTCTTAGGTTCAGTAAGAATGCGGATGAGCGCTTCTTCATCCAATGCATCCAAGGTAACAATTACCGGCAAACGACCAACAAATTCGGGGATAAGACCAAACTTTAAAAGGTCCTCAGGCAGAATATTGGCTAATACTTCACCAATTTTTATTTCTTTTTTGCTTTGAATTTCTGCGCCAAAGCCCAGTTGTTTTTTACCAGTCCGGCTCTGGATTAATTTTTCGATACCATCAAAGGCACCGCCACAGATAAACAGAACGTTGGTGGTATCCAGTTGGATGAACTCCTGGTGGGGGTGCTTACGACCACCCTGGGGTGGTACACTGGCGACAGTACCCTCCAGAATTTTTAAAAGGGCTTGCTGCACACCTTCACCGGAAACATCTCTGGTAATAGAAGGATTTTCCGATTTACGGGCTATTTTATCGATTTCATCGATGTAAACAATACCCTTTTCTGCTTTTTCCACATCGTAGTCTGCGGCTTGAATGAGTTTTAGCAGGATATTTTCAACATCTTCCCCTACATATCCTGCCTCTGTTAAAGAGGTGGCATCGGCTATGGCAAAGGGCACGTTTAAGAGGCGAGCCAATGTCTGGGCCAGCAATGTTTTACCGCAACCGGTGGGGCCAAGCATAACAATATTGCTCTTGGATAATTCTACATCATCCACTTTGCCCCCGAGGTTAATACGCTTGTAATGGTTATAGACAGCCACAGCCAACTGACGCTTGGCATTATCCTGGCCAATAACATACTGGTCGAGGATTGCTTTAATTTCTTTTGGCTTTGGTAAATCACCCATATCCAGACCGAGATCGTCGCTCAATTCCTCTTCGATGATCTCGTTGCATAATTCGATACACTCATCGCAAATATATACACCGGGTCCGGCTACAAGCTTTTTCACTTGATCTTGAAGTTTGCCGCAGAAGGAGCACTTGAGCTGGCCTTTCTCGTTAAACATATCTCCACCTCTTTTATCTTTACTTCCGATACGGCATCACCTCATCGATGAGTCCGTAGTTTTTGGCCTCCTCAGCAGACATAAAGAAATCACGTTCGGTATCTCTGGTGATCTTATCCAGAGGCTGACGAGTATGGTGAGCTAATCTTTCATTTAACAAGTCTTTCATGCGTAGAATCTCTTTGGCATGAATATCAATGTCTGTGGCTTGGCCCTGTACACCGCCCAAAGGTTGATGAATCATAATGCGTGACATGGGTAGTGCAAAGCGTTTTCCAGGCGATCCTGCAGCCAACAAGAAAGAACCCATACTGGCGGCCTGACCCAGGCAAATTGTTGATACACTAGGCTTTATGTACTGCATGGTATCATAGATAGCAAGACCTGCAGTAACTACACCTCCCGGGGAGTTGATGTAAAGGTGGATATCCTTTTCGGGATCTTCCGCCTCTAAGAACAAGAACTGAGCAATCACCAGGTTGGCAATATAATCATCAATAGGGCCGCCAATAAAGATGATCCGGTCCTTTAATAACCTGGAATAAATATCGTATGCCCGCTCACCCCGATTTGTTTGTTCAACTACAATTGGTACTAAACCTGACATAAACTTCGCCTCCTTGATCTATTTAATTCTAAATAGAGTGCGGCTTTTTAGAATAGGGCTTACACTTCCAACATATGCAAATTACTCGGCTTTGGTGTCTTCATTTATCTTGGCGTTATCAACCAGGAAGGTAATAACTTTACGGCGGGCCATATCTTGAATAATATGCTCCAAGCCACCCTGTAATTCCAGGTTTTTACGAACAACTTCCGCATCCTGCTTGACATATTCAGCAATCTTTTGAATCTCTTCGTTAATTTCTTCTTCACTGGTAGTAACGCTTTCTGCCTTAGCAATGGCGTCAAGAACCAGTTCACTACGAACGGTCTTTTCAGCATCGGGTTTCATACGTTCACGCATATCATCCAAGCTGCTGTTGGTATATTGGAAATATTGATCCATATTGACACCTTGTTGAGCTAAGCGTTGTCCAACATTATTGATCATTTCTTCTACCTTATGCTCAATCATGACTGCAGGAATTTCCACAGTAGCATTGGCTACTACGGCATCCACTGTACCATTTTCCACCGCGGATTTGGCCTTGGTTGCTGCAGTTTCCTTTAATTTATTCAGAATGTCGTTTCTTAATTCGTCCAAAGTATCAAATTCGCTAACATCCTTGGCAAATTCATCATCCAGAGCTGCTAATTCTTTACGCTTAATTTCATTTACTTTCACTTTAAAAGTGGCGGCTTTACCAGACAAATTCTCGGCATGATATTCTTCTGGGAAAGTAACATTAACATCCTTTTCTTCGCCCACCTTAACGCCGATAAGCTGTTCTTCAAAACCAGGAATAAAGTTACCGGAACCAATAATAAGGGTATAATTTTCCGCAGTGCCACCTTCAAATGCCTCTCCGTCTACATAACCTGCAAAATTAATAAGAGTGGTGTCATCTTGCTGCACTTCGCCCTCTTCAACAGTTATGAGTTTAGCATGACGATTTTGCAAACGCTCTAGTTCCTGTTGAACCACTTCATCAGTTACTTCAGTACTAGGCCGAGTTACTTCCACTCCTTTATATTCACCTAGAGATACCTCCGGTTTGACCTCAACAGTGGCCTTAAAAATAAGTGGCTTGCCGGCTTCACCTTGTATAATATCAATCTTAGGTTGGTCGATAGGATCAATTTCTGTTTCTTTGAGAGCCTGCATATAAGCTTCGGGAACCACCATTTCTGCAGCTTCGCCAAACAGAGTTTCTTTACCAACGTAACGCTCAACCATAGCCTTAGGAGCTTTACCTTTGCGGAAACCAGGAATATTCACCTGTTTTACAATTTTGCGATAGGCTTTGTCTAAAGCCTTCTCCAACATTTCCTGCTCTACCTCAATTTCTAAAAGGACGGTGTTTTTTTCGATCCTTTCTGCTGTTGCCTTCATGATAAAATATTTCCTCCTTAAAATCACGTTTTGTTTGTATTTTAGTAGTTATTTTACTGAAATTACACCACCCTCTTGCCGGGTTCGGACCTCTCGGAAAATCTGTTTTCCTAAATATAATATATTTCATTCTACGAAGGTACCCTAACTCCTGCTACATCCGAATCATTTACAGTCAAAAAGGGCAATTTTTTCCAGCTACCTCGATAATTAAAATACCAGGGCACACCCCTGGTGATCTTAATAAATCATGACAATTATACCATAATGTTTTATCATTGCAAAACCTTTACCAAAGTTATGCTAAAAATTCCAATCCCTATTGCAAATACAAATTAGATAATTGAAACATTACTGAATCTTGTGTTATTATTATGACATCGGAGGTAGTATATTATGATAAAGAAGTGCCTGATCTGTCGAAAAGAAACAACCAAAGTACTGGAATGCACTGTGTGTGGAGAGGATGTTTGCTCCTCCTGTTCCGAACAATGTAGTGTCTGTGGCCAGTGGGCCTGCCATAAACATCTGATTTGTATCTACAAAGGAGTCCATGTGTGTACTGGTTGTTATGCTGATCAATTAACGAATCAAGAGTAAGCCCGGACATAATGTTCGGGCTTTTGCCATCAGGCCGTCAGCTTTTGAGGCCATTGACTAACAGCAAAAGACCTGCTCGCAAGAGCAGGTCTTTTTAGGTGGTGCGGATGAAGGGACTTGAACCCCCACGGCTGTTAACCACTGGAACCTAAATCCAGCGCGTCTGCCAATTCCGCCACATCCGCATGACATATTGAGATAAATGGTGACCCATCCGCGACTCGAACGCGGGACACCCTGATTAAAAGTCAGGTGCTCTACCAAC
>CAMKDG010000189.1 GCA_946411205.1 uncultured Desulfotomaculum sp.
ACTGATCGCTCCCTCGGAGATGTCTCGCCCTCCGTCGGCTGGCTTATCTCGCTGGTGGAATCTGTCGTCCCTTCAGTCGCTGTCCCTTCACTTTCTGCCGTCGCCGTGCCGCCAGCATCCGCTGAAATCCCGCTCTCTGCCTGTGCTGTTTCACTGGAATTAGCATAACCGGCAGTTAAAGGTATTGCTGTCTGGATGAGCAGGGATAAAACCAGCATTAAACTCATCACCATAACTCTGTATTTACTTTTTTTACGGAAACTTCCCACTATACGCCTCTCCTTTCGATTGGTAGTACAAGTTACCTCCCCCCTTATTCTTTGATTAATTGATTAGTTCCCTTCCCGTAAAGTTTATGGAATTACACTTTTCCACTTCTATGCTTATTTTGCTTATTTTCACCCCCTATTTTGCTATTTTTTAAATTAGTACACCCTTCGATGCACTAAAATTAGATTACTAGCTTTTCAACAGTGATTAACTCAACACCGTGCACCGGCACCGCTAGCTTTGCTTGGTAATCTCCCGTTAACTCCAGGTGGGCCACCGACACTTGCGGGTGCACTTTTCTTTTCAGATAGCTTAATTCTTCCTGGGTCATCTGCTTCGGCGCCCCCATTCTTACCCAGGCATCAAAGACCGAGCCATGCTCTCGATTTAAGGAGTACCGGGTGATTTTATAATGGCCTGACAGCCCGCTGATTGTCAGAGCGATTTCCTTGGCCGGCTTTGCCTCAAACACTGGATACCTCTCTTGATGAGTCAGCGCAGAGGTATCTCCCTGGAGAAATAACTCATCGAAATAGGCATAATTATAAACCAGAATTTGCACAGCCTCATCTTTTTTCGTGACAATGTATTCATCACCTTGCTGCATAACTTCTTCGCCCAATTTGGCCAGCAGATAGTACGCAAAATAGGATGGCTTTTTCAGACCTTGCTGATTTATTAAGCCAAAACCTCCGTGAAAGGCAGAGCCCCCGGCCTGGTAGTCTTCATTAATATCGCTAAAGGTCCAATAGCCCAGGGAGTGGGTTTCTCCCAGACATTTGACAACATTGCTGATAATATGGGTGCTGACAAAACAGGTATCATGAATTAAGCTGCGGCTAAAGGCCGAGGCATTCCATTCCGTGATGTGGACTTCCGGTTGGTAGTCTAACAACTCTTTTATTTTCTTATGGATTGAATTTAACGTATCGTAGGTAAGATTCTTATCAAAACTCGTATACCATTCAGGGTGGATATGTAAAGCAAGAAAATCCAAGGCCAGGCTGTTTTGGCTGCAATAAGCTAAAAAATCCGCCAACCAACTCCCCGGCACAGGGTTCTGATAGGAAATAGCGGGACCACCCACCTTACATCTGTCGGCAACCGCTTTAACAGCCAGCATGGTGTGTTTATAGAAGGAAAAATACGGCTCTTTTCCACCCAGCCAAAAAGCAGCTCCCGCTTCCGATTCATTCCACACTTCAAAATACCAGGTTTCTACCTCCTTTAGGCCGTATCTGTTGATACAGTGCTTTAAAAAGGCGGTCACCAAGTCCAGCCAAGACTGCATATCCCTTGGTTGCGATTTGGTTCCTAACTCTATAAAGGGCTTAATTTTTACTTCCTGAAAAAAGTCAAAAAGTTCATCTACATAAGACCAGTTGTAGGTACCCTTGCCGCCTTCCTCTACGTTGCACACCATCATATCGTCGGAAAAAATACCATGGAACCGAATGTATTCAAAGCCAATTTCCCTTTGCAGTTCTGTAAGCTGGTCTTGCCAGCCCTTTCTTAAACCTTCCGAAGCCTTGGTATAGGTAATTAGTTTTTTCCAATAGGGTTGATACGGTCTGCCTTTCCTTTGGGCATTAAGCGAAAGGCTGGCTGGCCTGGCCGTAAGACCGGAAGCATTTGGTATGCCAGCATCCGGGGGAGTTAAATACGTAAAAAGACTTTTAAAGAGGGTCCTTCTGTCCACAGCCAGGCAGCGTTTGCTTTTATCGATACCCGCTTCGCCCAATTGGTGCCTATCGTGGAATTTAGGGGTATTTGCTTTTTTATATTCCGTAGGGGAACAGCCGTACATGTTTTTGAACCTTCTGTTAAAGGATTTGATACTTGGAAACCCGCTGGCATAGGATATCTCTGTGATTGGCTTGTTACTGCTGAGCAAAAGATTAATTGCCTTATCTAATCGTATAGAGTTTAAATACTCTTGAAAGGACATCCCCATCTTCTTTTTAATAAAGTGAGATAAATAGTATTGGTTAATCTGATGATGATCGGCTATTTCCTTAAGGGATACCTGCCTGCCTGAATTTTCTTCAATATATTTTAAAATACTTTGTATTCTGCCAATATCCTTATTGACATTCATCGCTTGATCATCTTCTAGCAACGAATACTCAAAATGCTTCACTAAACAAGCTGCCAATAAGTGTATCTCACTGCCCACGATAAATTGGTAGCCTGTTTTCTTTTTATCCAATTCCCAGATTATTTTTGCTAAATAATGTCTAATCAAATCAAATTTTTCTTGCTCCTCACCTTGAAAAAGAAAGGATTTGCAATTGAAAATCATTTTGTTAAATTTTGAATGATAAAAGGAATAATAATCGGGATTAATTTGTAAGACCAATAAGATGTTGTCCTGGCTAGTTCTGCTCAGGCTATGGATTTCATTGCTATTGATTAAAAGTAGGTCATTTTCATGCAGAAGATATGGTTCGTTTCCTATCCTTACTTGAATAGAACCCTGCAAGACCAAGATAATCTCCAGTTCATTATGCCAACGCATTTTAAGTCTATCGACGCTGTGAATAAATGCTTTAAAGGGAAACCCAGCTTGACTTTTTGCCAGCTCATAAAAATATTGCACTTCCGTACCTCTCTCCGTTATGTAAATCTCACCCTAAGGGCAACTACCGCCATTATCCTACAAAACCTGTTAGCATACTATACAACAGTTTGCATCAAAAAATCCTTTACCCAGAAAAATGTAAGTTAAATGTTACAGGTTTGACATAATTGCCGCCACACAAGGGGATTTTCTAAAGCAGAGGCAACCTTTGCTAAAAACAATAGCCCCTAGCAAGAGTTGCCTCCGTTATTCTATGCAGGAAGAAACGGTCCTGTTTCTGCCGTTTTTTTTCGCCTGGTATAAAGTTCTGTCAACCGCCTGCAAAACCTCATGGTAATTTTTAATCTCTGGTTCTAAGGTGTAATTGCCGGCACTTACGGTTACCCGGATGGTCAGACTATTATGTTTTATTGGCTTATTTGCCAGAGTCAAGCGAATTTTTTCTGAAATCTTATAGGTTTCCTCTTGGTTGGCATCCATTAATACGATGAGGAATTCATCTCCGCCATATCTGGCGATCCAATCGTAATTTTTTCGTATTTTGGAGTCCATGATCTTACACAGCTCTTTTATCACCGTATCACCGACAATATGACCATGGGTGTCATTAATCTCTTTGAAGTGATCAATGTCCAGCATAATAAGAGAGAGTTTCTTTTGCTTACGTATGGCAGTATAGATATCTGCCGGCAGTCTTTCATTTATATATCTACGGTTATAGATACCGGTTAGCTCATCGGTAACACTCTTTTCATTAAGCTCTGCTATAATGTTATTAGTTTCCTTTATGCCTTTTTCTTTCAGAATAGTGATAGCTCCGGTTTCTGTTATATCTTTAAGCATTTCAACAACATAATCAGCTTCTCCAAGTTTTATCGGACTAGCAATAATTAGAAATAGTTTACCATCATTGCATTCAACTTTTATAAAGGTATCATTTTCGTTTATAGCTCTGGCAGATACACAGTTGTTGCATTGCACCCCGGTTTTCCAGAAATCATAACAAATAGAACCCTGACCACATTCTGACATCTCTTTATAGTCAACAACCCTCTTTATAAGCGGATCAACAACTCTAATAATATCAAATAGTTTATGGAATTTTGACATTACCTTTATTACATCTTGTATCTCAAGATGATCCAAACTCACACTTCCTTTCCGCCAGAAAAACAACTCCCGCTCAAGCCAATCTATAATCATACTATCTATGCTAGACGTTATCAATAGCTAGATCTCATAACAAGAGATATAAGTATAGTATCGCTTTTAAATTATTTTAAAAATAAATCAAAGACTAGCATACTTGATTTTTGTATTTATAACTACGCTTATT
>CAMKDG010000190.1 GCA_946411205.1 uncultured Desulfotomaculum sp.
GCAATTTCTAAACGTCGCTGCTTCCCATAGGGCAGGGAGGTGGCTTTTTCATCAGCTAGGTCCGCCAATTGAACCTGATCCAGGAGTTCCATACATTCCTCATAGTGACGTTTTCTGGCCTTGGAATAACGAGGCAACCCCAAAATAGCTTCCAAAGGATTCGCCTTAAGGCGCACATGCTTGCTGAGCAGTACATTCTCCAGCACCGACATGCTGGAAAAGAGGCGAATGTTTTGAAAGGTTCGGGCAATCCCTAATTCGGTAATTTGGTTGGGCTTTCGTCCTGTAATATCTTTGCCGTCAAAGCTAATTTTACCCAGGGTAGGCTTATAGACACCGGTGATCATGTTAAAAGCCGTTGTCTTGCCGGCACCGTTAGGGCCTATGAGTCCAACAATTTGGCGTGGGGTTATTTGCAAAGCCAAATCAGATACCGCCCGCAAACCACCAAACTGCATGGTAATGTTGTCCGTCACTAAAAGAGACTTACTCATCTAAGCCACACCCCTTTCCTTGCGGCGAGCTACCCCTAACTTATCGAGTAGCCAATCCCAATTAAACTCCCGTGTTCCCATCAAGCCCTGCCGGTAGAACAGGATCACCATCAGCAATAACAGGGAGAAAATAACCATCCGCATGCCGGGGATACCAGGAATGGTCAGACCCAATAGATTCATCGGTTGTTCTACAAAGCGTAAAAACTCCATCGACACTGTTACCACAACCCCGGCAATTACCGAACCGGTTAGACTGCCTAAACCACCCAGCACAATAATAAGCAGGATTTGGAAGGTAAAGAGGAATCTAAACATGGTGGGGTCCACCGAGGTGATTAAGTGGCCCATCAGCGCTCCTGCCAAGCCAGCAAAAAAAGCTCCCACGGTAAAGGACAATAGCTTATGTTTAAAGACATCAATGCCCATCGCCTCGGCGGCAATTTCATTATCTCGAATGGCTTTAAAGGCATAGCCCCAACTACTATTGATCAGTTGTTTTAAGATCCAAATAGTGGCAATAGCAAAGCCCCAGTAAATCCAAAGACTCTTAATCGATGGAATATCTTTAAGTCCCAAGGAACCATTGGTAATCGTAATGGTATTGGTAACAATGATCCGAATAATTTCACCAAAGCCCAGAGTGGCAATGGCTAAATAATCATCTCTTAGGCGCAGGGCCGGGAAACCAATTAAAAAGCCAAAGAAAGCGGCAACTACACCGGCCATAACGATGGCTGGAAATACAGGCCAATGAACATTGGCTAAGGGTGCGATAATCGGCTCCATATAATAAATCAGTTCTTTACTGGCTGGAGACATGGTTAAAATAGCGGAAACATAGGCACCTACGCACATAAATCCGGCATGTCCCAGGGAAAACATGCCCGTAAAGCCCAGTACCAAGTTCATACTGGCTCCCAGAATAACAAAAATTGCAGCTAAATTTAGGATACGGATATTAAAGCTGGATAAAAAACCTTGGGCAAAAAAGAGTACGAGACAGCTGAGAAGTATTAATCCCAGGGTTAAGATTCTTTTTATATTTTGTCTACTGTCCATGGCTACACCTTCTCTACAACATTTTCACCCAGAATACCGGTGGGTTTAAATAGTAAGATGAAAATTAGAATAACAAAGGCAAAGGCATCCCGGTACCCGGAAAGCTCGGGCATAAAGGCCACCAAGAAAACTTCGCCCATGCCAAGGATAAAGCCACCCAACATCGCTCCTGGGATACTGCCAATCCCCCCCATAACCGCTGCAATAAAGCATTTTAAGCCAGGAAATACACCCATTAAGGGATCGATCTGGGGGTATTGTAAACTATATAATATGCCGCCCACAGCAGCTAGGCTGGAACCAACCAAAAAGGTGGTGCTCACTACTTTATTCACATCAACAGCCATTAGCGAAGCCGTTTCAAAGTCCCTTGACACAGCACGCATGGCTGTACCTGTCTTTGTTTTATTAACCATATAGGTAACTGCCACTAAAAGAAGGAGAGTGACGATAGGAATAATAACGGTTAAGGATAAGAAGGAGATATCACCTAGCTTAATATTCCAAACCAGTTCTTCCGGACGAGGAAAAGATTTGGGACGGGCACCAATGACCACAATACCTAGATTTTCAAGTAAAAAAGAAACCCCAATGGCTGAAATTAAAACAGAAATTCTTGGCGCATTTCGCAAAGGGCGGTAAGCAATCTTTTCAATACTAACTCCCAAGAGAGCGGTTAAGGCGATGGCAATCAGGAAGGAAAACCACCAGGGCAGGGCAAAAACCATGATGCCATAAAAAGCAATATAGCCTGCCACCATTAAAAGATCGGCGTGTGCAAAGTTGATTAACCGTAAGATACCATAAACCATGGTATACCCAATGGCAATGAGTGCATATAGGCTGCCCAAAGAAATGCCGTTTGCTAAAGTTTGTAGATATAATTCCATGTTATAACCCCTTCCAAGACACTTGCCTAGTTCTTTGGGTACAAGTTCCAATTGATTGGCTATAATTGCCGACTCCCCCCCTGTGGGCAGGAGGGGAGTCGGTAACTAATCTTACCTACTTATTTAGGATCAACCTTACCTTCGTAGACGAAATTACCATCCGCTACCTTTTTAATGATAGCTGTCTTGGTAGCATCACCGTTGGCATCCAGAGTGATCAAACCGGTGGCACCCTCAAAGTCCTTCGTGCCTGCCAGAGCGTCACGGATCGCCTTAGGATCAGCAGAGTTAGCCCTCTTCATAGCATCCAGAGCTAAGATATAAGAATCAAAACCAAGGGCGCCAAAGGCGTTAACTTGCTTGCCAGCGTAAGCCTTTTCATATTCTTCTTTGAACTTCTTGGACATTTCGGTTACCGGCTGAGTGGAATCAAAGTGGGTGCTGAAGTAAACATCTTTGGTGTTCTTAACACGGTTGAGGAATTCTTCAGATTCCCAAGTATCGCCACCCAGAATGGGGCAGGTAATACCCAGCTCGCGGGCCTTTTCTACCAGGATGCCGGACTCGGTAAAGTTACCGGGGGCAAAAATAACATCGGGTTTCTTATCTTTGATGGCGGTCAACTGAGAAGAAAAGTCTTTGTCACCGGTATTGTAATTAACTTTGGCTACAATGGCTTCTTCACCGGCTAATTTCTTAAAGGATTTTTCGAAGAAGGCGTTCAGACCAACAGAGTAATCTTGCTGTACGTCTTGAATAATAGCGGCTTTCTTAGCACCTAATTTATCAAAAGCATAGTTAGCCATAACCGTACCTTGGAAGGGGTCAATAAAGCAAACCCGGAAGTAATAGTCGTTATTTAGAGTAACCGCGGGGTTCGTGGGAGAACAACCAATGACAGGAATCCCGGCATCTTTAGCAATGGGACCACCGGCCATAGAAAGAGAACTACCATAACTACCAATAATTACATTTACTTTGTCCTTGCTGACCAGTCTCTCAACAGCGTTAGCAGCTTCTTGCTTTTCACTCTTGTTGTCAACAATTACTAACTCTACCTTTTTACCTAACACCTCAGGGAACAACTGGTTAGCTAGTTTAATACCTTCAACAGTCATTTCTCCACCGGCAGCATTGGTACCGGTCAGGGGCTCATATACACCAATTTTAATTACATCGGAAGCAGCATCTTTAGCGGCCTCTTTCTTCTCGCCGCCGCCACCTCCGCAGCCTGCCAGTGCAAATGCGGCAACCAGCAGTAGGGTAATTACCGTAACATACTTTTTCTTAAACATGGTTCCTCCGTTAACCTCCCCTAAATTATCTATGAGATTCATACCCTTCCACCTGTCTTCTCTCGGTGGATATACATCTCTATAGTGTATACTATATTCTTTTACGTCAATTGGCAATTGAAATTTTGTCCATATGGACAGTTTTTTGTGATTTCTGCCATTGTATCTACAACTATGCTAGCCGCAGATAAGATTTTAATGAACATTTGTCATTTGACAACGGGTATAATGTTTAAAATTTTAATCATCAAATTAATCTAATAATTTTTTCAATTATCTGAAAATATCTCATAAAACAACTTGTCCTATCAACGCATAATCACAAGGTCAAGCGCTAATCACAAAAAGGCCCGGCTTTAGCCAGACCTCTCGCTTACTGATCTTATTTTCCAATTCCCAAAATTTTTCCAATGCTGCCAAAA
>CAMKDG010000191.1 GCA_946411205.1 uncultured Desulfotomaculum sp.
GCTTCTTTCCTCGTTATACTCTTCGGAGAAACCATACCCGGCAAAGAGAGTTTTCATTTCCGGTTGTTGTTCAGCCTTGGAATATTTATCACTACCACCATATTTCGTGCGAACTCCGGTTTCCTTACCCTTTAAAAAACTGTCATACGTCCTTGGGTAGTGTTTTCCCCAGACAGCGGGATCAATTTCCTTTTCTCCGATCGGTGGAAGCTTTGCCGTTTCCGCCTGAACCCGGTTGTTCTTTTGGAAGGACATATACATGGCCCCCAGCACGACGATAGCTGCAATAGCTGACAGGGCCAGAATAAACCCCTTTGACTTCACATGGTACACCCCTTTCAGAAGTAATAATCATAGCGAATGTGGTGTGTTGCGGTGACAATCCCAGCAATTTCGGGTTTTACCCTGGGGTGTTTCGTTGGTTGGTTCCAGTAGTGTCTCATGACAACGATAGCAGTTTTCCTGTGTTACCACCCCACCATGATGGCTTAGTTTAATGGGTGACGGCCAGTTTCCTAAAATCATTTCAATAACGTCCCGAGAGCCAACATAGGCTTTATAGTAAGCCCCGCGCACCATATCATGAGGAATATGACAGTCGCCGCAGGAAGCTGCCTGCATGTGAGCACTGTGGACCCAGGTTTCCTCCCAGGGTTTCATCACATGGCAGGCACCGCAAAAACCCGGTCCATCCAGCCTTTTATTGATGGCTGGTATTTTCGTAACAAGTGGACTCAGCAGGAGCAGCACTCCCACACCGACAATTAGGAGGGTTTTTTTCATAATGACCCCCTTATCTGTTAATTTTTTGAATAAACAAACATATTTTGCAGCAAAAAAACAATCCCTATGCATTTATAAACCAGCATTGCCATATTTTCTAGCTTCTATTACAATGAAGACATCCATTGACGCAATGATGCCAGACAGAAACGCTGGGTAAACTAAAAGAAAAAAGCTTTGAGGTGTCATAATGTATAAAGACTTAAGCCCGTATTACGATGATATTTTCCCCGCCGGACAGGCTCAATTAAAGTTCTTTCGCCAACTGTTTACCGATCACGGTGTCAGCAGGGTATTAGACTTGGCTTGTGGCTCCGGTAATTATGCTCTGGAATTTGCCAGATGGGGCCTTACTGTGGTAGGAATTGATTATGAACAGAACATGATTAAATTGGCCAGGGAAAAGGCCCGCAAAGAAGGACTGACGGTAGACTTCCGTACAGGTGACATGAGAAAACTGGAGGATATAGAAGGTAAATTTGATGCTGTTGTCTGTATTGGCAATTCCCTTGTCCACCTCCTGACGGATAAAGACTTGTTGACAGCTCTCAAGCAAATGAAAGAACGGCTGTATCATGGGGGAGTATTGCTCCTGCAAACGGTTAACTATGACCGTATTCTCAAAGGTAATATCACCCAGTTGCCAGATATTATGAACCGCCAGGCGGGCCTTGTTTTTACCCGCCAATACGAGTTTCGTGCCGATGGTTTAATCGACTTTATAACTTCTTTAGTGAAAAATGGTAATAACGGCAGCCAGGAATCCCTGGGCAGCGGTCAGGTACCCCTACGTCCTTTAACCCGTGCCAATCTGGAACAGAGCTTAGCCGCTACTGGTTTTGAAGGAACCGAAGTGTTTGGCGGGTTCGATGGAAAACCCCACAGTTGGGATAGCCAAGCAACGGTCATCAAAACCTTTCGCCGCAGATCCTGCAGCTTAGGTAAGTAGAGTAGGAGGTATGTCATTGGAAAATCTGAAATACTTAAAAAGGATCCCCCTGTTTTATGGCTTGGCTGATGAGCAACTTTTAGAAATTTCTAGCGTGCTTTTGGAACGCAGCTATCATAAGGGACGTTTTATTTTTATGGAAGGCGAACCAGGCGAGGCTATCTATATCCTGAAATCCGGTTTAATTAAATTAACCAAACGACTGGAGGACGGTCGAGAACATATTTTACATTTTGTGAATGCCGGGGAAATCTTTGCAGAAGTGGTGCTGTTTGATGGCGGTACTTATCCGGCCACTTCCGAAGTTCAGGAGGACTCTGTGGTAGGCGTGCTGCGCAACCAGGATATTGAAAGACTCATCAGTAAAAATCCCGTGATGGCTGTGGAAATGCTACGAATCATGTCTCGGCGTTTGCGCACCGCTCAGGAAAAGGTAATGAATCTTGCCCTGCATGATACCACCCGCCGGCTAGCCTTTGCTCTCATCAAGATGGCCGAAGACCATGGCATTAAAAAAACAAAGGGAATCTTTATTAACATGAGCTTAACCAATCAAGAGTTGGCCAATTTAACCGGCAGTTCCCGGGAAACGGTAAACCGGATGCTGAATGGTTTTAAGCGTTCCGGTGCCATTGATGTGGAGCGGCAGCAAATTGTGGTGTTGGATAAAGCAAAATTGGAAGACTTATTAAGGTAGGGAAAGCCTGCGGTCATTTCCCCTATGGCCTACTCTGTTCGTTACTATTTTTAGCAACAAGTAACACCTTGTACTATACAGGGTGTTTTTTTATTGCATAATAATTCCTCCTTAGGGAATAATCACATCAGAAATCCTTAAGGGGGGTTATTATGTCCGACTTAATCCACAACAGCGATCCCACTCATCGTGCGGATACCAACGATCCCAGTGCCCATCAGGATCGCAATCAAAAGGAAGTGCCCTATAACTATCGCAAATTTGAACCCTCCCCCCAGGGGGAGGCCATGCATCACTGGCAACGGGAGCATATAAAAAACAAGGACGACCAATCTAAAGAGGGTTATCCCTTAAACGTCATTGTAGATCCAGCCATGCGGGAAATGTACCAAGTAGTCCATAACCAGGGCTTAACCAACGTGTTTGACCGTTTCTCGGAACAACAGCCCCAGTGTAATTTCTGTGCTCCTGGTCTCTCCTGCCAGTTATGCGCCAACGGACCCTGTCGTATCTCGAAAAAGGCCCAGCGTGGTGTTTGCGGCGTTGATGCCCATGTCATGGTATCCCGGAACTTCACCTACCGCCATACCACCATCGGCACCTCTGCCAACTGCTATCATGCCATGCAGGCAGCCCGTACCTTAAGGGCCGCAGGCACCAGCCCGGAAAGCGGCCTGAAGATTCGAGAACCGGAAAAACTGAAAAAATATGCCGAGTTCCTGGGCCTGGACACCAATAAACCCATTGAAAAGTTGGCCGTGGAATTCGCCGATTTCTTTCTGGAAGATCTGCATCGACCTAACTATATGGAATCAAAATTGGTGGAAGCCTTTGCCCCCCCTCGCCGTAAAGAGCTGTGGCGCAAACTGGGACTATTCCCCGGGGGTGTCTTTTCCGAGGTAGGCTTTGCCCAAACTAAGTGTATGACCAACCTGGGAGCAGACCCGGTGGATTTCCTGCTAACCTGCGTACGTCTTGGCGTGGCCAACGAGTTTCAGGGTCTGTTTGCCCTGGATATCTTACAAGAGATTCTCATTGGTACCCAGGAAATCACTCAACAGAAAATGAATATGGGTCTCTTGGATCCTAAAAAGGTAAACATTATCACCAACGGTCATATGCCCTTGCTTGCCCATGTGGTTATTGATCTCGCCTCTACTGACAAATGGCAGCAGAAAGCCAGAGAAATCGGGGCAGAGGGCATCCAGATCATGGGCCATGTCTGCGAAGGCCAGCAGCTCATCAACTACTCCGGTTCCCACCATATGTCGGCCCTGGCTGGTCAGGAAGGGGAGTGGCTATCGGAAGAATATCTGCTGGCCACTGGCTGTGTGGATCTGTTCATGTTTGATTATAACTGTTCCGTGCCCACCCTGCCTCTGTATGCCGAGCGGTTTGGTACCAAACTGATGAGTGTCGATCCGGTTATTCGTATGCCGGACACCGAAGCAGTGGCTTTCCTGCCCGAGCAAATGGCCCAACAAGCCGAGAAATGTCTGGAACGGGCGCTGGAATTCTTTAAAAAGCGGCAAGAAGAAAATCGCGACGTCTATGTACCTCCCCATGTCAGTGATTGCATGGTGGGTTTCTCTACAGAATCGGTTAAACAAGCCCTGGGTGGCAGTTGGCAACCACTAATCGATCAGATTGCCAATG
>CAMKDG010000192.1 GCA_946411205.1 uncultured Desulfotomaculum sp.
GCCTGACCAAAAAACTAAGAATTATCAACAAGGGGAAAGCTCTTCCCTTGTTTTGTTGTGACCAAAACGGGTCTTAAATGGTGAATTTCGTCTGCATAGATATAATAATTTTTCTGACACACTTAAAAAAGGGCATGTCGCCCTACGTTTTCAAATAAACGTTTTGCGACAGCCCCTTCTTTGTTTGGATAGTTGGTAAGAAATATAAAAAAATGTTTAAATTAACATGATTTTAGCAGGAATTTGTTTAAAACAACAGAATATAATGTTCATATGAACAATAAACAAAATTATTTGAACATGAGTGGAGCTAACAACAATGAGAAAAACAAAAATTGTCTGTACCATTGGACCGGCCAGTGAGCATCCTGAACAAGTAAGAAGACTCTTAGAAGCCGGGATGGACGTAGCAAGACTCAATTTTTCCCACGGTACTCATGAAGAACACGGACGGCGCATTGCGGTGCTAAGGGATGAAGCTGCGAAAATAGGGAGACACTTAGCCATTGTCCTGGACACCAAGGGACCGGAAATTCGCACCATGAAGGTTCCTGAACAAGGCGCTACGTTGGCTCAGGGGGACACCTTTGTGTTAGATACCAGTCCTGAGCCTGGTTCCCAAGAACGGGTGGGCATTACCTACCCCAATCTGTGGCAAGAGGTTAGCCCGGGGGGACATATCTTAATTGATGATGGTCAAATGGATCTGGAAATCACGGCAGTGGAAAAAGAAAAAATTACGACAGTCGTTTGTAACGGTGGTCTTTTAAAATCTCAAAAAGGGGTCAATGTTCCCGGGGTGTCCATCCAGCTACCCGCTGTCACTGAAAAGGACATTGCTGATATCAAGTTTGGCATCACCCAAGGAGTGGACTTTATTGCTGCTTCCTTTACCCGCAAGGTTGCAGATGTTCTGGCAGTGCGCAAGATTGTTGAAGAAGCCGGTGCCGATATTCATATTATCGCTAAAATAGAGAACCAGGAAGGCCTGGAAAACCTTGATTCCATCCTACAGGTGACAGATGGTCTCATGGTTGCCCGGGGGGATCTTGGGGTAGAGATTCCTGCCGAAGAAGTACCGATTTCCCAAAAAGAGATGATTACCAAATGTAATCTTCTGGGTAAGCCGGTGATTGTTGCCACGCAGATGTTAGACTCCATGATTCGCCAGCCTCGCCCCACCCGGGCGGAGGCCAGTGATGTAGCCAATGCCATCATCGATGGCGCGGATGCCATTATGCTCTCTGGTGAAACCGCCGCCGGGCAGTATCCGGTGGAAGCGGTAAAAATGATGGATAAAATCGCCAGGCGTACAGAAACTATACTAGCGGATAAAACGAGAGAACGACATCCACAGCTTAATGCAGCAGAGGCTATCAGTCATGCCAGTTGTACCATTGCGGAGGATCTTGGTGCGGCGGCTATTTTAACGCCCACTCACTCCGGTTTAACGGCCCGGATGATTTCTAAATACCGCCCTCATTGCCCCATTGTGGCAGCCACTCCCTATGTTGGGGCGGCACGCAAGCTAGCACTGCAATGGGGGGTGCAGCCTTTGCTCGTGTCCGAAAGCACGGGCACGGATCAAGTGATGTCGGTGGCTGTTACAGCTGCGTTGCAGCATAATCTGATTAAGACCGGTGATATCCTGGTCATTACCGCTGGCGTGCCGGCGGGTCAGGTGGGTACCACCAACATGGTCAAAGTGCAAATTGTAGGCAATATCATTACCAAAGGGACTGGCATTGGTCGTAAATCTTATACGGGAATAGCCCGGGTCATTACTTCCCCGGATCAGGATGCTTTCAACCAGGGAGATGTTTTAGTCGCCAGTGCCGTTGATGCAGATTTTATGCCACTGATTGCCCAGGCCGGGGCATTGATTGTGGAGGAGGGTGGGTTAACCTCATCGGCCGCCATCGCCGCCTTGCATTACGGCATTCCGGCTATTGTGGGAGCCCAGGAAGCAATTGAAAATATTCCCCAGGGACAGACGATTACGGTAGATGCTTATGCTGGGATCGTTTATGAGGGAACTGTGACTATTTTTTAAAGATATCTTTACAGATACTAGGAGGATACCCATGAGCGATCGTCAAGAAAAAATACATTCATTATTACAGGAATACGGTCATCTCACGGTTGCCGAGTTGGCGCAGCGTTTTGACGTATCCGAAATGACGATTCGCCGTGATTTAAAGTCCTTGGCTGCTTTGGGGTTGGTGCAGCGTGAGCACGGGAGAGCACTTTACCCCCAGACTTCTTCTTCGGAGGCCCGCTTTTTATCCCGCTTGGGGGAGGCAGAACGTGAAAAAACAGCCATTGGCCGTGTAGCGGCAGAACTTATCGGCGAGGGTGAAACCATCATTCTGGATGCCGGAACCACCGCCTTAGCGGTAGCCCAGGCCATCAACAAGCCCTGTGTGGTTATCACCAACTCGCTTCCCATAGCATCAGTGTTGGCTACCGGAGAAGAAGAGATGACCGTTTTGGTAACCGGGGGTGAAGTTCGTGGGGCCACCCAGGCTCTGGTGGGTCCACTGGCCAGGGCCAGCTTTACCGGCTTCAACGCTGACAAAGTATTTCTGGCTGCCACAGGAGTCAGCCTTGAACGGGGCCTGTCCACCAACAACATGCTGGAGTCAGAAGTAAAACAGGCTATGTTATTAGCTGCCCGTCAGGTGATTCTGGTAGCCCACAGTGAAAAGTTTCATCAAGTGTATTACCATACCTTTGCTCACTGGGATAAAGTGCATACCGTGGTTACAGATGCTGGTTTGCCGGAGGAGAAACACCGGGAGCTTGAGAAGTTAGGGGTCAAAGTTCTTATCGCCTCTATATAATACTGTTTAAGTAAAGGCCCCTTGATAATATAGAGTATTTAATGAATCAATTAATTAATTAAGGAGGAATCATCAGATGACAAGAATTGCGATCAATGGTTTTGGACGTATTGGCAGAAATGTATTGCGAGCCATGCTTAAAAAAGGTTTGCTAACAGTAGGCTCTCCCCTAGAAATTGTTGCGGTAAATGACTTGACAGATCCCCAGACTCTGGCACATTTGCTGAAATACGATTCTGTACATGGTGAGGCAGCAGCCGAGATTGCTTGCACCGAAAATACCATTTTGGTGAATGATGTAGAAATCAAAGTGTTCGCAGAAACAGATCCTGCTAAACTACCCTGGGGTCAACTGGGAGTGGATATTGTTATTGAATCCACCGGGCGGTTTAACAAGGGCCCAGATGCTGCTAAGCACATCGAGGCCGGTGCTAAAAAAGTAATTATTTCTGCTCCGGCAAAAGAAGTTGATGCTACCATCGTAATGGGTGTTAACGATCATACTTACGATCCAACGAGTCATCAGGTGATTTCCAATGCATCTTGCACGACCAATTGCCTGGCTCCCTTTGCTAAGGTGTTGCATGAGAAATTTGGTATTGTCAAAGGTCTGATGACGACCGTTCACTCCTATACCAATGATCAGAGGATCTTAGATTTGCCTCACAAGGATTTGCGTCGGGCCCGAGCTGCCGGACAATCCATCATTCCCACCACCACCGGTGCCGCCAAGGCGGTAGCTCTGGTACTGCCAGAGCTAAAGGGTAAGTTGAATGGCTTTGCGATGCGGGTTCCTACCCCCAACGTTTCTGTGGTGGATTTGGTTGTTGAGGTAGCCAAACCTACCACAGCGGAAGAAGTTAATGCCGCCTTACAGGAAGCCGCCGAAGGCTCCCTTAAGGGTGTTATGGCCTTTAATATGTTACCCCTGGTGTCCAAAGATTTCAATGGCAATCCTAACTCCTCCATCGTTGACGGCTTGTCCACCATGGTGATTGAGGGGAATATGGTCAAAGTGGTTTCCTGGTACGACAATGAATGGGGTTATTCCAATCGTGTAGTAGACCTGGCTCAGATGCTGGTTGCAAAGGGTTTATAGGAGGAATAAAAGTGACCATTATTAGCGATGTTTTTGCCCGGGAAATACTGGACTCCCGGGGCAATCCTACCCTGGAAGCGGAAGTTTGGCTGGAAGACGGTACCATTGGCAGAG
>CAMKDG010000193.1 GCA_946411205.1 uncultured Desulfotomaculum sp.
TGTCATGCAGGACATGATGGCCAGCGCGGGGTGGGGGGCCCCGCCCCCGCCGCCGGATTGTTCATAAAAAGGTCTGTCCTTTTCTATTTCCACCATTAACTCTTGCAGGGTATACTCACCCCCCGCCATGTGCCGGGCGTTTTGGATACAGGTATCCAGGCATTTTTCGCAAGCACGACACTTGCTGTAATCCTGTTTTAAAATACCCTCACGAATACTGATTGCACCGTTATCACATATCTGTTGACAGCGTCCGCATAAAGTACATTTCCCAGGATCATACAAGAGCTCCCGCTGGAAATTTTGGCTTTCTGGGTTATGACACCAAGCGCAATGCAAGGGGCATCCCTTGAAAAAAACCGTAGTCCGAATTCCCGGACCATCATGCACACAAAATTTTTGGATAGTAAAAATCATTGCTTTTTTCATCTGCCACCTCAACTAGGTTTGCTTGTTTTCATTCAGCAAATTGGGTGTGCTGACCACCAGTAAACGGGTCATCTTATTGGTATAGTTGGCCCAGTTATGGGTTAGCTGAGAACTATAATGGGCCGAATCCCCTGGAAAAAGTTCATATTGTTGGTTATTAATAAATAAGGTTAACGTCCCCTCTAAAACATAGACAAATTCTTCCCCCTCGTGGGGGTACTGCGTAATGTTTTCATCACTGTTAATGGGAAGCAATTCAATAATTCGTGGCATCATGGCCTTATCCTGTACGGCACTCCCAAGGTGGTATTGAATAAAGCGGTTCTCCACCCGAAAAACTTCTTTTTCATAATTTCTGACGATGTAACTGCGATTCCGCTGAGGTCTAATGAAATAAGACAGGTCCACCCCCAATGCCTCGGCAATGGTAGCTAACGAATCTGTGGCAACACTGGTTAAGCCTCGCTCCAATTGTGATAAAAAACCCGTGGAGAGATTTGTCAACTCACTTACATCTTTTAAAGTCATTTTCCGATTGTTTCTCAGCTCTTTTATTTTTTTGCCAATATCTTTATTCAAATGTATAACAAACTCCTTTGCCTACATCCATGATCTATTACTATCACTATAGTACACTCATATTTAAAAATCCAGTAATGTTTTTATAGTTATGAAAAATTTAAGCTTATTTTTATCAATAATGAAAATAAGCCTAAATATATGAAGATATTTTCATTAAAGAAGGCCGTGCTCTTGTAGCACGACCTCCTCAGCCTAGATTGCCCCTTGGGCAGGGTTTTAGTTAAGCATTTTCTTATTTTTAAATTCTTCCTTAAAAGCCGCTAGCTTGACGCTATCGGTAATTCTCTGCTGCCGGATAGTCTCTTGAATTTGCTTGGTCTCTTCAATTCCCTTAACAATGGTTTCCCAAGATTTTTGCAATGTTTCTACACTGACAAAACTGCCGGAAGCTAATTGGGCTGTCATTTTGGATTGCAGTGCTGTGTTTTGGGCGTTTCTTAGCAACAATTCGTTGGTCTTTTCATCCAATGCCTGCATGGCTTTGGCTTGTATAGCCTGCCGTTTGAGCATAATAGACTGAATTAAGCACTGCTTAAATATCGGCAAGGTAATAATGAAGGCAGAATTAATCTTGCGTATTAAGTTGTAGTTACCATTTTGAATGGACTTAATGCTAGGCATGGTTTGAATAGCAATGTTCTCGGCCAGCTTTAAGTCATGCACACGTTGCTCCATCATTTCCAACATTCTGGCCACGTTGTTTGCCTGCACCTGATCCAGTTGGTTACCGCTGGTTGCTGCCTTCTGCTGCATTTCCGGCAGAATGTTCTCGCGCACCTCTTTAATGGCCAACTCCCCAGCGTAAACATACTGCTCTAGCTGCTCGTAGTACTCCAGGTTTTTAACAAACATTCCCTCCAGATTGTTGTTGGCTTTGTTGATTTCCACCTCATACTGCTTTAAGGTAACATAAATCTTATCCACTTCGTCACCCATGGTGTGATACTTCTTAAACAATGCTTCAATGGAATCCTTAGCCTTGTTAAACAGCCTACTAAGTAAGCCCTGCTTCTTCTCTTCAAAGTCCTTAATATCAAACTTGTCCATAATGGCATTAAGCTGTACCAGCATATTGCCGGAGTCCTCCACCTTGACCGTTTCCATGCTGTGCAAAATTTGGTCGGAAAACCTAGCTATTTCCTCCGTTATGTTAGCACCATAGGTCATAATGGTATTGGCGTCAGACAAATCAATTTGGGCCAAAATATTATCAATCGCCGGGGAATTTTGGACATTTACAGCTACTTCTTGTTTTTGTTTTTCTAAATCAAAGGGAACTACCTCAACCACTTGTTCCCCTTGCCTGTCAGATCTGTTAATTTTCAAGAAAAATTCCTCCTTATCCTAGCTGAGATACGGTTAAACAAAGTACCGATTGCACCGGTTTCGGTTGGCAGGGCCGTTAAATCAGGCAGGGCTAAATCCAAGCGCAAGGCCGGCAGTTGATGTTCATCTAACAGTTCTGCCTGCAGTTTTAATTCAATATTCTTGTAGTTGGTGGGGGTGAAAATGGCGATATCCAGTCCCACTAGGTTTAAAAAGGCAATCAGGCTGGCATCTTCATCACTAAAGACCTCTCTTGTGCTGTCATAAATGACCAGCTTCGGCACAGCTCTGGGGTAATCAAAGGTTTCCAGCAGACGCAGGATATTTTCATCCAGGGTCAGTACGGTCATCAATGTTTTTAGCGGCAGCTCTTTGTCTGCAGCATCAATGAAGGGCTTGGCTTTAATCAGCTCATTGATTTTATGGATAATAAAGTCTTGCAGCGAGTTTCTTAAATGAGCAAACTGATAAAAATTACTTTGCATCAGTTTTTCTTTATTTAACAGGCCGTCGTTGTTGAATAAAAAGGCGGATGCATATAAATCCCGCTTACTATAGTTTACCTTGGTAAAGGGCACCTGGGTTATTACATGGGTGTTGGGGGCACTGATAAGCAGTTTATAATCTTGCCAATACAGGGATATGTCCTCATTGGTGCCGCTAACCTTGGCAAAGAGGTTCGGTACATACACGGTACCGTTAACCACTTTAAATTCCGGTCGAATGCGAGCCTCTTCCGACCACAAAATTTTTAGTTCATCATAGGTGGTACGTAAGGTTACCGGCCGGGTTTGGTAGTCTTGAAACTGCCAGGGTTTAAATAAGCCGGTATCTTCTCCGTAAATTACCTGCTGAATTTCCTGGGCAGCCTGGTAAGCCACCGTGGCCTTGCGCACCGACCGCTCTGTTAAAGGGAAGGGTTCCAGTGGAGCACTAGCGGGCTGTTCTATCAGCTTGCAATAGTGTTCCATCGGATCCATTTTTTTAAAAATGTCGTCCTCTTGGTGATCGGTATGAACATAGATTACATCACAGCCGATTTGGGCCAAGTAAATTAACAAATAAACTTCATGGGGTTTAATGCTGCCATAATACAACACCTTGGGACTGTCTTGCCAATCGAAGTTTTTATATAAATCCTTGAAGTAGCGATTGATCCAGCCGATTAGTTTTAAGGCAAAGTTCTCCAGCGTAGCCGGATTGGGATTGGCTCTTTGCCTCATGAACAAAGTCAGGGTTTCCTGAAAGGCCGTCTTTAGGGTGTTGTTCAATAGCGGATTGTTGGTGCTTGGTAAAATCTCCGCTTGTAGCACTCGCTTGATGAATGAATCGTGCCCGTCACTCTGCTGTAGTTTGGCTTTATAGCGGGCAATGTCTGTGTTATTCGGCATGGGTACCCCATTTATAAGATGTACAAAGCCGCAGGTTCCTTTTGCTAGAGTCTTTGCCAACTGGTAAAGGGTATTGTAATATTCATCGATCAGCGCACTGCTTGTCCCCGGTAAGCCAATGTGCCGGTAAAAATAGATGGGCAATATGGGGGCCGGATTGCCCAGGTAACCGCTTCTTTTAGGTAAGGGCACTAACAGATCCTGCCAAATATTGCTGCACTTTTTCAGTTTTATTACCGCACTGCGACCAGGGCGGCTCGC
>CAMKDG010000194.1 GCA_946411205.1 uncultured Desulfotomaculum sp.
GAGTTGGTCTGGGAGTAGGCCTGGGGGTTGTTGTCGGTGTTACGCCGCCCAAAATTCTAAAGGGGATACTGATAATCTCATCCCGTAAGCCTCTGGCCACATTGCTAACATTTAAAACATACCTGCCCCCAGACACCTGACGACCGAAATTATCTCGTTGGTCCCAGGTGTTTTCGTAAACGGCAAAGGCATTTCTCCCGATAATAACCGTTCCGGATGCCTGACTAAAACTGCGTCCCCGGGAATATCGCCAAACTTCGGCTAGATTTCTAGCATCCCGCACCACTAATTCTAAGCGCTGACCAGTGGTATAGCGCAGCCTCATCTCCCTACCAGAAACATTAATCTTATACAAGCGAATGCGAAGCCGCTCACCCTGCCGAAGTTCGTCGTTACTGATCACTAGAACGTAGATTAAGTCATCCACTACTCTGGTAGTATAGGCTCCATAGGGTCTGGCGGACGCGAGAACCGCATTGATTCTATTTTGATTAGCCCGGATCGTTGCTTGCTCTCCGGGTTGGTACGTTGTAGTTGCTGAGACGGGTGTAGCGGTTATCTCCGGATCGGTTATTGTAGATTCCTCTGTATCATCGGGTTCACTCAATTCAGGTACCGTAATTTCCTGTCCCACGGAGATAGCATCCGGGTTGGTGATTTGAGGGTTAGACTGTAGCAACTGCTCCAGCGTAAGGCCATAGCTAGCAGCAATAGCACCTAATGTATCCCCTGACTGAACAATATAAACTGCCATTTTCTATCCCTTCCTTTCCATAGTAGTTCTAAAATATTTTATGAAGGAAGGAGTAAAAAGGTTCAGAAAAACCCCTGTGGACTAACTGATATTGCCTTAGAAGCTAGAAAAGTTCTGATTACCCATAAAAAAACAAAGCCCTCGCTTCAGATGCCAGCGGAGGCTTTGGTGGCTTTAAGACTAATCGATGCACAATGGTGGTCAACTCTATTCTTTAATTATAACTGTGTAAACCAGGCATCAGCCAGGTCACACCGAAGAGAGTGAACATGACTGCCGCAAAACCCAAAATGGCTAACCAAGCGGTTCTCCTACCTTGCCAGCCGCGGGTAAAACGACCGTGCAGAAACAAGGCGTATACCAGCCAAGTAATCAGTGCCCAGGTTTCCTTCGGGTCCCAACTCCACCAGGCACCCCAAACCTGTTCAGCCCAAACAGCCCCGGTAATGAGTACTAGGGTAAGGAAAACAAAGCCAAAGGCAATTATCCGATATAGAAGTTTATCCAGCGTTTCACTGCTGGGTAGCAGGGACATACCCGGTAACCCTGTGGAGCTACCGTCACTAGTAGAACTTAGGGCTACTGGTTGGGAATCACGAATTAAGTAGAGCACCCCTACCCCAAAGGATACCCCAAAGGCGCCATAGGCAAGAACAGCGGTGGCGACGTGAGATTGTAACCAGTAACTTTGTAACGCCGGCATGAGAGGCCGTACCACAGTTGTTGTCATCATATTGGCCGCTGACATTAAAACCACTGCCACCGGTATTACCACAATCCCCAGCAAGGGTACCGGATGTTTCCTCTGGGTAACCAGAAAAGCTAGGATCACTCCCCAAGCAAAGAACAACGTGAACTCGTACATATTGGCAAAGGGCAGCCGCCCTACAGTAACTGTACGTTCCACCAGGCCCACTGTATGAATCAACAGCCCTAAGCCTACCACCCCTAAAGCCGTAGTGATCAATCTTTTTCTTTCGGTCAGGGTATAGGCCAGAAAGATAAGGGTACCCAGAGCGTAAAGATAAAGGGTTGTATCAAAGGCATATCTTTCTACCAGTTCTATCATGATTGCAAGGCACGCTCCTCCCAGGTAATTCCGCTTAATTTTTCCAGTATCAGATCTTCTTGCTCCTTACCTCTTATTCTTTGGCGAGCAGCCAGACGAACCGCTGTGCCCGTTGTACTGGTAGAGAGCAATAACCAGATTTGATTGGATCTTACATATAACCGTATGGGCAGCGCGAGCAGGAAGAGGATAAAACCTGTCCAGATTAGTGGTAAGCCCGGATCCTTCTTTACTTGCAGACCGGTATAGGTAGTTCGTTTGGTAAAGACGATTTCTTGACTCAAAATATGAATTGGCTCTCCCAGCTCCGCAATACCCATGGTAAAAGGAACTCCGTTGCTAAAGACATAATACCTGGGCCACTGTACGGCCAATTCCAATTTAGCCGGACCTCCAAGGGAAATATGGTCTCCTTCTTCTACATCGAAGTCGACACTTTGGTTTTCATCCTTCACCGCACCCTGCAAATGGTAGCCAAAGGCGGTTTGGTACACTTTAACACCTTGATACTGGAGTGGATTGTTGACTGAAACAGTTTTTTCCAGTGCTTTTTGGTTGGCTGATAACACTTCAACATGGGAAGTGTACTGCTTTGCTGTACCATCCTCATGGGTATCCACCTGAAACTTCTTGATATTTAAATCAAAGGGATAGCCATCATGAGTCAACAGGGCTTTGCCGGGTACTGCTACCTCATAATACTTCTCCTGGCCGAAAACTCCCCCCACCACACTACCGGCAATTACAAAAACCATCGCCAAGTGCAATAGCGGTGAGCCTAAGGCAGCCCAACTATTTTTGCTGCCGGAGATCATGGTTCCTTGTTGGATGCTTTGCATCCTTAAACGGAAACCTAACCGACGAAGCTCTGCACTGGCTTCCTTAACTGCCCGTTCGGGGGAACAATTTGCCAGTTCTAAGCACCTGTATTTTCCTTCCTGCTCTAAAGCCCTAGGGAAGTTACGCTTATTTTTCAGTAAGGTAGCCAATCTTCTACAGGTGCAGGCCAACAGATTTATGGTTAGTAGAGCACTGGTGGTCAAAAACCAGGGGGATTTAAAGATACCCACGTTAAAAGTCCCGATAATGGAAAGAACAATCACTAAACATAAAAGAGCAAGCCCTAGGGACATGGAGGTGAAAACCTTCCATGCCCCTGTTATCATTGACTTCAGCTTAAACATTTACTCTGCCCCCCGTGCTCTGCGGGCTGCGGCAATGGCCTGGTGGGCCAAATCAATGGATTTACTCAAGTTTTTCATACCCTCCTGAGTGTTGTGAAAGCCCATACTGTTTTCAGCAGACATGTAATCCCAACGCCACTGGGAGGAACGGTGTAAGGCTCTAGCCTCCTCCAGAATTTTCGGATCAACTCCCGCTGTTTTAGAAGACTTTTCGATTTCGTTAATTGCCTCAACGTTTAACGTACCAGCCCTTCTTAAGGCTTCAAAGTTGCGATCCTGGTAATAGTGAATACGATTTAACAGCCACTCTTCACCCTCGCGGTGACACTGAGTGCAACTCTTATTAATGGTACGGGTCGGACTTACCCACCAGTGAGAAGTCACTTTAACATTGCCAATCCTTTCATAGGGCATATGGCAATCTGCACAAGCAACCCCGGCGGCAGCGTGTACACCACCCTGGGAAAACTCATAGTCCGGGTGCTGTGCTTTGAGCAGCTTGGTGCCGGATTGTGGTTGCGTCCAGTCAACGTGAATGGCATTTTGATAATTGCCGTAGTATTCTTCCATCTGATCGGCGGTCCAACCCTTATCCCAAGGGAAGGTTACCTTCTTTTCTTTGTTAAAGTAGTACTCCACATGACACTGGGCGCAAACCAGGGAGCGCATTTCCTGGCGAGAGGCGAGCTTCCAGTCTTTATCGATACGCTGCAGGGCTTCGACCAAAGCCGGACGGGTAATGCGCAGGCTCATATCCTTTGGATCGTGGCAGTCGGAGCAGCCGATGGAGAATTTCACCTGCTTATACATCTCTTCATAGGTGAATTTACCAAAGTCATCACCATATTTCTCCAGCAAGCCCGGTATGGCAGGGGATTTGCAGTACAAACAAACTGCCCCGGCCTTTCTCCGAGCGGGAGTAATCTTGGAGTTATCCTCCAGGGCATAGAAATGGCTT
>CAMKDG010000195.1 GCA_946411205.1 uncultured Desulfotomaculum sp.
TTCTGCTAACGTTGCAGCCCCGGCCCGACTAACAACCAAATCGGCAGCAGCCAAAGCTTCTTGCATATTATACAAATACGGTTTTATTATAATATTAACATATTTATCCAATTCAATACCCCGATCCTTAGCCGCATCAAGAAACTCTTGATAGCCCGACTGACCGGTGGCATGAATGATTTGTATGGTCGGTTGATTGCCGTAATACTGAATCGTTTCCAGCATCGCTTGATTAATTCTTCTGGCTCCCCGGCTGCCACCAAAAACCAAAAGTGTCAGCCTTTCTGCGTCCAAGCCTAAGGCTTTTAAAGCTGCCTGGCGATGAGACTCAGTAATTTCCGGCCGTACCGGCAGACCTGTAACCGTAATTTTATCCCGATTGGGAAAGTATTGCACGGAATCTTCAAAGGTAACCGTAACCCCTTTGGCCACTCGGGACAAGATACGATTGGTAATGCCCGGCAGAGCATTTTGCTCATGGATCAAGGTTGGAATCCCCTTGCGAGCGGCCGCTAAAACCACCGGCCCACAAACATATCCTCCGGTTCCTATCACCACATCAGGGCGAAAGTTCTGTATAATCTGAGCAGCCTCACGATAGCCTTGCCAGGCTTGCCAAAAAACCTTTAGGTTAGACAGCGAGAGCTTCCTTTCCAGCCCAGATACAGTAATGGCCTGAAACGACAAATTGGCCTTGGGGACTATGTCCGCCTCAAGACCATGATTGGTTCCAACATAAAGAATTTCTGTATGGCTAAAATGGCTTTGCAGTCCTTTGGCAATGGCCAGGGCCGGATAAATGTGGCCCCCGGTTCCACCACCTGTTACTATGGCACGCACTTGATTCACCTCTTCTTGAGGTTCGAAGTTCAAATTTTCCTAGGACTACGAATACCTCTGTTTACTGTATGCTCTTACATGCGTAATAATACGGCCTGATTCGCTATCTTGGATTGGTAAACCGTGAAATATTTAACACAATACCAATCCCTATCAGGGTAAAGAGTAGGGAAGTACCACCATAACTTATAAAGGGTAACGGTACTCCGGTTACCGGCATGGAACCTGTAACAACGCTCATATTCATTAATGCTTGCAGAGATATCCCGCTGGTAATCCCCGCAGCCAGCAAACTGGCAAAGGGGTCCGGTGATGTGACAGCAATTTTTAGTCCACGCCAGACAAACATAATAAAGAGCAAAACAATTAAAGATGCACCAATAAACCCTAATTCTTCACCGGTGATGGCAAAAATAAAATCGGTATGGTTTTCCGGCAAATAGAGGAATTTTTGTTTACTTTGCCCCAATCCCATGCCAAATAAGCCACCGGAACCAAGGGCATATAAAGATTGGATAATGTGATATCCGGTCCCCTGGGGGTCTGCCTCGGGATGCAAGAAGGCCAAAAAACGGCTCAACCGGTAGGGTTCCAGGGCAATCGCCAAACCTATCATGACAACCCCAGCACCGCCTAAGGCTCCTAAATGAAACAATCGTGCTCCTGCGGCAAAAAGCATAATAAAAATGGTGCCACACAAAACCATGGCGGTTCCCAGGTCGGGCTGCTTTAAAATAAGGCCCGCGGCAATGGCCATCACCACTAAATAAGGCAGTAGACCTTCCTTAAAATCTCGTATTCTTTCGCCCTTTTTGGCTAAGCCAAAGGCCACAAACATAATTAAGCACAACTTTACCATTTCCGCTGGTGAAAAAGACATAAAGCCTAAATCAATCCATCGTTGAGAACCATTTGTTTCGGTGCCCACTCCCGGGATGAGTACTACAGTTAATAAGACAAAGCCTGTAACAACAATGGGCCCTATCCAACGCTTTAAATTATTATAATTAAAATTCATCATAAAGACCATCGCACCCAGCCCAAGCAAAGCCCAGAGCAGTTGTCTTTTAAAAAAGTAGAAACTATCTCCGTACCGGACCATTGTAACATATTGACTGGCAGAAAAAACCATTACCAGGCCCACGCATAATAGCATGAGGACCGTCAAGAACAGCACAAAATCCGGGGGACGTTTTTTGAGACGCAATAGATTCTACCTCCTTTTGGCCTTAGGCCTTTAGCCATTGGCCATTGGCTTTGTTTGGACTTTCCCCAACTTTTGGCTAATCACAGACAGGTGATAGCTGTGGACTTGAGTTTGAGTTAGAAAGATTCTGGCTGATAGACGATTTTCTATTAAAGGCCAATGGCTAATGGCCAACAGCCTTACCCCTTACTCTTTTCCCAGTTCCAGCACCAACCGCCTAAACAGCTCCCCGCGTTCTTCAAAGTTTTTAAACATATCCCAACTGGTACAGGCCGGGGAGAGGAGCACTACTTCACCGGGCTTGGCCTGTTGGTAGGCCAAGGTAACCGCCTGGGTATAGTCCTCGGCGGGGAAGATGTTGGTAAAGCCTTGTTGCCGGGCAGCTTCTTCAATTTGGTAGCCATGTATGCCTACCGTAATCAGTACCCGAACCTTTTCCTTAATCTTTTGGGCAAAATTGTTAAAGGACACCCCTTTATTCTTTCCACCGGCAATGAGAACAATGGGAACATCATAGGCTTCCAGAGCCTTCATAGCCGCATCTGGGTTGGTTCCTTTGGAATCATTAACGTAAGTCACTCCATTCAGAGTGGCAATATACTCCAACCGATGAGCAACTCCCATAAAACTCGCCAAAGTTTGAGCAATATCTGTCGGGGCCAGTCCCATAGCATAACCTACAGCGACAGCGGCCAAAGCATTTTCCAGGTTATGGCCACCGGGGATCTTTAAGTTGGCTGCAGCGGTAATTTCATAGCTGCCACGCACCCCGTTAACCATGATTTTCCCCTCTTGGATAAAACTACCCTGTCCTAAGATATGCTGCCGACTAAAAAATATGACTCTGTCTTGGCATTCTCGTGCAAAATCACGGGTAATGGGATCATCGTAGTTTAATACAAGCCAATCACCGACCTGTTGGTGCGCAAAAATACGAGCCTTAGCCCTACTGTATTCTTCCATTGTCCCGTGGCGATCCAGATGATCAGGGGTGATATTTAGGATCACTGCTACCCGCGGTCTAAACTGCTCCGTGGTTTCCAATTGAAAACTGGATACTTCTGCTACTACCACATCTTTTTCCGTATATTTTTCCACTTCACTGACAAGGGGTAACCCGATATTACCAGCCACCAGGGTTTGGTACCCAGCGTCCCGAAACATTTGACCAATTAAAGAGGTGGTTGTTGTTTTACCATTGGTACCCGTAATAGCCACAATGGGCGATTTGGTAAAATGATAACTAAGCTCCAGTTCGCCAATCACCGGCACACCCTTTTCCTTCGCCTGCACCACGGGTGATACAGTTAAAGGCACACCAGGACTCACCACCAACAGATCATAATTCTCTCGGTCAACCACAGGACTAGCCCCTAAATACAAAGTGACTCCTTGAAAAGCTAATTGCTCGGCCAACGATCCCATTTGTTCCTTGCTCCGGGAGTCAGTTAAAGTAACCTTAGCCTTTTTCCTAATGAGAAATTCACTCACCGCTTGACCACTAACACCTGCTCCAACAACTAATACGCGTTTGTTTTCTAAATTCACTTGGTATGCTCCTTTACGGGCTGTCGGCCATCAGCCATCAGCCGTCGGCCTTGTTTAGACTTAGTCTCAGGGCCTAGTGAAAATATTGGCCTTAGGCCGTAAGCCATAGGCCTTAGGCTTTTAAAAATTTCTTGGTTATAGTATTACAACTAATGTAATTTCTCAAAATCTCGATAGATCTTTAAAATCAACCTTTTAGGCCTATAGCCACCTCAAAGC
>CAMKDG010000196.1 GCA_946411205.1 uncultured Desulfotomaculum sp.
CTTTAAGGCTGCTATCGTTTTTTCACTTAGTTTTCTATCGCTCACTAAATCGACCCCTTCTGACAATTTTACTTGTAACAATATATTGAATATTTCAAAATAAAGTTTACTGTCGGCAGGCCATTCTGTCAACGCTATAGCCCCTGGTAGCTAATCAGCCAAAAAACCTTGCAAAAAAAGATAAAAATTACATTTTGCTATTGACAAAATAAAAAAACAACGCCTTTGTTTGGCGTTGTTTTTTTATTTATTTTCTCTTTCAACATAGAGGTAATGAAAGGCATAATCTGCAAATTCAAGAAATTCTTGGAATAATTTACGCATATATTCCACTTCCTTTCCAAGGGGTATTTTTTATCTTGAATAAATCATACCTCTCATTGGAAAAAAAGTAAAACCACATGTACCACTGAATAAGATGATTTTTAGGCAAATAATCATTTTATGAGTAACTTATCTGCCGCGCTCTATAATTTTCAATGATATTTTTTATGTTAAACTCTTGACTATATTTTAAAAAATTGATATAAAATAAGTTTGCCTTGTGAAAAACATTTCTTTCTTAAGTAAACCTTCGATGTTTTTAGTTAATGCAAGGCATTGCTTATATTCGAAAAATATACCCATTATTTGCTTGGTAAGTTAAAAGTATTTATCAATGATTGCTTTTGTTATTTCTCGTGCATTCTTCCCAGTTGCATGATTTTTATCTTGAAGATTGACTGCAAAATACCATCGTTTTGATTCTTTTTCAAAAAAGCCAACAAACCAGGCATTATTTTTGCCAGTTCCCGTTTTCCCGAAAAATGATGTATTTTCATCTCCCTCAATCAACATAATTTTTTCTAAAATAGAGATCGTATCTGGTGAAGCATTCGTTTTGCCCTCAAAAACTTTTGCTAACACTTGGACTTGTTCTTTTGGTGAAATAACCAATGAGGATTCTAACCAAAATCCATTCAAATCCGGCATAGAATTTAAGCTGCTGCCACTCCACTCGCTAATATCACAGTTTCCGTAGCCAATATCTATCAACATTTTTTGTGTAGTATTTTGTCCAACTTCATCAATAATCTGCTTAAAGTACCAAACGCAGGAAACTTGAAATGCCTCCGTTAATGTTAAATTTTTATTCCATGAAGCAATAGGATACAAACCGCCATTGTACCTCATCGTACTGTTTTCATCATATATTACGCCATTTTCTAACCCTAATAATGTTGTGATTATTTTAAAGGTTGAACAAGGAGAATGTCGTGTTTCACACGCTTTTTCGTTATACAACCGATATTCATCATACTCAATATTATAAAATATAGCCGAACCATTAACGCCATTAAAGCAATCACTAAAATCCACACTTTGACTTATAGTATTATTTTGTATTGGATTTGACCTTTTCGTTTCAAAATTACCGTTCGCATCAGATGCTGTATTTCTAGCATCATAAGCTTGTTTCTCAATGTCATTATTTGTTCTATTACATCCTAAAAATAATATGATCAAACTTATGAGCAAAATTGCTGATATGATTTTTTTCATTAAATCCTCCATTTCATTAAATATAAATGCCCATTGATTAAAAACTGCCCGTTAACACCATAACTATGCTACTTTATTTCATAAAAAAGGTATAGCATCCCCTTGACGGAAATGCTATACCTTTTCTGGTGGGACGTACTGGAATCGAACCAGTGACCTCTGCGATGTCAACGCAGCACTCTAACCATCTGAGCTAACGTCCCATTATTTAGCTGCGATGCATATTAAATTATGCTGGTTTTATTATAAAAAGTCAAGGAAAATTTAATAAAAAATGACAAAAGCTTTACCCATCCTTAGGTACTGCTTTTGTCATTGGAACCTATAGATTTTTAATGAAATAACCTTTTAAGCCAGGAAATTCTTTTAATATCCTGATTTGCCACCAAATCAACCGTAGCAATTTCCTTTCCTTCAACTACGTAGGTGATGGTTCCTAGTTTGTGACCTTGTTTCACCGGTGCGTTGGCTGTTGGATATAAATTAATTTTACGCTGGATTTTTTCCACTTGAATCACTGGTAGATATATCTCTAGCTTTTTAGCTGCAACCAAGGTCACCTTTTGCTCTACACCTTCCGTCACCTTTAATTCTGCTATTACTTCATCCTTTTCTGCCAGCACCACAGGTTTCACTTCATTAAATCCATATTCGAGCAAACTTGTGGCATCACTCCAACGGTTATTACTGTTCAGGATAACTGCTATTAACTGCCTCCTTCCCTGAGTTGCTGAAGCAATTAGGCAATTACCTGCCCGAGCAGTGGTTCCGGTTTTTACCCCATTAATACCTTCGAAATCTGAATCCAGAAGCCGATTGGTATTGTGCAAGAGTCGTTGCTTAGGGGGTTCTTTTTGTGTGTCCTGGGCAGTTTCAATTTTTGTCTGGACCTTAGGCTGCCAGGATATGGTAGCCTCTTTGGTTGCTACCAATCGGGCAAAGGTCTTATTTTTTAAGGCATAGGACGTGAGAATGGCTAGATCATTGGCGGTAGTATAGTGATTGGGATGATGAAAACCATTGGTATTGGCAAACTGAGTATTCTTCATACCCAATTTCCGAGCTTTATCATTCATCATTTTAACAAAGTCGTCGTGATTACCAGCAATATGCTCCCCAATGGCTACAGTAGAATCATTGGCCGAATACATGAGTGCCGCCTTTAATAAATCCTCCAAATAAAGACGATCTCCTGTGTTAAGACCAATGTCCTGCCCCATCGAAACAACAGCAGCTCTTTTTTTCACAGTGACAATATCCTTTAAATTACCCCTTTCAATGGCTAAAATTCCTGTCATGATCTTGGTTAAACTAGCTGGTTCTCTTCTTTTATCTCCCTCTTTTTGATAATAAATTTGTCCATTAGATACATCCATTAAACAAGCAGCCGAGGCAGTAACCTTCGGTGGCTTACCATCGGCTACCGGGGCGGCTCTACTCTCTGTGGGTAATAGAAGCATCAGGCTACATAAAACAAAAACTATTTTAAAGGCCGATTTCATTATTCTGCCTCCTTCCGCAAGTATTTTTTCACCAAGTACCCTATTGAATAACAGGAAACAATTAGAATTTTTAATTTTCTGGTAAGTATTAAATAAATTGGCTAATTGTTACAAAAAAATACTCATATATTTAAGCAACGCAAAATACTTATAAGACGGGAGGTGTATAGATTGAAAGTTTATATTTTTGACTATCGGAAATTTAAAAAACAACTTATTTTGGTATCCACCATCGTGCTCTGTGCTTTACTCTTTTCCACCCTTATTTATCAACATCAGGCAATAACCACAACGGCTAAAAAGTACGCCATTTATAAAGTTAAGACAGATCAAAAAGTGGTAGCCTTAACCTTTGATATCAGTTGGGGTACCAAAGTCCCCGGTCCGGTGTTAGATACGCTAAAGGAGCATAACATCAAAAGCACCTTCTTCGTTTCTGGACCTTGGGCTGTGAAACACCCGGAGTTTCCTAAACGAATTGTCGCCGAGGGCCATGAAATTGCCAGCCACGGTGAAGAACATGTCAATCTTAGTGAATATCCAATGGAAACAGTGTAGAAT
>CAMKDG010000197.1 GCA_946411205.1 uncultured Desulfotomaculum sp.
TACCATTCGCCGCCTTTTGTTTTTTATTCAGGGGTTGTTACTGCGACAGCCCCTTGTACCCTAAGCAGGGACGTATATTGTTGTATGAGTTGGGGCCATGACTCCAAATTCAATCTCATAAGTAAAAGGCCCCAACCCCTGCCAAGTGGCGAGCATCCCGTACTTAATTCGGTATGATTCCGATATTGAGCGTTATATTAAGGCCCTAGGTAGCTACCAAATACAAAAGAAAAGTCAACCAAATCATCTATTTTAAGCAACATGTTATCCTATGGAACGATCCCATGTAAGAACTAAAGTGATGGGTTCCTCTATGGTTAGTTTACTCGGCCGTGAGCATACCTATGGATACCGGCTTGGGGGACCTGCATTCGTATAAAGCTTCAATACTATTACACTAAAGAGAGTAAATTCATATGCTGATTATTAGCAATATTAATTTTATTTGACCTTTTAAGGAGTTCCGTGAATATTTGTGGCACAGTAACCGTTTTCCTTAATTTTTGTTCAAACTCTTCTATTAATACTGCAGCCGCACCAGCAACATGCGGGGCTGCCATTGAAGTACCGGAAAGTGAAGCATATTGGTTATTAGGAATAGTAGATAAAATATTTACACCAGGAGCATATATATCGAGTTCCTTATTTGAATTAGAAAAATTAGTAATCTGTTTTTTTTCATCTATCGCACCTACTTGGATAACTTCTTTAAGCGATGCTGGATATAATATTTCGTCTGTTTCAAGATTACCATCACCTTCGTTGCCAGCAGAACAAACAACTAGGATGTTATTTTTTACAGCTCTTTTTATTGTATTATGCAAATCTGGGTCATAAGTCGTACCACCTAAAGACATGGTGATAATTCTAACTTTTTCATTATTAGGTCCTCTCCAGTTGATTGTATAGTTGATAGCATCAATTAAATCGGAATACTTGCCAGTTCCACTTTGGTTAAGTACCTTCATAATTAATAGTTTTGCTTCTGGGGCCATCCCAACAACACCGGTTCCATTCAAAGTAGCTGCGACAGTGCCGGCAATATGGGTGCCATGAAAATTGTTATCTGAAAAATTATTTGGGTCATTATTGTAATCCGAAGTAAAATTTCTTCCTCCTATTATTCGTTCCTTTAAATCGGGATGATCAGTCTGGCATCCAGTATCAAATATTGCAATGATTATACCATTACCTTTTACACACTTCTCCATCCATAACTCTGGTGCTCCACTTAGTTTCACACCCCAAGGAATTTCATTAGCATTGCTTCTTATTTCTCCAATCCTATATGAGTTTAAATAAATCATTAAATTAGCCTCCTTTGACTTTTACTTAGTAAAGGAGGTTTTAATCCTTAAATTTACAACCTATTTAATAATTTTTTATAAATATTTTGGATTTTGAAAAAATAGTTTGCAATAACTTTGTTGATTCTATGATAGTATTCAAGGGTTAATCTCTATTTGTCTTCTGTGCCAAACGATTATATAATATATTAATTATATATATATGTGTGGTTAAGATCGAGAAAATCATTGAAAGGAGTAACTAAAATGAAATTGGAGGGAAAAGTAGACTTTAAAAAAAAGTTTTCATTATTTGGTTTAACCTCCGTAGGAATTGCCATTTTACTTTTAATATTGTTGGTAAACAATTTTATTGAAATTATACCGCTACAAAAGAAGATAATTCAAGGAACGGCTGTATTATTGCCAATATTTATAAGTCCAGTCGGTGGCTTATTTGGATATATAGGCCTTACACTTACAGAATATAATGACAGAATATCCTATATTGGCTTAGTTAGTAATATTGCATTGGCAGCATTTACCCCTTTATATATGTTTTTTGGGACGTTTATTTTTGGAGTATAATATTAAGCAGGTGTGTGTTGAAACTAGTTTCAACACACACCTGCAGAGAAACTTTTAAAAGGGGATACATGCAGAACCAGAAAAATACGTATAAACTGCAATTGCCCATCCATTACCTGCATCTACGTAAGGTTTTAGGCACCTCATAAGTGCAAAATTACAGCTACATGCAAAATAACCCTCTCTTGCGTAGCAGTAGTCATGTCCCTGACAGCATACGTCCACTACATCAATGGGAGCAGCGGGGCCGCTACAACCAGGACCACACCAGTTGCCATATATGCAAGGTAAATTTCCTTTTAGTTCTCCACAAGATGGTAAGCTTATTTCTTTTTCATCCAATTTTTGCATTATAAATTTAAATTCTTCGTCATAGGGAACTGAATCCGTTTTTTCGATGCGGTGATTTTTAACAACGTAACCATTCTGCACTTCCTGGCCGTTTTTATTAGTAATGATACTTGCGTTAACCTCAAAAATTCCGTCTACATCTGCAACGATTACCTTGATATTTGAGCTAATCTCAAGTACTGCAAAGGTAACGGTTTTCTCTCCAATGTCACATTTTTCTGCTTTGATTACTTTAAAGTCTTTAGTTTTTGATTGCTCATACCTTACTAATTCGTCCAACATTAAAATAACATCCGGGTGAGAGTTGATTTTCTTAATATAATTCTCTAATTGTGAACCTTCCAACTTAATTAATTTTGACATTTTACATTCCTCCCATTCTTTAAAAATAAAGCGACTTTTATTCCTTGAGGACCGGCCCTCTGTAATATAAAGAGAAACTAATAAGAATAAATGTAACCATTAAAATAAATTTTTTATAATAATTTAAAAGGTCCATAACCATAAATAAACTAGGATGTGTTTATAATCAGCACATCCTAGTTTATTTATATTGGCCTAATATGCGATCGTCAAGAGAAAACTGAGCCAGTCGCCAGGAAAAAGTTGAGCCACTAGCGCCAGAAAAAATGTGGACCATTTCTATGGAACCGCTGAGAAAAAACTGAGCCACTATTGGCTATAGTAATGCCCGTGGAACGTTCACAGTTGATGATGCCCCTGTTGTTCCACAGGCTATATAATCGCTGATGCTCTTATTCTATTCTTGTCCTTTGGTCTCATTTCCATTTTTCAATGTCAGTTCCAAACGATAGGAATCCTTCACATTCATATTAAGAATATGTGAGCGGAAAGTAATCCTGTCAATAAGAGCAGCAACCATCATTTCATTTTCAAAAAGGTCGGTCCAGCTAGAAAACTCCAAATTAGTTGTAATAATGATACTCGCTCTTTCAGAACGCTCCGATATTACCTGGAATAGCATCTCAGACTCTTTACCGGTTTTGCATTATATACACTACGGGGGCGCTGTTCTATCAAATCTATGTAATGCTCTAACCTGTAATGTGTCTCGCCTCTTTTGTAACACCTTGGGTACCGCGCAATCTCTGACTTGCGGTGTAGTATTACGACCTCATTGCCGAACCCTTTAATGGTTACCTCTTTGTCGGCGTACTTAACCGGAACGGAATAATGGTTGTAATCAAACTTAGCAGTTGAAAAGTGGGCTACTCTGGCAAGTATACTTTTGCTTGGATCAAATTTAAACTTCGGCAGCGCAGACATCATTGCGGTGGCAGTTTGGGCCATCGTACCTACAGACTGTTCTCTATCC
>CAMKDG010000198.1 GCA_946411205.1 uncultured Desulfotomaculum sp.
CAGCAACGAACAAATCATGGCCATGGTGCAAGCGGTGGCCTGGTAATAGCCTAACGGAGGCAGAGTGTTATCCACAGGATAACACTCTGCCAGGGGCTAGCACCTTCATCCAGGCAGCCTAAACGAAGCCTAGCAACAAAGGTTCCAACCTTACAGATATACAAACCCAACCCAACCAAAGCAAACAAGACAGCTTAAAGCCACAGCAAAATGGCGAACAGCTGCTAGGAGGGAAGAACACATGTCCGAACCCAAAATCGTCGCGTTTCTATGCAACTGGTGCAGCTACGCCGGGGCAGACCTGGCAGGGGTAGGCCGACTGCAATACCCCCCAAACCTGCGCGTAGTAAGAGTACCCTGCTCCGGACGCATCAACCCGCTCTTTATCATCGGAGCTTTAAGATCCGGTGCCGATGCCATCCTAACCTCTGGCTGACACCCCGGCGACTGCCACTATGTTAGTGGCAATCTGGTGGCCCGCCGTAAATTCGCGCTGATGAAAAACCTACTAAACTACATGGGAGTAGACCAAGACAGAGTCAACTTCACCTGGGTATCAGCGTCCGAAGGGGCAAGATTTGCTGAAGTGATCACAGACTTGACCGGAAAAGTAAAAGACATGGGCCCGAACACCGGGCTATTTCGCAAAGCAGAGTGAGGTGAGAGGGAATGAACACAACCGAAAAAATTAGAGAAGTGGCCAAGCAGTTACTGGCAGACCAAAAAGTAGACCTGGTGGTGGGCTTTGCCCAGGGAACATTGCCCCTCCGCAGCACCCCCTACTTTGCGAGAACCCCTGAACAAGCAGAAAACCTCATTTGGAGTGCCACCTGCGAAAACAACCTGGCCAACTTCGTAAGAAAGCGTACTGACAAAGTAGCTGTCATAGCCAAAGGCTGTGACGTCAGAGCCATTGTCGGACTCATCAAAGAAGGCCAAATCAACAGAGAAAACCTAACCATCATCGGCGTACCCTGTGAAGGCATGGTAGACCGTAAACAAATCTGTCAGGCTATCGGCTGTCAAGACATCCTGGAAGTAACCGATCAAGGTGCCGAACTTAGCCTAAAGGGTAAAAACTTTGAAAAAACCCTAGCTAAAGCCGATGTTATGTTTGGCTCCTGCAAAACCTGTCAATACAATACCCCCGTCATCTTTGACGAACTGATTGGCGAAGCCCTGCCGGCGAAAGAAGCCAACTATGATGATATTGCAGCCTTCGAAGCCTTAAGTGCAGCAGAAAGAAACGCCTTTATCGCCAAAGAAATGGAAAAATGCATCCGCTGCTACGCCTGTCGCCAAGCTTGCCCGATGTGCTACTGCAGTGAATGCTTCGTCGACTGCGGAGCCCCGGCCTGGATTGGAAAAAGTGGCCAGAGCGTAGACGACAATGCCCTCTTCCAAACCGTCAGAGTACTGCACCTGGCCGGCCGCTGCGTTGACTGTGGTGCTTGTGAGAGAGCCTGCCCGATGGGCATCAAACTCTCCCTCTTAAACCGTAAAATGGTCAAAGACGTGAAAGAACTCTTTGGAGCCGAAGCCGGCGTCAACCTAACCGATCCACCGGCGCTAAACGTCCATCAATTCGAAGACAAAGAAGACTTCATGCTATAGAAGTGAGGTGAAAAAGGATGATCATAAGCAAAAATGAAATTGCTAACCTACTAAGCCAACTGGCAGAAACCTACCGGGTAATTGCTCCGGTAAAAAAAGACGGCATACTACAATATGCCGCCATAAAAAACGGAGAACAGGCCTGCCTGGACGATGCCAACACCAAAAAGCCCGGCAAAGAAATCCTTTTCCCTCAGTCAGAAGAGCTCTTCAACTACACCATAAATGCTGAAGGAATCAGGATGCAAGACAACGTTGACAAAGAATCCACCGTAGTATTTGGTATGCGTCCCTGCGACGTTAAATCCTTGGTACTCTTAGACAACGTCTTCCAAAACGACCAATACACCGACGTCTACTACCTAACCCGCCGTGCCAACACCATTATCGTAGGCCTGGGTTGCGTGCAGCCCGCCGCCACCTGCTTCTGCAGCAGCGTTGGCTGTGGTCCCTTTGCCAAAGAAGGCAGCGACATCTTCCTGACTGACCTTGGCGAAGCCTACGTAATAGAAGGCATTAGCGACAAAGGCAAAGAACTCCTGGCAAAACTTAGCCTGGCAGAAGCCGGCGCAGAACAAAAAGCTGCAGCCGCGAAACTACAGGCAGAAGTAACAGCGGATGGCAGCATCAACATCGAAGGTTTGGCCGAAAAACTGGGTGGCATGTTCGAACACCCCTTCTGGGAAAGCCTGCACGAAAAATGCATTGGCTGTGGCGCTTGCACCTACCTGTGCCCCACCTGCCACTGCTTTGACATTGCAGACGAAGCCAAAGACTGCGATGGCTGCCGGGTAAGAAACTGGGATGCCTGCATGTTCCCGCTCTTTACCCTGCACGGTTCCGGACACAACCCGAGAACTGGCGGAAAAGCCCGCTGGAGACAAAGACTCATGCACAAATTCAACTACTTTGTAGATCGTTACAACGCCACCGCTTGCGTAGGCTGCGGTAGGTGTATCAAAAACTGTCCTGTAAACCTGGATATTCGCCAAGCATTGGCTGATGTCCGGGCATTGGACTAGCGGAAGCGAGGTTAAAAACGAGATGAGAAACCCCTATCTACCGCTGCCGATGAAACTGGTGAAAAACTTCACCGAGACATCAGACAAACTCATACACACCTTTACATTGGAATATCTGAACGAACAAGATGCCGAGAGCTTCCAATATGAGCCTGGGCAATTTGCGGAACTGATGGTCTATGGCAAAGGGGAAGCCCCCTTTGGTATTGCCTCCTCCCCCACCGAGAAAGGGATTCTGAAATTCTCCGTGGCCAAAGTAGGTGTAGTCTCCAATGCGCTGCACATGCTGGAAGAAGGAACCATCGTAGGTGTGAGAGGACCCTTGGGTAACAGCTACCCGCTGGAGCAGCTTAAAGGCAAGAGCCTAACCATCATCGGCGGTGGCTTTGCTTTCACTACTCTGCGCTCCACCATCCAATACATCCTGGACCCGGCTAACCGTGGAGATTATGGTGATTTAACCGTGATCTACGGTGCCCGTAACCCCGGCCTGTTACTCTACAAAGACGAACTGGCTGCCTGGGATGCAAGAAGCGACATCAACCTTATTACCACCATTGACCGGGAAGTCGAGGGTTGGAATGGCCGTGTGGGCTTTATTCCCACCGTAACCAAAGAAGTGGCACCCAAGACCGACTATGCTATTATCTGCGGACCGCCGGTGATGATTAAATTCACCATGCCGGTACTGGTAGAGTGTGGCTTTACCCCTGACCGTATCATCATGAGTTTAGAAAACAGAATGAAGTGCGGTATTGGTATGTGTGGTCGCTGCAATGTAGGCAGCAAGTATGTTTGCAAGGATGGCCCTGTGTTTACCAAGGCGCAGCTTGACCTGCTGCCCAATGAATATTAAG
>CAMKDG010000199.1 GCA_946411205.1 uncultured Desulfotomaculum sp.
TAATATAGGAAAGATATGCCGGGAAAATAGGCAGCACACAAGGAGACAAGAAAGAAAGTGCCCCCGCTCCTACTGCTAGTAACATCCCTACAATCAATACCGTATCTGTTTCAATTCCACCCATATCGTCCATCCTTCCTGTAATGTTTTAATAGCAAAAGCACATTGGCCACGAAAAAGAGGAGGAGGAACCACGGTTTGATCATATAACCGAACACCGTTATGTAAGGCTGTAACACCATCAGCACGCTCATCCCGCATGCCCAAACTGTCAATAAAAGCCCAAGTAACTTTCCCGTTGCCATCCGTCCATTCAAATAGGTAAACCCTCCCAGCAAAATCGCTAATATTATAAGGCTTCCCAATGAATAGATCTGATCGTTCCAGGCGTATTGAATAAACTCATATAAAAACGCCGCCAATAAAAACAGATGAACAAAAGCCTTTCCGACTGCCAGGCCTTCCAGTTGTCCTCGCTTTACCTTATACGTCAAGAGCAACCCACTGAATAACACAGCTGCATAGAAAGCGCCCGAATCACCTGGGTATGCCAATATCGCCATTGGATCCTTAATAAAAACGGAAAAATTCAAAAGAACTTTTCCAGCCCACATAAATAGAACAAAATTGACTAGCTGCGAAACCATTTCACCAATCATCTTCTTTCGCTGTTCCTTCGGTAGTTCACTCATCAAATAAAAGAGCAAGATACCGCCAGCTACACTGATGACCAGAATAGATATGGAAATCAATTTACTTGTCGATGCCATTCAAGTCCCCCATTTCCTCTCCAACCTCATCATACAAGCCGATTATGAAAATTTGACGAAAGCAAGTTTATTCGGTAAAAGGAATCTGCTTTAAATAAAAAACAGTTCAGAACAGCGTTTGAGTTGTAACGTTATCTGACCCTTCCTCGTAAACTTTGAGGTAATTGAAGGGTTAAGAGAATTATATTGGCAGAGGATTAATAATAATTAGTGCTTAAAACAATTACTGAATACAATTGGGCAGTGGTGAGAGGATGGAAATAATTCAACCGAAGAGGGTAATTAGAAATTTTATTTTCTACAATTTAATTAAAGGGTTTATTGCTGAAAATACTTCTTCCAATCAACGTGTTGACGAAGAACCATTTTTTAGGAGTTGTTGGGAAGGATTCATCGTAAGACAAGCCGTTAAAAGAGACTGAAGGTTTTATTGATGACTTAGAATAATCTCTAAGAACACTTTCTGAAGCTGCCACCGTCGTGTGTAGCCCAGAAAATGATGGGGAACAGGGACAGACACCTGCACAAAACGCAATGAAATCGGAATATTGTGATTTTTGTCAGTGTCTGTCCCTTCTGCATTTATAAGATATCCATCCAAATTTTCAATGCCGTAGCGAGTATCAGTACTGCCAAAATGACCTGTAACACTTTGGTATTAACTCTTTTTCCTGCCATTGCTCCTAAAGGAGAAGCAATTAAACTTGCTACAATCATAATGAATGCCGGATAGTAATCTACCTGCCCGGTGGTGATTTTTCCAACGGTTGAGCCAATAGAAGAAATGAATGTTATGGCAAGTGAAGAGGCAATAGTCATTCGTGTGGGAATCTTTAATACGACCAGCATAATGGGCACTAATAAGAATGCGCCAGCTGCCCCAACGATTCCCGCTCCGATACCCACAATTAAGGCGAGGGCTCCGGCAACCCATTTATTAAATGTCACTTCGTTCAAGGGAATATCATCAATCCCTTTTTTAGGGATGAACATCATAACAGCGGCAATCAAAGCAAGGATGCCGTAGGTAAAGTTTATTCCCCCTTCGGACATTAGTTTGGAACCGTATCCTCCAATAAAGCTTCCAATTAAAATACTTGAACCCATATTGATAATTAGCTTTTTATTTAAGTATCCGCCTTTTCGGTAAGCCCAAACACCACCAATCGTCGCAAAGAATACCTGTATAGCACTTATTCCCGAGACTTCATGGGCGCTAAAAGAGACTAATCCAAATAACGGAGGGATATAAAGCAACATAGGGTACTTTATGATTGAACCACCTATACCTAACATCCCTGAAATATATGAACCTATAAAACCAATTAAAAAAATGGTTATAATAAATAAAAAATCCATCCGTGTTCCCCTCCTGGTAGCAAGTTAATATTCATATTGAGGTTAGGTACCAAATAAAATAGCCCATTCCGTATAATTAACAATGAAGGGCCATTTTTTCTAGCATATAATTGCTGTATAACCAATGAGCTGACAAATCTTATAAGCAGCAATTTTATTCAGTAAATAATAAATCGGCGCTATACATATAGTCATTGAAAGCCATATTTTTTTTGACAGCTTTATAAGGTTATGTTTATTGCGGATTTCGTTAAAGAAGTTAGCTGCTACTTCTAAGCAGGCATGATTATTTTTGCTACCGAAAAGGGTTTAGTGCTCTCATCGTACGCTTTTGAACGCTTTCGATACGATTACATTGTTACCTTCTTTAAATAGGCAATAAAGGCGTCCATGCTTCTTTTAGGAAACCGGGACGGTAATTCTACTAACCATAAATCCCTAATTAGATCAATGCCAGAAATCGAAACTTGTTTCAAAACCCCTAATTCAAGCTCTCTCAAGACAGATAACTTCGGAATAATACCAATGCCTAAGCCCGCTTCTACGGCACTTTTGATGGATTGCGTGCTACTCAGTTCCATATAACTTCTAACTTTATCCAATGTATTGTTTTCTTCTAATACTCTTTCTACAATCTTTCTGATACCTGCATTTTCTTCTCTCCAGATCATCTTTTCCTCAATCAATTCCTCTATTTCTATTTCATCTCTATCGCTCCATCTATGATCATTGGAGACAATCAAAATCAGTTGATCTTCCGCAAATTTTTCTATTTTAAAATCTTCATCATGTAGAAAGGCTCCTTCTACTAACGCAATGTCAATATCCCGACTTTCCAAACTGGATATGGTGCTGGGTGTATTTCTAATGGTTAATTTAAACTTAAGATTTTTATGTTCTTTTTGGAAGTCCCCTAGTATTCTGGGAAGCAGGTATTCACCAATTGTTAAACTTGCCCCTATATTTAACGTGCCTGCATCTTTATTGGCAATAGATTTTACAGCCTCTTCAGAGCGTTTATAGTTATCGATAATCTCTTTTGCATATGGATATAAAGTTGAACCGGCTTCAGTAAGCTTTAGTTTTCCAGCTTTTCTGTCAAACAGCGCAACTCCATAATGCTTTTCCAATTGACGAATTTGACTGGTTACAGCCGGTTGTGAGATGAAGCTAGTCCGGGCTGCCTGACTAATACTTCCTTCCTCAATCACACGGCAAAACATTATTAAACTTTCTTTCTTCATTAGTGTCACTCCCTAACCTTTTCCGTCCATGACGTGTCCCTTCTTATCATAACATGCTGGTTTACCCCATAGGAAAGCACCTGTTGCGTGGTTAGGAATGCAACAGG
>CAMKDG010000200.1 GCA_946411205.1 uncultured Desulfotomaculum sp.
TACTGTCTGCTTTGAGCTCGCCAATATCTGCTTTAATTGTACCATTGTCTGCTTTAAGCTCGCCAATATCTGCTTTAATTGTACCATTGTCTGCTTTAAGCTCGCCAATGTCTGTCTTCATTGCCTGTTGGCCCTTTTCTAGGCCATCCATTTGATTATCAAGCTTGTCCATCCGCAGGTTTAGAGATTGTAGTTCTTGAAGAATTTGGGTTAATACCTTTTCCATTTTCTAATCCCCCAAAAAATTTTATCTTCAAAGACTCCCTTAGCTGACTTCCTCACTCAACTATAAAACCAGTGGTAATAGATGTCAATGGAATGTTATAATGTACTGTGTTTCTTTTCATAACACTTACCAGACGGAGGAAATTATGGACATTCTAGCGAATTTGAACCCTGCCCAAGCAGAAGCAGCAGGACATACGGCAGGCCCCCTGCTGGTGTTGGCCGGAGCAGGCTCCGGTAAGACCCGGGTGCTGACCCACCGGATTGCCTACCTATTGAATCAAGGGGTGCCCCCCTATAACATACTGGCCATCACCTTTACTAATAAAGCGGCGGCGGAAATGAGAAACCGAGTCGAGAAACTGATGCCGGAGGCAGCCCGGGACCTGTGGGTAACCACCTTTCACAGTGCCTGTCTGCGCATTTTGAGGAGGGAAATCCAGGCCTTAGGCTATAATTCATCCTTTTCTATTTATGACGATGCGGACCAACAAACCCTGATGAAGGAATGTCTGAAGGAGTTGGAGATCGATGAAAAGCGGTTCCAACCTCGAGCCATCCTAGCGGCCATTTCCGGGGCCAAAAACCAACTTATGTCGCCGGCCCAGTACGAGAGGCAGGCTTTTGAATATTTTGAGCAAGTGGCTGCCAGAGTGTATCGCTCCTATCAGGAGAAACTATTTAAAAATAATGCCCTGGACTTTGACGATTTACTAATGCTTACCGTACGTCTATTTCAAGAGAATATCCATATCCTGGGATATTATCAAACAAAGTTTAAATATATCCTGGTAGATGAATATCAGGATACCAACCATACCCAATATACACTGGTCAATATGCTGGCCGAACGTCATCGCAATGTATGTGTAGTGGGGGACCCCAACCAGTCTATTTATAAATGGCGGGGTGCTGATATTAATAATATCCTAAGTTTTGAAAGAGACTATCCCGAAGCCAAAGTGGTGAAATTGGAGCAAAATTATCGTTCCACCGGCACTATTTTGCAAGCTGCCAATGCGGTGATTAAGAACAATCTGGAGGCTAAGGAGTTAAAACTCTGGACCTCCCAGGGAGCAGGGGAGCTCATTCACGTTTTCCGGGCAGAAAGTGAACGCTTTGAAGGCCATTATATAGCCGATCGGATCAAAGATCTGCATTTTAGCAAAAATCGCAAATACAATGACATGGCGATACTTTATCGCACCCATGCCCAATCCCGTGTCTTTGAAGAAGTTTTTCTCCGCTTGGGGATTCCCTATACCATCTTTGGTGGCCTAAAATTCTACGAGCGTAAAGAGATTAAAGATTTGTTGGCTTATCTAAGGGTGCTGATTAATCCGGTGGACAGCCAAAGTCTGAGCCGAATTATCAATGTTCCCAAGCGGGGTATTGGAGCAGCCTCCTTAGAAAAAATCGGAAGTTTTGCTCTGGAGCGGGATGTAACGCTCTTGATCAGCCTAGCCATGGTGGATGATATACCGGGTGTACCAGCCAAAGCACGCAAGCAGTGTCGGCTGTTAGCCGACTTGTTAGCCTTACTCAAGCAGCAGGCAGAGTTCCTTTCAGTAACCCAAATTGCCGAGGAGGTCATCAAGGCCACCGGCTACCGGGCGGAGTTAGAAGCAGAGGATACCGTAGAATCGCGCACCCGCTTGGAGAACTTACAGGAATTCCTGACCGTTACCCGGGAATATGACAAGCAACATGGTGAAGAGGGTGGTTTGGCAGATTTCCTAACCACCATTTCTCTGGTGACCGATCTGGACCGGCATGACCCGGCAGCCGACCAAGTCGTGATGATGAGTTTGCACAGTGCCAAGGGTCTGGAATTTCCGGTGGTATTTTTAACTGGCCTGGAGGAAGGCGTATTTCCCCACAGCCGAGCCCTTTACGATCAGGAAGAATTGGAGGAAGAACGGCGCTTAGCCTATGTAGGCATCACCCGGGCAGAAGAGCAGTTATATTTGACCCACTGTTGGGAACGGACTCTCTTTGGTCGCACCAATATGAATCCAAAATCCCGATTTTTGGAAGAAATTCCCCTAGAGTTGACCGTAGGACAGAGCCCCGTCAAAAAACCAATCCCTAGCCAGGCTAGTTCGGTTCTCTTTGGCGCAGCCGATAAAACTGTCGCTACTACAGCATCAGCCGCACCCAAATCCTTCTTGCTAGGGGATCGGGTAAGCCATAAAAAATGGGGCGAAGGAGTCATTGTCAAGGTCAAAGGTGAAGGTGGCAATGCCGAATTAACCGTAGCCTTTCCGCAACAGGGCTTAAAAACCCTGATTGCCCAATTTGCTCCTTTAGAAAAAGTTTAAAATGGTAACACTACTGGCGGAGGAATAGAATGGACCGCTTAATGGTTGTGGTGGTTTTAACCGCTGTTATACATTTAATTAATACGTTAATTTATTCAGTGCGACCAGCCGGAGTGATCACGAAACGGCTGGCGACTGCCTATTCCCTGTTTAATGTCATCTTTTTAATTGCCCAAACTTCCAATATGCTGCAGGCCCCGCTGTTGGGTTCTATTGTTGATTTGACCATCAAAAGAGGCAGTGAAGCAGCGGGGAGGGCGGTGCAGTATATCCATACATCCGGTTACCAACAGGAGCTCTTAGTTCTTGATCACGAAATGAGAATTATCCTCTTGGGGGCTACCCTGGGCACCTTAGTGGGAGTTTTCTTTATCCCCGCCTTTATCGGCTTTTTTGTTCGGGGAATTGATTTGTTCGACCAAGTGAAATCCGTACCTAAGATGATGGGTAAGATTTTATGCTCGCCTCTCAAGGTGGGGAAATCCTTGAAGGGTGCGGTACGGATTCCCAATAGGCAGTTTTTTAAACAAGCGCTGACAGAGAAATTAACCATACCTAGGAAATTTCTCATTTTAAATATTCTCATTACCGGTGTTTATACCACGGCGGTTTTATCATCCATGTACGCTTGTGCTTTGTACCCGGATTTCCGTACTACGACCGCCTATCTGTCCGGTGTCATTAACGGGATTGCCACCATTTTGTTTGCCACGGTGGTGGACCCCACCGCTGCCAGCATTACCGACCAGGCACTAAGGGGTGAAAGGCCGGAACAGGATGTTAGGCAAATGTCCTTTTACTTGGGGATCACC
>CAMKDG010000201.1 GCA_946411205.1 uncultured Desulfotomaculum sp.
CCCGGCAGTTGGCGGAACTGGCAGATATCTTTGTCAACGATGCCTTTGGTGCTGCTCACCGGGCTCACGCTTCCACTGCCGGGATTGCAGAATACTTACCAGCGGTAGCAGGCTTCCTAATGGAAAAGGAGCTGGAGAATCTGGGTAAAGCCGTGACCAACCCGGAACGACCCTTTGTGGCCATCATCGGGGGAGCCAAGGTTTCTGATAAAATTGGTGTTATTGAAAACTTGTTGGGCAAGGTGAATACCTTAATTATTGGCGGTGGGATGGCGAACACCTTTATGAAAGCCCAGGGCTATACCATTGGTAAATCTCTGGTGGAACCGGACAAAGTGGAATTGGCTAAAGAGCTGATTGAAAAAGCCAAGTCAAGCCAAGTGGCGTTACTATTGCCCACCGATGCCGTGGTGGCCCTTGCTATGGAACCCACCGCACAGCAAAAGGTGGTGCCAGTGACCGAGATCCCTGAGGATTGGATGGTGCTGGATATCGGTCCTGCATCCGCTGCTACCTTTGCAGCAGCAGTGAAGCAAGCTGCCACCGTGGTGTGGAACGGTCCGATGGGTGTTTTTGAGATGGATGCCTTTGCTAAGGGTACGGAAGCAGTAGCCCGGGCTTTGGCGGAATCCAATGCGACCACCATCGTAGGTGGCGGGGATTCCGTGGCAGCGGTCAACAAAGTGGGAGTTGCTGATAAGATCAGTCATATTTCCACCGGTGGCGGTGCTTCTTTGGAATTCCTCGAAGGCAAAGTATTGCCCGGCGTTGCTGCCCTACAGGATAAATAGAGTAAGAGGTCATATAGCTAGTAACAGGTGAGAAGGTTGTCCTTCTCACTTTCCGCATGTAAAAGGAGGTTCGGGATGTATGAGACAGATCATCATGGCGGGTAACTGGAAAATGCATAAAACAGTGTCCGAAGCGGTAAGCTTTGTCCAGGAACTAAAACAAAAAGAGCTAAACCCTGCGGTGGAAGTTGTGGTATGCCCACCCTTTACCGCTCTCGCTCCGGTGGCGGAGGCTTTAAAGGGCAGTTCCATTGCCCTGGCAGCCCAAAACATGCACTGGGAGAACCAGGGAGCTTATACCGGTGAGATTTCTCCGGGAATGCTTAAAGAGCTAGGTTGTAAATATGTTATTCTTGGCCACTCCGAAAGACGCCAGTATTTTGGTGAGACTGACGAGACCGTCAATAAGAAGGTAAAGGCTGCCTTGGCGGCAGCGATCATCCCCATTGTGTGCGTGGGTGAGACGCTGGAGCAACGGGAAGCAGGTACTACCGAACAAATCGTTGCCACTCAGACCAAAGGTGGACTTCAGGGATTAACCGCGGAGCAGGTGGCAAGCTTGGTGATTGCCTATGAACCGGTTTGGGCCATTGGTACCGGTAAAACCGCCTCGGATGAAGATGCACAACAGGTCAATCAGTATATCCGACAAGTGGTTGCCAGTGAATTTGGTAACACCACCGCCGAAGCTGTTCGCATTCAGTATGGCGGCAGTGTGAAAGCGGGTAATGCCAAAGGGCTGATGTCCCAACTCGATATCGACGGTGGTCTGGTGGGTGGTGCCAGCCTTACAGTAGACGATTTTGTGGGTATCATCGAGAATTCATAGTAACCTCGAATAAGGAGGTTCATATCTGTGAGCCAGCAAAGAAATCCTTTGGCCTTAATTGTGCTTGATGGTTGGGGGGTACGTCAGGAGACAGATGGCAATGCCATTGCCCAGGCGGAGACGCCCCAGATAAAGGAGTATTTAGCGAGCTATCCTCACGTCACCCTGAAATGTTCTGGAGAGGAAGTAGGATTACCAGAAGGGCAAATGGGTAACTCTGAGGTAGGACATTTAAATATTGGTGCTGGGCGGGTGGTCTACCAGGAACTAACGCGGATTACCAAAGCTGTTAAGGACGGCGACTTTTTTGAAAACCCGGAACTTTTAAAGGCTGTGCAGAATGCTAAGGAAAAGAATACCGCCTTACATATCATGGGCCTGTTGTCCGATGGTGGTGTCCATAGCCACATTCGCCATATTTTTGCTACTCTTAAATTAGCCGCCGATCAGGGTTTGCAAAGAGTCTATTTTCATGCCTTTTTGGATGGCCGAGATGTCCCACCGGCCAGCGCCAAGGTCTATATGCGGGCCCTGCTGGCCAAGATGAAACAGATTGGCGTGGGCCAAGTTGCTACGGTCAGTGGTCGCTATTACGCCATGGACCGGGATCGTCGCTGGGAACGTAGCGAACTGGCCTACCGGGCTTTGGTATACGCTGAGGGGATACAGGCTAACTCCCCCTTGGAGGCCATTGATATTGGGTATGAGCGGGGAGAAACGGACGAGTTTATCAAACCCACCGTTGTCACCGATGATCATAAACAACCAGTGGCTAAAGTTAGTGCAGGGGATACGCTGATATTTGTTAATTTCCGACCAGATCGTGCCAGACAAATTACCCGTGCCTTTGTGGATGACGATTTTACAGGCTTTGAGCGGGGACAAGGGAAGCCGAAGGTACATTTTGTCTGTATGACCGTCTATGATAAAACCATTGAAGCCCCGGTGGCCTTCCCCCCCCATAAACTGGCGAATACCCTGGGAGAATGGCTTAGTAAACAGGGGTTGAAACAACTGAGGCTGGCGGAGACCGAAAAGTATGCCCATGTTACCTTTTTCTTCAATGGCGGCGTGGAAGCCCCTAATCCTAAAGAGGAACGAGTACTGATTCCCTCCCCCAAGGTGGCTACCTATGATTTAAAACCAGAAATGTCCGCCTATGAAGTGGCAGATGCTTTTATCGAGAATTTGCATAAAGGGCAGTTTGATGTACTGATCACCAATTTTGCCAACCCGGATATGGTAGGACACACCGGAGACATGGACGCCACTAAAATTGCCATTGAAACGGTAGATAAATGCCTGGGGAAAATTGTTGCCGCTATGCTGGAGAAATCCGGTACTGTACTCATTACTGCCGATCATGGCAATGCTGAAAAAATGCGGGACGAAAAGGGCGGCCCCTTTACCGCCCACACCACAGACCCAGTTCCCTTCATGGTAGTGGGAGAGGCCTATAAACAAGCAAAACTCAAAGAAGCAGGCAGTCTACAAGACATCGCCCCCACCATGTTGGATATCCTGGGCCTGCCAAAACCCCCAGAGATGACAGGGGAGAGTCTTTTGCTTAAGGGATAACAAGAAACCAACCATACAGGAGGAATAAAAGTGACCATTATTAGCGATGTTTTCGCCCGGGAAATACTGGACTCCCGTGGCAATCCTACCCTGGAAGCGGAAGTTTGGCTGGAAGACGGTACCATTGGCAGAG
>CAMKDG010000202.1 GCA_946411205.1 uncultured Desulfotomaculum sp.
GAGGTTATGGAAACTGCTGAGGAATTACAGCCCAGCATAAAAACTACAGAAAAAAAGTTAATTCATCCTGAAGAATGGACTTACTGTGAAAAAGAAAAAGAGTTAACCAATTTTGCTCGCCGTAACAACAAGAAACCAGAGGTTTGATGCCTCTGGTTTCTCTTTATGGTACTGCAATTATTTTTCTTTAGCGGCTTCTTTTTCTTCCTTGGCCTTTTTAATAACCATTTCTGCTTCACGTCCGGAGAATTCTTCGTAATTGTAGAATTCCATCGTGAAGGAACCGCGCCCTTGGGTCATAGACTTCAGATCAATAGCATAGCGATACATTTCTGATAACGGTACCTGAGCACGAATTTTTACCAATTTACCCGAGCCCTCTGTACCCAGTACACGGCCACGTTTGGTATTAAAGTCGCTGATAATATCACCCATAAAATGTTCGGGAACAGTTACTTCTACATTCTGAATGGGTTCTAACAATGCCGGACTAGCCTGCTCACAACCCTTTTTAAAGGCCATATGCGCTGCAATCTTAAAGGCCATTTCAGAGGAATCTACTGGGTGGTAGGAACCATCATAAAGTGTTGCTTTTAAGCCAGTAACAGGGAATCCTGCCAGTACACCTTCCTCTAAAGATTCCCGCAGGCCTTTTTCAACAGCTGGGAAGAAGTTTCTCGGCACAGCACCACCAAATACTTCCTCAGAAAAGACAAAGTGTTCTTCAGAGGGCTCGAAACGAACCCAGGCATGACCGTATTGTCCACGTCCACCGGATTGCTTCTTATGCTTGCCTTCTACCTCCACTTTCTTGCGAATGGTTTCACGATACGGTACTTTCGCTTCAGTTAGAGTTACGTCTACACCGTATCTCTTCTTTAGACGATCCACCATGATTTGGGTCTGGGCCTCACCCATGGTAATCAATAGAGTTTGTTTTGTCTCTGTATTTTTCTGAACCTTGATAGTGGGGTCTTCATCTGTCAGTTTAAATAAAGCATCGCCTAATTTATCTTCGTCGTTTTTACTCTTAGGCGCTACAGCAATCGTTAAGGTAGGTGCAGGGAATTCAATCTTTTCTAATTCGATAGGTTTATCTTTATCAGCCAGGGTATTTCCGGTACTGGTGTCCTGCAGTTTAACCAGAACCGCTAAGTCGCCGCAGGGAACAACATCTGTTTGCTGAGTTGCTTTACCACGTACATAAAGGATTTGACCAATTTTTTCTGGCTTTTCCTTTGAAACATTGACAATGGCAGAGTCATTTTTCAGTTGACCGCGATATACCCGAATAAAATTCATTTTACCCACATAGGGGTCGGCAATGGTTTTAAAGGCCAAAGCAGCTACAGGACCTTCCTCCACCTGGGGAGCAGGAAAATAAGTTGCCAGGAAATCCAAAATTTGGGCTACACCAATATTCTTGACGGCACTGCAGGCCAGAACAGGTACCACTTTCCCCATGGCCAGCGCCTTTTGGAAACCATCTTTAATTTCTTCCGGGGTTAGCTCTTCACCCTCTAAATATTTCATTGTCAACTCATCGTCACCTTCAGCCGCCGCTTCCACCAGGGTTTCACGATAAGTCTCAATATAGTCGGCCATATCATCAGGCACAGGAATTTCTTTACCCTTGCCATCGCCGCTATAGGCTTTGTTTTCTAATACAGAAGCTACACCACTGAAATCGGTGAAAGCTCCGATGGGTAACTGAATAGGTACAAAATTGGCGCCAAACTTTGCTTTCAAGTCATCCAAGACTTTGTCAAAGTTCGCATTTTCACGATCCATCTTATTAACAATCACAATTTTAGGCATTTCACCAGCCATATCCCAAATAACTTCATGCTGCACTTGCACTCCGTCAACGGCTGATACCACAAAAATAGAACCATCAGCAACACGTAGGGAACCTTTAACCTCACCAATAAAGTCGGAGAAACCTGGGGTATCTAACAAATTGATCTTTGTATTATTCCATTCAACAGGTACCAAGCTAGTGTGAATAGTAATTTTACGTGCGGTCTCTTCAGGATGGTAGTCGGAAGTGGTTGTACCATCTTCCACTCTACCCATACGGGAGAGAGTACCTGTGTTGAAAAGCATTGCTTCTACCAGAGAAGTCTTGCCGGAACCGCCGTGAGCCACCACTGCCACATTGCGTAGTTGGTTTGATTGGTAATTTTTCAAAGTTCAGGCCTCCTTTTGTAAATATTGGCATTTACCAGTATTACCCAAAATCATACTTCTAACCATGTTTAGGAGTTTATTCAATTGCTGGGATATATATTAACTCCTAATTTAGGTTGGTAAAATTAAAATTATTTTAACATTTCTACATACCACATCTAAATCCTCTAAATTTAAGGAAAATTGCATATATTTTTTCTTCACATAATAAAAAGTCCAAACTAAGCTTTCGCCGGCTCGTTTAGGTTATTCATACACCGTTGTCCACGATCATAAACATAGCATAGTGGACTATCTGGCCAAGACAAATGCGAAAGGAAAATGGACATGTCTCGACAATCATTTATTACTGGTGCACTTATTTTATTGATAGCAAGTTTTATTAACAGAATCATTGGTTTTGCTTATCAGATGATTATTGTTCGGCTGATTAAACCCGAAGGCATCGGTCTCTTTAACATGGTCTTTCCCTTTTATGTACTGGTGCTGGTTTTAGCAACCATGGGCATTCCGGTGGCCATTGCCAAATTGGTGGCAGAGGAAGTGGCACGCAATAATCTCCGGGGAGCCAATAGAATCTTCAAGATTTCCCTGACTTTTCTGATCATCTCCAGTGTTTTCTTTACGGTTCTATTGGTGATGGTCTCTCCCCTATTAATGAAATATGTTTTTCCCAACCCCAAAGTTTATTATATTTTCTTATGCCTAATTCCGGGTATTATCATGGTGTCTATCTGTTCAGCTTTTCGGGGGTATTTCCAGGGACTGCAGCAAATGACTCCCACTGCCGTTACCCAGATATTGGAACAAATTGTTCGAGTAACTGCTGGTTTATTAATCGCCTATTTTCTCTTACCAAGGGGAGTTGAATATGCAGCTATCGGGG
>CAMKDG010000203.1 GCA_946411205.1 uncultured Desulfotomaculum sp.
TATTTTGGTTGAAGGGAGTGTTAACCCGGTAGATGTAGATTGGTTGAACACCTGGTATATCCTTTCTATACATATAGAGTCTCAAAAAAGCATTGTTCAGAACATTACCAGCGGGTATGTTGGGTGTAGGAAATTGTATTAGGCTTCTGTATATGTCGTTAAGCCCGGTAAACCTACCAATGTACAGTGCTACAACAGATCCAAAATTGGTTGTTGGGTAAGACTGTGCAATATAAGCATCCCCAATTGGTATTAACGAAAGCGTTGGCAACTTATAATCAACCCCTCTTCTAAATTAGCTAGCTAGCTTAATCTAAAATATTCCAGAGAGATGGAAATTGTTACATTTTGTCAAGCGATTTTTCTGAAAGGCGATAAAGTTAATGGGTAAAGGGTACCCACACGCCCCCATGATTGGGTTTTGCTAATCGTTAAGCTATTTACTGTTACATCACGGTTTTGAAAAACAGAGGTAATAATCTCTGATATTTTTCAAATTACTCAACCCTACACCAAAAAGAGTATCTTTAATTCTGGTATAGAGGGGTTGATCTGCTGCAGTACAAACAAGCTGTCCGCCTTCTTTTAACAAACTGTTCAGATTGATGAGTAGATCTTCTATATTTTTCAAGTGGTTGGACTCACTTTCAAGGATAATATAATCATAGCGTCGACTGCCAAAATAGTTCAGTAAATTATCGGTTTCTGTATGAATGCAATATTCAGAGATAGTTTTAAGGTCGGTCAAATTTTTTTCTTGTTCTGAAAGATAGAAAATCCGTATATTTTGGCTGCCATAACCTCTGCAGATATTTTTAATTTGCAGCAGTGTTGCACCATAAGATAAGCCGATACCTAAGATATTGACATCATATTGTGGCTTATAATTCAGAAGAGCTAATACGTTAAAGTCAGTATAGCTGGCCTGCCAGGAATTAACACCAAATTTCTCAAAAAACAAAAGGCGGTTTCTTTGGGCAAGGTTATCTTTGGTATATTCGACATTGAAGGTGATGGAGCCGAAATGATGAACAAAAGTATCTCTTGCTAAAACTAACTTATAGCCGGCTCTTCTTATACGAAAGCTGATGGCATCATCATCATAGCATCCGGGGTTGAAATCCTCATCAAAGCCGCCCATGGCCTTTTGTACCTCTGTTCTGAAAAGACAGGTGTAGGTGACAAGTTTCAATCGCTCCTCCCATAGTCGGGGATTGCTGACATTATACTCCTTTGCTCGCTGCTGCATTTCATCCATAGAATTATATTTTAAAGCAACCTGCTGATTATTGGAGGATGCGTTGCACACCGGAACCACCATACCGATTTTGTCATCGGCTTCCATACAGGTTATCAGATTATCCAACCAATTATAGGTAACAACAATATCATTACTTAGATTCAAAGTGTATTTTCCCTGAGCTATTCTAAAACCGCAGTTGATAGCCTTATCCACACCAACATTTCTGGGAAAACTAATCTTGATTGTGTTGGGTAAGCTGTTAAAATATTCCTCTGTACCATCCGTTGAGCCATTATTGATGGTTATCAATTCAAAATCAATATGAGAAGTGTACTTAAAAAGGCTGTCAATGCATTGTTTTGTATAATCAAGATGATTATAAGCAAGTACAACAATGCTAACAACAGGCGACTGCACTTCTTTAGCATTGGTATCCATGTCTCTTCGCCTTTCTGTTTTTGATTCGTATCACTTATAAGGGGCCATAAAGAGATCGATAATATGGCTGATATAAGCAAGCCTTTCCTCATCAATTCCAGGATAAACGCCGATAAAAAAGGTGTTTTGCAGCACCTTTTCCGTGTGCTCCAGCCCGCCGGCGACCCGGTGCTTGATAGTACGGTAGGCGGGATGTTTTAGGATATTGCCGGCAAACAGCATTCTGGTTTCTATCTGGTTTTTTTCTAGAAAGGTTACGATCTCTCTGCGTGAAAAGGGAGCTTGTTCTTTTACTGTCAGGGGCAGCGCAAACCAGGAGGGCTTAGCCTTTGGCAGTGACCTTGGCAGGATCAAATGTTCCTCATATTTTTTTAAAGCAGCATATAAAAACTGAAAGTTCTTATGCCGTCGGGCGCTGAAGGAGGGCAGTTTTTTAAGCTGCTCAACTCCCATGGCACATTGAATATCCAGCGGTTTTAGATTGTACCCAATGTTGTTGTAAACGTATTTGTGGTCATAGCCATAGGGCAGGCTCTCATAGGTGTGGTCAAACCGATGGCCACAGGCACCCTTTGAATTTGCTTCGCCTGTTTGACAATAGCAGGCCCTACCCCAATCCCGGATAGATAACGCCTGCCGATAGAAAGCTGCATTATTGGTTAGAACCGCCCCGCCTTCGCCCATGGAGATATGGTGGGCTGCATAAAAACTGTAGGTGGAAAAATCTCCAAAGGTGCCGCACAGCTGGCCGTCGTAATAGGAGTCAAGTGCATCGCAGGTGTCCTCAATTACATAAAGATTGTATTGTTTGGCAAAATCCATAATTACATCCATCTGGGCAGGATTACCCAGGGTATGGGCAAACATGATGACTCGCGTTCTGGGAGATCTTGCTTCCTCAAGCTTGGCTGCATTGATATTGTAGGTTCCTTCCTCGGTATCAACAAAGACAGGCGTCAATCCATTCTGAAGAATGGGGTTTAGCGTGGTGGGGAAAGTCTGCGCGGTGGTGATAACCTCATCCCCGGCTTGCAAGGGATGAGGCAAATTAGCTGAGCAAAGTGAACTTACGGCCACCAAATTGGCTGATGATCCCGAGTTGACTAGCACACCATAGTTCATGCCCATAAAGGATAAAAAATCCCCCATAAATTCTGTACCTTTAACTCCCAGGGTAAGCCAAAAATCTAGCACACTGTCCACCATGGCCTGCATTTCCTTTTCATTAAATACCCTACCGGCATAGTGTACCTTTGTTTCACCCGGAATAAAGCTCCGGTTGCTTTCTCTGAGCTGATAAAGTTGAGCTACTTTTTCCAGAATTTCTGCTCTTACTTGCTGCTCCGTGTTCATTTTACCCTCCCGTATTTTTATGAATGAGGTTAATTAAGT
>CAMKDG010000204.1 GCA_946411205.1 uncultured Desulfotomaculum sp.
GGGCCCTTGTCGGCGGGTCAGGTAGCTAAACAAACCCAGGACTTTATCCACCGGGGAAACAGAGGCCTTGATGTCCTCCAGATAAAGCACCCGGTAATGTTTTACCAGTTGCTGAATCAGACCGGTTAATTCGGCCTTTTCAATAAAAAGGCGGGAAGTAAAGATCATTTTTAAATTGGCCGTCTCCGCACAATCTAGGATATTCCGGGTTCCAGCGGAGAAGTTTAAAATGGCCGGAGTTTTGCCCCAGTAAAAGAGGCCCAGTAGGGCGGCCACATGGCCAATGGAGTTGGGCAGCAGGACGCCCACATTCTCTTCTTCCTTGACCAGTGGGGCAAACTTGCGAGCCAGGACGTAACCGGCTGTGAGCAGGGTACGGTAGGAAACCTGCTGGGTGATATCCCCGGCGGCAATTTTATTGACTCCGTGGGTAGCGGCGGCCCGCAACACCTCGTTGAATAGGTTCACCGGCTCCCGGTGTTTGGCCTGGAACAGAACCTCTTGCATGAGCTCCAGAATTCGGTTGCTGAGTTCCCTTTTCAAGAGCCGGGCGCTTTTGCCTTCGGACACCGGCACCTGAAGCGGGTTGCCCACGAATAATTGCACCTTTGGGAACCACCGGGTTTTTACTTTATCCTGCAGCCGGGAGAATTTACTGCGCTCCGGTCCGGTAAAGATCACCGGGTAAAGGGTGGCACCGGTTTTCTGAACCACAAACCCAATGCCGTCGTAGACCTTCATCAGGCCACCGGTGGTGGTGATGCGTCCCTCGGGGAACAGTACCACCGGCGTGCCTGTTTTTACCACATTGACGATCTTTTTCAGGGAATAGGGGTTTAGGGGATCGATGGCGATGTGGTTACAGAACCTTAGTACAAGGGAAAAACGCTGGGCAATTCGTGTGTTTACCACGTATACGACTCCCCGAGGTAAAAATGCGTAGAGAAAAACCGCATCAAGGAAAGACACATGATTGGGCATGACAACCGCCGGTCCGGTGAATTTCAGTCGCTCCCCGTGAATTAGACAAAACCGGAACATCCATTTGAGGAACAGTTGCAGGATGGATCTCATACAAGGACACCTCCGATTAATTAGTTAACGATTGTTAACTTCGGGGTAAAGAAATGGCTCCTAGCTTAGGAGCTTACGGACTTTGGCGATGATACGCTCTTTTAGTTCCGGCAGTGGCGGCAACTCATCGTAAAAATAGGGATACTGGGCCAGGGGTTCCAACAACAGCCCCGTGTATACGGTGATGAGCAGGTATACCTCTTCCTGGGGAATTTCGCCGGACTCCATTCCCTCCAACAGAATGGACTTAATCAGCAAGTGGGGTTTAATCTCTTCCGACAGGCTATCCCAGAACTTATATTGGGACAGCAAGGCAAAACGTATTTCCGCAGGGTGGACTTCGTAGAGGTCGAAGGTAAGACCCACAAGCTCGCAAAGCTTATCCAGGGACGGAATATCTTGATTCTTAATATGATCAATTCGTTGGCAGTAATCCCGGATAATTTCTCTGAAGATATAGAGGGACATTTCTTCTTTGCCCTTAAAGTGCTTGTAGAGGGCTGCCTCGGTAACGCCAGCCAGCTTCGCGATATCCCGTACCGATACGGCGTCGTACCCCCGGGCGGCAAACAGCTCAATACTGGCCTTGAGGATATCTCCTCTTTTACCCTGGTGAGAAAAAATATGTTCCATGGGGTCCTCCTTCAAGGTTAACGATTGTTAACCTTAGTATAGACTACCTGAAATTTTTGTCAAGCCCAGATTGCTCCAACTTTCAGCGTCCTTATTGGCTTGCCGTGTGTATTTTAATTTATATCCCATCCGACGCTATCAAGGCACTCACTAAGAGGCGTAGCCTTGCTCTCTGGAATTGACTTCGCCATATCGGGAATAGCATTCAAATAACCGGTATCATTGATATATTCTTGAATCTTTTCGATAACATTATCCGGCAGGGTGTCTATTTGCGTTTTTAAATATTCGCGGTTACTTATGTCGGTTGTCCCCTTTCGCCATTGGTTAGGATAAGGATGTAATGCAAATCAAGGGATTTATTTTCATGGCAAAATGATTATATGTGGAACAGCACTTACCCAGGATAGGTGCCGTTTTGTTGTTTGAACCAAATCATTGATAGGGGGGATCAAATTAGGGCTTTGATAATATCAATGACTATTTGATTTTTCCAAGCAGGTTTTTCAAGTTAGGGCGTCGAACGCCTGAAAATAAAGGGAAGAAGGAGGTTTTTGAGAACGTAGTTTTAAAAAGGTGTTCGCCTGGAAAAATAGCCTTAGAACCTTGAATTAGCCTGCCATCGGAGAACTTTTGCAAGAAAAAAAGCCGCTATTTTTCTTGGTGAAACCAAAACATATGATGTATTGAAATGATTTTAAGTTTTCAATCTCCGTTAAGGCCATGGCGTGAAACCAAAACATATGATGTATTGAAATTCAAACAGGCCAACAAAGTCACGGAGACTTTTAGACGTGAAACCAAAACATATGATGTATTGAAATATTGCATAAACTTTAGTACCGACCACAGGGTCAGCAGTGAAACCAAAACATATGATGTATTGAAATCCGTTACATTACTCTCATACTCGTCTTTTAAAATCTGTGAAACCAAAACATATGATGTATTGAAATATCGTTCTAGTAACGGTTACAAAATTAGATTCTCCAGTGAAACCAAAACATATGATGTATTGAAATCTATATTCATCAAGCCGGAAGACTCTGCCCTCTTGTGAAACCAAAACATATGATGTATTGAAATTGATAAGTAACAGAGGATAACCAACTAACCATGATAGTGAAACCAAAACATATGATGTATTGAAATAAGATGCCCGGGAGGAACTAGGGCTCTCCCAGGAGGGTGAAACCAAAACATATGATGTATTGAAATACAGAAAATTTTTAGACCCGCCCTACCCATGGTCGAGTGAAACCAAACATTTGATGTATTGAAACTGCAAGTTTTACCGGTGCGCAAGACACAGGTTGTGTTTGTCAATTAAAAGTGTGGCACCTCTCCAGCA
>CAMKDG010000205.1 GCA_946411205.1 uncultured Desulfotomaculum sp.
CCTGTGGATAGTACGTTAATGGAACTTGCTGTTAAGATTGGCGACAAAGTAAAAAAAGGAGATGTTTTAGGGAGACTTGATACCCAAGAACTCGGGCGGCTTTACCAACAGTCCTTAGCTAAACTGGCCGGGTTGGAAGCACAACTTGCCAAAGCTACCGCCAGCAGTGATCAATTAAATCTAGCCTATTATAAAGTGGCCTATGATAAAGCTAAAAATGACCTAGACCGCATCACTCATTTACATAATGAAGGGGCAGTGGCTATAACAGAACTGGAACAAGTTAAAGTGGCCTTTGCCAAGGCTGAGACAGACTACCAAGAAACCTCTATGAGGGTCAAGCAAGGGGCCACTGCCAAGGAAATCTCTTCACTGCAAGCCCAGGTAGCATTAGGCCAGCAGGAAGTTGCCCAGGCCAAGGAACGATTAGATTTAGCCAACTTTATTGCACAAGAGGACGGCGTAGTGCTTTTTGTCGGAAAAGAAAAGGGCAACCGTGTTCTCGAAGGCACTCGTTTATTAGAGATTGGCAGTGATAGTAAGCTAGAAGTTACTGCTAATGTCAATGAAATTGATGCCGGTACCCTCAAGGTGGGACAACCCGCGACCATCACTTGTGGCTCCCTGCCGGAAAAGACCTTTACGGGCGAGGTTACGCGAGTAGCCAGCGTGGCGGTACAGGAAAGTACTGCCAATGGCAGCGGCAATACCACTGTGCCTGTAACCGTACAATTAAAAGGGGATGCCGCCGGTCTTAAACCGGGATATACCGTAGATGTTAGTATTGTCACAATGGAAGCTAAAAAACTTCTGGCTTTACCCTTTGAGGCATTGATTAGCCAAAACGGAGAAAAATATGTCTTTGTGGTCAAAAATGGCTTGGTCAAAAAACAAAGAGTTAAAACAGAAAAAGGCAATGAACTATTCGATGTCGTTGTCAGCGGCCTCAAAGAGGGCGAGGAAATTATTCTCAGCCCCGCTCCGTCATTAAAGGATGGTCAAAGAGTTACGACAGGAGTAAAAAATGATAAAGGTAAGTAATTTAAGAAAAGTCTACAGCACCGGCTCTGTTGCGGTGGAAGCTCTTAAAGATGTAACCTTAACCATGCATCGGGGTGAATTTGTGGCAGTCATGGGACCATCCGGTTCGGGTAAATCAACCTTTATGAACCTATTGGGATTATTGGATACCCCTACCTCGGGAAATTACTGGTTGGAAGAACGCGAAGTCTCCTCCTTAAATAAAAATGAATTAGCTCTCCTACGCAATCAAAAATTAGGTTTTGTCTTTCAAGCCTTCAATTTGATACCAGCCCTGACAGCCTTGAAAAATGTAGAGCTACCCATGCTCTATGCCGGTGTAAAGCCCCAGGAGCGGCGTCAAAGGGCTATGCTGGCCCTAGAAAAAGTTGGCCTTGGGGAACGCCTCCACCACCGGCCTAATGAACTATCTGGGGGGCAAAACCAGCGGGTGGCCATTGCCAGAGCCATTGTCAATCGTCCTTCGGTGATTATGGCGGATGAACCAACCGGTGCCCTGGATACCAAGACCGGTGAGGAAATTATGGAGATTTTTGAGGAACTTCATAGAGAAGGAACAACCATTGTACTGGTTACCCATGAGCCGGACATCGCAAAGCATGCTAAACGCATACTACGGTTTAAAGATGGGCTTTTAATCCGTGATGAAGAGGTAACAAACCGCACAATTTCCTCTGCAGAAGAGGTGAACCATGAACTTTAAGGAATTTATTTTGGTTGGCCTGGAGGGGCTTCGAAATAACAAACTACGGTCCTTTTTAACCACTCTGGGCATTGTGGTTGGCATCGCTGCCGTAATTTCTGTAATTGCCATTGGTGAGGCCGGTAAAGCCATGATTATGTCCGAGATGGAGAGTTTTGGTACCAATCTCTTTCAAGTATACCCTAACTACAGAGAAGGGGAGCCTTATAGACCCGTTAATTTTACCAAACAAGATGTAGCAGTGATAAAAAAAATCGCACCGGAAGTTAAATACTTGGCCCCGGTGAAATATGACCAAGGTGAGGTACGGAGTACCACAGGTAAAAAGACCACCCGCATCATCGGTAGCACTGCGGATTACAAACACATCCGCAATGTCGAGATTTTATATGGCAGATTCTTTAACGAAGAGGATGATGCCGTCGGGAAAAAAGTTGTTGTTTTAGACGAAATGCTTGCCCATGATCTCTTTAATGTAGAAAACCCTGTGGGGGAGCGAGTAATCCTGCAAGGGAGTTCCGCCGTGGTAATCGGTGTCATCAAAAAAACCGAATCGGCGATTCCTGGTATGACCCCGGATAACTATGCCTACCTCCCCATATCTTCAACGCCCGGAGGCTCACGCTGGGAGAATGTTGGCTCACTTTTTGGCAGTGCAGCCAGCAAGGAAGAAGTCTATCAGGCTATGGAACGGGTCAAAGTGATTCTTGAGCGACGCCACAATGCATCGGATCATTATGCTGTGTATAGCATGGAACAGGAGATGCAAACGGTCAGTAAGGTTACCGGGATTATTGGTTTGATTATCAGTTGCATTGCAGGCATTTCACTACTGGTGGGCGGTATCGGTGTCATGAACATCATGCTGGTTTCTGTCACCGAAAGAACTCGGGAAATTGGTATACGCATGGCTTTGGGTGCCCAAAGAAAGGATATCTTAGTTCAATTTCTGATTGAAGCCATTGTCTTGTGCGCCGTTGGTGGTCTGATCGGCATTCTGTTAGGTTACGGGGGTGCCTTGATTGTCGCCTTGGTGCTAAAGCTACCACCGCTGGTTTCCTGGTGGGTGGTGCTGTTTGCCTTCCTCTTTTCGGCTTTTATCGGCGTGTTTTTTGGCCTGTACCCTGCCAACAAAGCCTCTAAATTGGACCCCATTGTGGCATTACGACGTGAATAATAGACAACCCCAGGTTATGAATGATATGCTCCCCTTGTGGTAGACAGTTGAAATAAAAAAACTGACTACCACAA
>CAMKDG010000206.1 GCA_946411205.1 uncultured Desulfotomaculum sp.
GTTATCGTTTGTATTATCGTATCCATCGCGCCCCATCAGTGAACAGACAATCGGTATTGCCAACTGTTTGGCCATTTGATTGAAAAGCTTTTGAGCACCGGAGAGCCGAACCCCGCCACCAACTAATATTACTGGCCGTTGGGCCTGCCCCAGCAATTCCATGATGTGAGCAAGGGAGAAATCCGCCTCCACCCTAGCATCAGCTTTCTCAGGATAGCCACACAGACATTTCTCATCCACATTGGCCCGCTGAATATCCATGGGGATATCGAGTAAGACCGGGCCTTTTCTGCCAGAGGTAGCTAGGGATATTGCTTTTTCCAGTTCATATCGTATCTGCAGGGGATCGATGATCCGAACCGCATATTTGGTAATCGGCTTCACGATACTAACAATATCGGTTTCCTGGAAGCCTAGCTGCCGTATTGGCAAGTCTTCCTTATATTCATAGGTATTTACTTGACCTGTTAAGTAAAGGCAGGGAATGGAATCAAAATAAGCACTGCCGATACCGGTTAACAGATTGGTCGCCCCCGGTCCACTGGTGGCAATGGCTACACCAAGGCCATTTTTTCTTCTGGCATAGCCTTCCGCAGCAAAGGCAGCTCCTTGTTCATGATAAGTGCCGATAAAATGAAGGTCCTGCCTCTGGTATAAGGAGTCAATCAGATGGGTAATCGCTCCGCCTGCATAGCCAAAAACATGTGTGCAGCCTCGATCTGCCAGAAAGCTGGCAATATAGTCTGATAATTTCATCGGTACTGTGTCCCTCCGCTCTCACCTTAGGTCAGACAATATTCAGCTATTTGCTCCTTGCATAGCTGATAAATGTCCTTTTGGGCATCATTTTTGTACCATGCTAGAGTATACTCTAAGGCCTTGTGCAAGCTAAGGCGGGGCTGCCAGCCCAATAGGGTTTTCGCCTTGGTACAGTCCAGGCTTAATAAAACAGCTTCATGCAAAGCTGCTTGATTGGAACAATCCACCCAGAGGCCGCTGCCCCAAAGTGCAATAACCTGTTCGACCACCTTTTTTACCGGAGCCACAGAAGCAAAATCCGGTCCAAAGTTCCAGGCACCGCTGTATCGAGAACCGTCTTTAAACATTTTGGCTGCCAATAGCAGATAGCCATAAAGCGGTTCCAAGACATGTTGCCAGGGGCGAATGGAGTTTGGGTTTCTGATTTCAATGGTTTTTTGTGACTGTAATGCTCGAATGCAATCGGGAAGCAGTCTGCAATCAGACCAATCGCCGCCGCCAATGACGTTGCCGGCTCGAACGGAAGCCAGGGATTTTTCCTGCTTACCGCCTGAATCTGTGCTAAAATAGGCTTTTCGATAAGAGGCCGTGACAATTTCCGTACAGCCCTTGCTGGCGCTGTAGGGGTCGTAACCGCCCAGTGGGTCCTTCTCTCTGTAGCCCCAAAGCTGTTCCTGATTTTCATAGCATTTATCGGAGGTAATGATGACTCCTGTTTTAACGGTAGAGGAGGTTCGAATATTCTCCAAAACATGGACGGTACCCATCACGTTAGTTTCAAAGGTTAGCACAGGCATTTGGTAAGAGTGTCGGACAATTGGCTGGGCTGCCAAATGAAATACGATTTCCGGTTGGTAGGTAGTGAAGACTTGCTTCAATGTAGAGGCATCCAGGATATTGCCGCGAATGTCAATCATTTTATCCGGCAGCCCGGAAAGAATAAAATTATCTTGCTGGGAAAGGGGATCCAGTGCATAGCCAATGACATTTGCACCCATTAAATGAAGCCAGACTGACAACCAGGAACCCTTAAAGCCGGTATGGCCTGTTACCAGGACAGTTCTGCCCCGATAGATGCCATCAAACATTTCAGGAAAATTTAATCCCACAGTTTCCATGGTGTTTCTCCTGTGCGCCAAAGTTCATTTACTCTTTCAACATCTTTATGGGTGTCTATGGCGGTCCAAAATCCGTTGTGTTTGTATACGGCAAGTTGTGCATCTGCGGCAAGCCGGTGCAGAGGTTCCTGCTCAAAGGCACAATCCTCTTGGGGCAAATAATCAAATATTTTTCGATTTAAAACCATAAAGCCGCCATTGATGAGGTCATCCAAAATTGGCTTTTCCTTAAAGGCTGTGACAATGCTGTTTTTAGTTTCAATTACCCCAAAGGGGGAAATCGGGTGAACACCCGTTAGCGTTGCAAGTTTGCCTGCTTGCTGATGATAAGCCCAGAGTTCTTTAATATTGACATCACTTAGCCCGTCACCATAGGTAAGCATAAAATGCTCATCGTGAATATATTTTTTGATCTTTTTGATCCGCCCTCCCGTGAGAGTCTCAGGTCCGGTATCGACAAGGGTCACGTTCCAGTCCTCTTTCGCTGTGGTATGAAACTGTAGGCTGGCATGAGAGGTAGTTTTTACTGTAAAGTCATTGTTGCGCCAACTCATTTCCATGAAATACCGTTTAATCATGTCGCCTTTATAGCCCACACATAATATAAAATCATGGAAACCATAGTAGGAATAAATCTTCATAATATGCCAAATAATCGGATTGTCTCCCACTTCAACCAAAGGTTTGGGGCGGAATTCTGTTTCCTCCCGCATACGTGTCCCTTTTCCTCCACACAGGATAACTATTTTCATCGAAACACCTACTTTACTCTTGCCTGGGATCATAATTCATCATGACCATTACGTTCCCCCTGTAGTTTATGCTGAGGACAGGGGATTGGTTACGTTAAAGGGGTTTTTTAAAATAGAGCAAGCCTTGTGGTCGTTAACAAGGCTTGTTTAAGGAGTAATTTTTTATGGCGTTTTGGCTTTGGTTTGAATAAGGGCTAAATTATTTTTTAGCCGCTCGTCATGGGGAGACAATTCTACCGCGAGCTTGATCCAGGCATAGGATTTTCAAACATGCCCAACTCATAGC
>CAMKDG010000207.1 GCA_946411205.1 uncultured Desulfotomaculum sp.
TGGTACCGCAGATCGCTTCCAGATTAGGTTGTATACCCATTTTACCACCCTATACGCCGGTGGCGAATGCCATCGGAGCGGCAGTGGCGAAACCGACTCTACAGGTTAGCCTGTTGGCAGATACGGAACGGAAAATTTATATTATTGAAGAAGAGGGCTACCAGGGCAGTTTGGCAGCTACCATAGATGAAATCTCAGCCGTGGAACTGGCTAAATCCTGGCTATTGAAAAGGGCGGCAAGCATGAATCTGACTGAATACGTGCAGGAGATTGAGATTATCGGTCAAGATGTGTTTAATATTGTGCGGGATTGGCAAACCACCGGTAAACTGTACCAAATCTCTGTCCAAACACCCAGAGGAATTCTCGGCCATATTGGTTCCGGGGGGAGGTTGCTGAAATAATGAAAAAGACCGGCATTATTTTCTTTCCTGCCTTTGACTGGGCTATTTCTCCCACCCACCCGGAAAGGGAAGAACGACTTTTATATACGAGAGATCAAATCTTTGAAGAGGGCATTTTGGATTTGCCGGAGATCGAAGAATTTCCACCACGGCTGGCAAGTCTACACGACATTTCACGGGTCCATTTTTGTGTACCCACCGTCAGTGAACAGGTATTGGAAGCACACCGTATTGCCGCGGGTTCGGCCATGAGCTTAGGGGATAAAATTATCAACGGTGAGATCAAAAACGGGTTTGCCCTGGTACGCCCCCCCGGGCATCACGCCATGCGGGTAGTGCACGGCAACCGTGGCTTTTGTAGTATTAATAACGAAGCGGTCTTAGTGGAGTACCTGCGACGCACCTATGGGGTCAAAAAAATTGCCATTGTGGATACCGATGTACACCACGGAGACGGGACTCAGGACATTTTTTATCATGACCCGGATGTGTTATTTATTTCCTTTCACCAGGATGGCCGCACCATTTACCCCGGTACGGGTTATACCTATGAACTGGGTGGACCCGGAGCCTATGCCAGCACTATCAATATTCCGCTACCCCCGGGAGTAACGGACGCGGGTTTGCATTATGTGATGGACCACCTGATTCTACCTATTTTAAAAGATTGGCAGCCGGATTTTGTGGTGAACTCAGCCGGTCAGGATAATCATTTTTCTGATCCCTTGGGTGAGATGCTCATCAGTGCTCAGGGCTATGCCCGGTTAACTGAGAAACTAAAACCAGACTTAGCCGTTTTGGAAGGCGGCTATGCCATAGAGACTGCTTTACCCTACGTAAATTTGGCCATTCTGTTGGCTTTGGCGGGCAAAGACTATACCTCGGTGGTTGAGCCGGGGTATTATCCAGGGATGTATCAAGAAAAGCCCCAGGTTTCTTCAGAAATTGAACGGGTAGTGGAAGAATTAAACGAAATCTGGGCCAATCGTCATAAGCTGGATCGTCTGGCCTTGACCAATGGTAAAAAGTTCTACCAGCGCAATAAACCTATTTATTACGATACTCAGTTTATTGAAGAGAAACAGATCGAAAAGGTCTATGTGTGTTCCCAGTGTCCAGGCTACCTGACCATCGACTCCCAGGCCTACCACCCGGAGGGTAAGCGATACCGCATCTTGGCCATTACCATTCCTATCCAGGCTTGCAAAGCTTGCCAGGAAGAGGGTTGGAAACTATATGAGCAGTGTAAAGAGGATTATCGTTTTAACTATGTGTACCTCCAGGATAAGTCTACGGACACCTTTATGATGTTTCAGCGCGAGGAGCAAAGAGAAGTACGCTCGGACGGTTAGAGGGTGAATATATTTGAGTAAAATTCTTGTGCTGGACGAAATTACAGCCAACCAGATTGCTGCTGGCGAGGTTGTGGAGCGTCCAGTTTCTGTGGTTAAGGAATTAGTAGAAAACAGCTTAGATGCCGGAGCCAACCGGATCAGTGTGGAATTAGTGGAAGGTGGCATAGATTGTATTAAAGTGGTGGATAATGGGAGTGGTATGTCTGCTCAGGATGCTACCCTTTGTTTTCAACGTCATGCCACCAGTAAAATAAAACTGGCAGAGGACTTAAACCACATTCTCACGCTGGGTTTCCGGGGAGAGGCTATGCCCAGTGTGGCCGCTGTGGCTAAGGTTACACTGGTGACCCGCCAACAGGATGAAGTGGCTGGTACCAGGGTTTTGGTCGAAGCGGGAGAAATCAAAGAGGTCTCCCCTGTGGGCTGTCCGGTTGGCACCTCCATTGAAGTACGGGATCTTTTTTATAATACGCCGGCCAGAAGAAAGTTCCTCAAGACTGCAACGGCCGAAACAAGTCAGATCAGTGATTTGCTATCAAGGATTGCTCTGGCCAGGCCGGATGTCCGCTTTGAACTGCGCAGTGGTACCAGGGTACTTTTTTTTAGCCCCGGTACAGGTTCCATTAAAGATACCGCTGCCAGTATTTTGGGAGCAGAGAATGTACGAAGTATGCTGGAAGTTAACTATCAGGGTTCTCTGCTAGCCATCACCGGCTTAATCAGCAAACCGGTGTTGACCCGTGCCTCCAGGCAATATCAGAATTTCTTTATTAATGGCCGCTATATTCGCAGCGGATTTATTTCCGCTCTTTTGTCTCAGTCCTACCAAACCTTGATTCCTGTCGGACGCTTTCCCCTGGCTAT
>CAMKDG010000208.1 GCA_946411205.1 uncultured Desulfotomaculum sp.
CAGATAAAAGTTCTGCGGAACAAGCTGTGGTGGGCTTGATGTTGCCTGCGAAGATTGGTGAATATGCTTTTGGCTCCGCCATTGTCAACTTAACGTTTCCCAATACGGAGACCAACGAATTTAATGGCACAGAATTAAACAAAGTTTATAAATATAAATCAGAAATCACGACGGAAGATATCGAGGGATTGGGACTGATCTACAAAGACGATCATGGAAGAGGCGTCTCTATATCGATAAGCAAAACGAAATTCGACTTCGAAGGGCAAAACATAAGCGAATCAAAAAAGATATATAACGGTCACGAGTATACCGTTATATATACGCCTGAATATGTCATCTTATCAACCGAAGCAAACGTTCGCGGACAGCAATATTTTCTGCAAATTTATGGGGGGAAAGACCACCAGGTGGGCGGTGAAGGAACGTCGTTTGTGTTTAATTGGACAAGCGAAGACCTGCCGTTGGCGCTAAAATGGACGGATGGGATTGACTGGGGAGCGCTGATAGAAGGCATGGGCATTTAATGGATTCTCTATCCTAAAGAGGCTACCTCTCAGGTCAAAGTTAATGACCTTCTGAGGTAGCCGCTCTATATTGCAGCATGAATCGGCTATGCCAATAAGGCAGGCTGTCGTGGGTGAGTCTGTCGATTTCGGCAATCCATTAGTCATTTCGTAGGTTTGACTAATCTGCTACCCTGTTTATCATTCTTTAATCCGATACTTGCGATTAATGCGACGATCACTGCAATGGTAACCACCAGAAATGAATCGGAGTAGTTTACGACATCTAAACGATACATTGGGTTTAACGGAAAGTTAGCATCTCTCCGTGCATGCAGAAATGCTCCAACGAGGCTAGCTCCTGCTCCTGCCCCAAGATACAGTGCCCCCTGAAAGAATCCCATACCGACTCCAATCATATCCTTCTGAAGAACTTTTACAGCAGAATTCGTAGCGGGTGAATTAACTAAAGCAAAAGCTATTCCCGCCCCCATGACTCCCACTGAACTCATAATGGGGGATGCCCCTGAGGCAAATGTCGACAAGAAAAAAGTAGAACTTCCCATCACGATTAGTCCAGTGAAAATAAGCGATTTGGTTCCAACACGATCCGATATTCGGCCAACCCATGGCGAAAGGAGTGCAACAGCCGCGCCACCTGGTAAAAGTGTTAAACCTGCTTCACCAGGAGTGAGTTGGTTAACTTCCAAATTAAGCAACGGTACGTATACAAGGACCGCAAAATAGGAAAATGCAGACAAAAATGCTACAACCACGGAGCTCACATAGAATTTATTTTTGAATAAGTCCGGTCGTACGAATGGATTTCTTGCCACGCCAATACGCCAAATGAATCCAATCATGGAAATAAGGGAACCCAAAAGACTTCCTAATGTAGACAATGAGGTAAAGCCGTTGCTTTCCCCTTGCGTTACCCCCAAAAGGAATAGTCCCACGGCAAGACCTAACAGAGCACCACCTGCCAAATCAAATCCTCGCCCGGCTTCATCTGCAGTTATCGGTTTATTTCCTGGCAGAGCAAAAATAGACCCGACTACAGTGAAGAGTGAGAGGATAAAGGTTATCCAGAATAAAGCAGGCCATCCCCATGTTTGGCCGACAACGCCGCCGAAGATCGGTCCTAAGGCTGTTCCTATACCAATACATCCCGCAATGACTCCTAGTGCGGTGCCGCGTTTCCCTTCTGCAAAAAACTTCGAAACCGCCACAACAGATAAGACCGGTATGGCAGACATTCCAGCTCCTTGAACCATCCGGCCGAGTACTAATACGGGCAGGCTAGGAGCAAGAACGCAGATCAAACTTCCAATGCTCAATACAAAAGTGGCAAAAGTGTACAGCTTTTTGAGTTCAATAAAATCCGACATTCGTCCGTATAGAGGAATACCAATAGCAAGTAGAAGTGTAATTCCAGTCACTACCCAACTCACTTGAACTGTCGAAGCTTGTAAGGATTCGCTAATGAGACCAAGAACAGGGTTCACCATATCCACCGTGATGGCTGCCAATAGGGAAGACAAGACAAGGACCATCATGAATAATTTTGTGGACACCCTATTTTGTACAGATTCATTTTGTTTTGACTTTGTTTTCATTTGGAAAAGCCTCCTAAAATATGTGATTGCTTATTTTAGGAGGCTTTGTCATCTGATTTCTTTACCACGTACATTCACCCTACCCACATGTGACAAAGGTTGGAGATAAAATAATAGACCTGCAGGGGCCGCTATTGTCATTTTAGGTCAGAAAAAAAACGGTTTTTACGGAGACGATTTAAAACTTATGACATTATGACATTATTATGAAGCAACTGAGTCTGACAAACAAGAGCACGAATTCATGATAATCGTTAAATCTTAATTTTAATAGCTTCTCTAACACTTTAGCTCGTTGTCTCCATGAATCATTTAAAGATCCATTTTTCATTAGTTTACATCAATTTGTATATTGGAATTACTTCAACCTAAGCTGACAAGCTTAGGCTTTTTTCTACATACAAAACTTATTACATATATTTAATATGTCAAATAAAATGTTCCACAAAAATGGATATAAACGCCATTTAATTCCTAGAAATTTACACATTT
>CAMKDG010000209.1 GCA_946411205.1 uncultured Desulfotomaculum sp.
ATCAATACCAAATACCTGCAGGGCATTAATGAGAATGGTGCCATCCTTTTGACGACCAATGTTAAGTCCCCGCATAGCCACTTCCGGGATGTTGGACTTATAATCCTTCATAATGGTGCCAAAACCCCAGGCACTGACAAAATTAGCTCCGGTTTGTGGTAAGCCGCTGGTATTTAAATGCAACATCATCTTCAGCCAATCGGCTTTACTGATACCGTCCAGCTTAAACACCAAGGTCACAGCCATTAACTTATCGCCCCGACCGTAATCTTCCTGTCCATAGGTGTAAGGTACTCCGGCAGCAACAGCAATATCCGCATCCTGGGTGGCATCAATCACCCGAGCAGCAAGAATATCCTTTGTTTTCCCATCCGCTAATTGTACCTGTATGCCAGTCAGCGCTTGCTTATCTGGCTCCTGTACCGCAGGTTTTGTTTGACCAGCCGCTGGTTGTTTTGTTTGGATTTTATTTTCCTTGTTTTTAGTATTTAGTACTTTAATATCGTCTGGAATGGCCTGATATTTTTGAGCCACCTGATTTACCGCTGCTGACTGCCCTGGGCTAACCAAAGAATTTACCTGGCCATTTACCAGGGGATACACGGCTTGAGCACTTACCAGAACATCCAAGTTTGCTTCACTGTTAACCATCTGGTGAAATACATTGGCCGCCGTTGTGACATCAAAGGAGTCTCCTTCTATGCCATTAAAAAACTCTTGAAAGATGCCTTTGTTTAAGATTACTCGGCCTGGCCCGTAGTTCATATCCAGACTATTAAGCCAGCCTTGGGTTGCTAGGCCCCCTAACACCGGCCTGGTATCTACCAAAAGGGTCTTTACACCACTGCGGGCCGCTGCCACGGCTGCTGCCACACCTTCTGGATCACCGCCCACCACAACTACCTCGTAGGAATCCTTAATCTCGGAATTAGTAAGCGGTGTCACAACATTGCTGGCACTGCTGCAATCGGGAATAAACAACCAGGCTAACCCGGTTATAAGGAGGGTTGCACAAAGGGATAACAAGATATACTGCCACTTCTTGGGTCGCTTCAATACTATTTCACCCTTTTTCATTAATATTTATAGCGGCTGCGTTGGCAGCCAACTATTCGTACTATTTTGTTGGGTTCCTTCCTTGGTACCCTGTTGATTCTTGGTGCCATTTCCGGTGGTATTGGTTGTGTTCCCCGTTTCTGAAGCATTCGGTGGGTTAACAATGATCTCTACATTACCGTTATTAGCACTATTATTCGGTTTCTTGGTTACACCATTGTCAGAGGTACTATGTTTGTTACCGCTGTTCTTGCTTCCACTGCCCTTGTCCTTTTCATCTGTGTCCGTTTTATCAAGGGAATCCTCTGTATCCTTCTTGGTTGAGACAGCTGGTTTATTCTGCGACTTGGTACCGGTTTCAACTGCCACGTTGCGTGTGTCTATATTTTCTTCGCCCAGCACCACATCATAAACTTTGCCTTCTTTAATAATGGACTCTGCCACCATTTTCGCCTGTTTCGGATCAATGCTCCAATAGCTGACACCATTCATATTTAAGAACTTACCAGGCATGGTTTGCGTCACAATCTCTACATTACTTAAGTGTTTACCGGCATTAGCCAAAGCAATCATTTCTGTTAAACTCAAGTTAGTATCGATATACTTATTAATAGTAGGAACCAACTTGGGCAGCTTCGTAATGGTAGAGGGCTGCATCATTTCCTTGGCCAGCACCTTTAAGAACTTCTGCTGGCGTTCGGTCCGACTGACATCGCCAAGAGCATCACTTCTAAAACGTACATATTGCAAGGCTTTGTCACCGTCAAGTTTCTGGACCCCTGCCTTCAGATCAATTCTCTGCAGGTCTGGTTCATCATAGGGATCGTAATGTTTCATCGGTTTCTCCACATCAATGGTTACCCCACCCAGGGTATCCACGATATCCCGAAAGCCGCGAACATTGGTGGTGATGTACTTATCAATGTCTAAACCCACCAGATCGGATACCACTTTCGTCGCCATCTCTGGACCACCATAAACATTGGCTGCATTAATCTTATCATAGCCATGCCCGGGTATCTTCACCCGAGTGTCCCGCGGCAAAGAGATCATGGCAATGCGGTTGCTTTCTTTATCCACACTGACCAAAATCATACTATCGGTTCGAGTGTTCTTTTCCCCTTCCCGGGCATCAATCCCCAGTAAGAGGAAATTTACCCGCTTATCCAAATCCGTTACTTCCTCTGCTTCTTTGCTAGAAATCAAGGGAGTCAACTTATTGTTAAAGATAAATTGATTAGCTAACACATATCCTACACCCAAAAACAGTATTAAAAACGAGCAAAATATTACAAAGGGAAGAAACTTCAGTTTTCTTCTTTTTTTCTTTTCCATGGTAAGACACCACCCTTATATAAACTGACATACAAAGACATTGTATCATTGTTTGCTATCAATATTCAACGAACAATATAAGTCAGAGACCAATCATTCAACGAGTTAAGTTAAATTTTGACAGGAATATTAGCAAGGAATACCTAACGCCTTACAAATTAGACGGAGAAACCCGAAAAAAGTAACAGCTTGTCACCGTAAATATCAT
>CAMKDG010000210.1 GCA_946411205.1 uncultured Desulfotomaculum sp.
CTTAATTCGAAGATATTATTGTTCTAGGTGTGGACACACCTTTTCCTACTTACCGTCCTTCTGTCTTCCCTATTATCAATACTCACTAACATTCATTTGGGTAAACTTGTTCTGCCAGTTTTTTAACCTGCTACCATTCCTTAAAGCTGTCGTAGCTCATGTTAACTGGCAAAGGCAACATTTGCAGTTCTATCGGAAAAGGTTTGCTAATAATCTAGTCTTTATCAAATTGGTGCTACGGCAGTTAGTATCAGGAATTAAGTTACCTGAGGAAATAGACATAAAGAAAGAAGCCAAAAAAGTGTTGCGCATTGTGACAACCGGATTTTCTACGATCCAGGCCTTCTCCACAAGGTTTTTCGCACAATCCAACAAATCTTTTATGGCTTCTCGCAGAAATAGTTTACCCTGTGAGAAGCTTATCATAACAAGCTTTTAGTAGAGAAGGTAAAAAACAGAACTTTTGCATTGGCCAGCAACATCGGTTAATGGTATCCTTCCAACTATGGGAAGCGTTTGACCGGTTAAACATCTCCCGTCAATTAATGGATTGCCGGAGGTGTGTTTGTTGTGCTTTCTTCTTCAGACAGAGAAAACATAGCTCTGAAAAGATTTTCGCTAATTAGCCCCATATTGAATGGACAGATCAATAATCATAAGGAATATTTTGAAGCGCTTTGCAGTAACCCCATTGAAATGCCCTACTATGGGGTAAAAAATTATTCCCCAAAGACCTTATCCAATTGGCTTTTTGAGTACCGCCGTGGTGGTATTGATGCCTTAAAACCTGGACGTCGCTCAGATAAAGGTAAGAGTCGCAAAGTAAGTTTAGAAATTGCAGATGCCATCTGGCAAAAACGGGCCGAAAAGCCTAGGCTAACTACAGTGTTATTGTACGAGGAGTTGGTCAAAGAAGGAGTTATTAACCCAAACAAGTTATCATTAGCTACTTTTTATCGTTTTGTTGGTGCCAATCCCGATGTAGCAGCCGGTAAGAACCCCGATGAACAAGAACGTGAATTGAAAAGATTCTCTCACCAGTGGATTAATGAGCTTTGGCAAGCAGATATCCTCTATGGGCCATCTATTAAAGTTGGCAAGTCCAAGAAAAAAACGTATCTTTTAGCCTTTCTGGATGACGCCTCTAGACTTGTTACCCACGCACAATTCTTTGATACCCAGAACTACAATGCCATGTGAGCAGTCTTGCGTGAGGCGATGTTAAAGCGCGGGATTCCTAAAATGATCTACACCGATAACGGCAAGGTGTATCGAACTAATCAATTAGCCATGCTGTGTGCTGGTTTAGGGTGTTCATTGATTCATACAGCCCCATTCACACCTACCTCTAAGGGGAAAATTGAACGGTTCTTCCTCACAGTCCGTCAACGCTTTTTATGTAGTATTGATCCCACTCAAATTAAAAGTTTCGATGAATTAAACGTACTCTTTTGGCGGTGGTTGGAGGAGGATTACCATCGTAAAACCCACAGTGCTTTAGGGGTAAGTCCCTTAGATTTTTTCATGTCCCAAGCCCACCAGATTACTCTTTTTTCTGATCCAGAGCTATTGAAAGAACATTTTTTGCTACGGATTACCCGTAAGGTAAACCATGACGCTACCTTATCAGTTGATTCTATACTTTATGAAACAGACCAGGGTTTAGCCAATTCACGGGTAGAGGTGCGCTACGAACCGGAGTGGTTAACTATTCCCCAAAGGACACTACCACTTTACCAGGAAGGTAAACTGGTGGGTGAGGCTAGAAGGGTCAATTTCTACGATAACGCCAAAGTTAAACGTCGTGGTAGACCCACTGGCTCAAGCAAAAAAGATAAACTTGAAGAACTCCCAAAAGATATCCCATCCCCTAAAGTCCTCTCTAGCAGTATTTCCTTTACTGAAATTGCGAAAAAATCTAAAGAGGCAGGTGAGAGTTAATGTTTCTTCAATACTTTGGCCTCAAATTTAATCCCTTTACCAAGGAAATTCCTACGGACAAGCTCTATATCAGCCAAGATTTACAAGAGCTTCTACAACGGCTAAGATACCTGCAAAATACCCGAGGCATGGGGCTTGTGGCCGGTGAGCCTGGGGCAGGCAAATCCACCACTTTGCGTAAGTTTGTTGGTGAGTTAAATCCATCCCTTTACAGGCATTGTTACTTTTCTCTGGCTACTGTTACAGTATCAGAGTTTTACCAGGGGTTGGCCCTAGAATTAGGTGAGCAGCCAGCCCATAAAAAGGTGGCCATCTTTCGCCAGATCCAGCAGGCCATTAGTTCTATGTATTATGATAACCGGATAACCCCGGTTATTATCTTAGATGAAATACATTTGGCATCAAACAAGCTCTTGGAAGACCTACGATTGATTTTTAACTTTAAAATGGATTCACAAAACCCATTTATCCTTATCTTAGCCGGGCAGCCCACCATACGTAACAAATTGGGTATGAATATTAACAAACCCCTCAGGCAAAGGCTGACGGTGAAACATATCATGCTAGGGTTAAAGCAGGAAGAAATTAAAGAGTACTGCAACAGTCGGCTCCAAATGGC